>NZ_CP028136.1:4067272-4380140 GCF_003024155.1 Christiangramia fulva
GCCCATCCCGGATAGGGATAAGCGGCCTGAACAGGGAGTGTTTCATTCTTTATTACGGCGGCGTTCCCCCAACCGGTGGCCGTGTATATCGGAGCATTTAGTCCGTTTTTTTGTGCGAGCGACTTGAGTACGGACATATGCTGATTTCCCAGCTCCGCATATGGATTTTCTTCCTTCGAAATGCTAACCCCCTCCTGAGTAAGCTGACGATCTCGTTCAGCAGCCGTAAAATCAAAGGGCTGAGCGGGATAAGTCAAACCCCAGGGTGATGCCGAATGCTGATATTCATTTTCCAACTGAATGGCGAAAATAGGTCCGCCGTCCTTGAACAAAAGACCCTTCACCTGAATACCGATTTGGTGGTACAGACGATCGACATATTTCAAATATTCCGGGTCGTTGGAACGGATTGTGAGCATCTTGCCGAGCAACCAGTCAGGAAGTCCGCCGTTCCTGATTTCACCATGACAAAAGGGTCCCACCCTGAGGATGACCTTCATATCATTTGCAGCACATAATTGAATAAACTGGCGAAGATTGTTGTCACCTTCCCAGCTGAACACCCCTTCCTGTTCTTCATGCATGTTCCAAAAAACATAAGTAGCAATTACGTCGATGCCACCTGCTTTCATTTTCTGAATGGCCTCCTTCCAATGCTCATTTGGATAGCGTGAAAAATGAAATTCCCCGGTTATAAGAATGGTCGGCTCCCCGTCCATGGTTAAGTATTGGTTGTTAATACCAATCGTTTCTCCTTGGATATTTTCACCTTCCATTTCGAGGTGTGCTGATTGAACTTTAAGGCTAGCCACACGTGCATCGAGAGAGTATGACTGACCGAATGATTGGCCAAAGACAAGGAATATAACAGCCAGTAAGAGAGTCTTTTTTACCATTATTGTGGGTTTGCTATTTTAATTAAGGAATGAAATAAGGGGTTTTTCATTGGGTATATTACATTAAATTTTTAAATATCACAGATCTCAATTCCCTGTTTCAGGGCAGCGAGTTTATCATCCCAGGTGGGAATAAACTCCTGCGCTACAAAACCTTCAAAACCGGTATCATGAATCGCTCTCATGATCGCGGGATAATAAAGTTCCTGGGTATCATCGATCTCATTCCGGCCAGGTACGCCGCCGGTATGGTAATGGGCGAGATACTCATGATTATCACGAATGGTTCGAATCACATCTCCTTCCATGATCTGCATATGGTAAATATCGTAGAGTAATTTAAAATTAGGACGGTCGAGCCTTTTCGCCAGGGCCACTCCCCAATCGGTATGGTCGCACATATAATCTTTATGATCTACTTTGCTGTTGAGAAGCTCCATCACCATGGTCACGTTCTTTTTATCGGCATAGTCGAGCAAGGGAGTCAGACCTTTGATGCAGTTTACGATGCCGGTTTCCTCATCCATGCCGTTCCGATTTCCAGAAAAACAGATCACATTTTTAATATTATGAGCAGAGGCTTTGTCTATGAGTCCGCGATAAGCTTCCTGAAGCCGCGCGTGGTTATCGGGATTATTGAAACCGTGGGCGATACTCGCAAAATCATCGGTGGCCATCGAGCAGACCAGGCCTTCTTTTTCAACGGTATCCCATTCTGAAGGTTTTAAAAGATCCATACCTGTAATTCCCATTTTTCTGCAGGCCTGGGCAAATTCCTTTAACGGGATATCTCCATAGGGCCAGCGACAAACGGAATGCCTGATCTTTCCGGAAAAGGCAGGTTTCTCAATTTTTTCCGAAGCTAAAATTGGGGAAATACTGGAGAGTCCGATAAAACCCACTCCCAGTCCGATATTTTTTAGGGCATTTCTTCTGTTGATCTTATGAGCCATTGTGATTAATTTTCTTAAAAATACTAATAAACGTAAAATAGACAGTTATATAAGATGAAAAAATTCGGGAAGCACTAAAGATGCTATACAATCTCGAAATTGTATCCCGAATCCATCAATTGCTGGTAATTCTTATAGTTAAATTTATAAAGAAAAGCTCCGCGCTTGCTTCCGCTCCGGTCTTTTTCATCCAGCTTTTCCAGGACATTTAGTGATAAAACCTTTTTTCTGAAATTACGCGAATCCAGCTTTTTCTGATAAATAGCCTCGTAAAGAAGCTGTAACTGCGGGATGGTAAATTTCTCCGGCAATAATTCAAAACCAATAGGCCGGTAACGCGCATTCTGCCGAATTTGCGCCAGCACATCATCCACCATCTGGCGATGATCGAGAATCAGCTCGGGCAAATCATCAATTTCAAACCAGTGGGCACCATGTTCTTCAACCAGTTGCTCATCATGCTCTTCAATTCTGATTAGGGCATATTGAGCAACAGAAATACACCGGTATCCTGGATCCCTGTCTTTCTTACCGTAAGTTTTTAGCTGCTGCATAAAAACCTTGTCGAGGCCTGTAATCTCCTTTAAAACTCTATGTCCTGCCACATCTATATCTTCATCGAGCCTTACAAAACTTCCAATCAGCGACCACTCTCCGCGCAAAGGTTCCACCCTTCTTCGGAAGAGTAATAATTTCAATTTTCCAGAGTCAAAACCGAAGATAATACAATCGGTCGCCACATACATTTTTTCTTTAATCTGATAAAGATCTGTGCGGGCTGAAGCCATCATTCCTTAAATTTTGATTAAATATAACCATTTAAAATTTTTATAAAATAAATTTTTAGCGTAATTTTTACGTTTATTATATATTTGTTATTATTAAAACGAAAAAGCAACACATTGAAGCATATCAGAACCTTTCAAAAGAAACCCGAAGATTTTGCCAATTTTAATGCGAGCCTGAGTGTTCATTCGCCGGGACGTATTAACCTCATTGGCGAACACACCGATTATAATGAAGGTTTTGTGCTTCCCTCAGCCATTGATAAAAAGATCAAATTCCAATTCAGGCCGAATAATACCGAAAATTTCTGTCGTATTTTTAGTGAAACTTTCGGAAAAGGTTTTGAATTCAGAATAGATGAAGTTTTTGAAAAACAGGCAGGCTGGGAAAATTATATTCTCGGCGTCTTAGAGCAACTGAAAAAAATGGGGAAAACTCCCGGGGGTTTTGATTGTATCCTGAAAAGCGAACTTCCGGTTGGAGCAGGAATCAGTTCATCGGCTGCCCTGGAATGCGGACTCGCGGCCGGACTTAATGAATTATTCAACCTGGGGCTTTCCAAACTTGATATTGTAAAACTATCTCAGAAAGCCGAAAATGAATTTGTGGGCAACAATTGCGGGATCATGGACCAGTATGCTTCGGTAATGAGCAAAAGCGGTAACCTTATACTTCTCGATTGCCGGGATCTGCATTCAGAATATATTCATGCTGATTTTAAAAATTGCAGCCTTCTTTTACTGAACACCAAAGTTTCGCACAGCCTCGCAGACAGCGAATACAATACCCGAAGAGCTGAATGCGAAAAAGCTGTATCTATTATTCAAAAAGATCATCCGGAAGTTAAAAGCCTTCGGGATGTCGATCATAAAACTTTAGAAAATTATAAAAAACAACTGGACGAAAAGATATACCGGCGCAGCCTTTACGTGATCGAAGAAAATGAACGGGTTATTGAAGCGACTAAGGCCCTAAAAGAAGAAGATCTTAAACAATTTGGAAGACTGATGTATCAATCTCACGAAGGTCTTCAGCACCAGTACGAGGTAAGTTGTAAAGAACTGGATTTTATGGTTGATTTCTCGAGGGATAAAAATTATATCTATGGCTCCCGAATGATGGGCGGCGGTTTTGGAGGATGCACCATTAATCTTATCGAAAATGAACATATAGATCATTATTCAACCGAATTGAGCCGGGCCTATAAAGAAAAATATGGTATTGATCCCGATGTGATCAAAGTATTGCCTGATGCCGGAACCACTGTTGTAAAGGAAGCAAAACCATGAAAGAAAAATTAGATAATCAATCGCATCGAAGGTATAATATTCTAACCGGTGAATGGATCCTTGTTTCTCCACATCGCACCAAACGGCCGTGGCAGGGAAAGACTGAAGAAAGCAAAGCGCCTCAAAAAGCAACTTATGATCCCGGATGCTATCTTTGCCCGGGCAATGAAAGGGCTGGCGGGGAGAAAAATCCGAATTATAAAAGACCCTACACTTTTGTTAACGACTTCTCCTCGCTTTTGCCCGACATTGAAGAATTTGATTATAAGGAAGGTTTGTTAACAGCCGAATCTGAAAGAGGTATTTGCAAGGTAGTTTGTTTTTCCCCGGATCATTCGCTTACTCTTCCGCTGATGGAAGTTGAAGATATTACCGAAGTCATCAAAACCTGGAAAAAGGAATTTCAGGAACTCAGTTCCCATGATTTTATCAATTATGTTCAGATTTTTGAGAACAAAGGCGCCATGATGGGCTGTAGTAATCCGCACCCGCACGGACAAATCTGGTCTCAGAAATCTATTCCAACAGAAATTCTGAAAAAATCAGCAAAATTCAAAGAATATTGGGAAGCTAACCAGCGCAGCATACTCGCCGATTATCTTGAGCAGGAATTGGAAGCAGATGAAAGAATACTGGAAGAAAATGAGCATTTCGTGGCTCTTATTCCGTTTTGGGCGGTATGGCCATTTGAAGCTATGATCATTCCTAAAAGACATCTTCAGCATATTGGTGAGTTAAATGAATCGGAGGAAAAAGCTTATGCCGAAATTTTAAAAAAACTAACCACCAAGTACGACAATCTTTTCAAAACCTCCTTCCCATATTCTTCAGGAATTCATCAGGCACCGACTGATGGAAAGGATCATCCGGAATGGCATTTTCACATGAGTTTTTATCCGCCGCTGCTCCGTTCGGCAACGGTAAAGAAATTTATGGTGGGTTATGAAATGTTTGCAGGGCCTCAGCGGGATATTACTGCTGAGCAGGCTGCGAAAATGCTGAACGAACTTCCTGAATTTCATTATCTTAGGCAATAAAAACCGGTAAATGGAACAAAAGGTGACTCTTAAGGAACTGGCGAAACAACTCAATGTTTCCATAAGTACAGTCTCAAAGGCTTTAAATGACAGTCCCGAGATTAGCCCCAGGACTCGCGAAAGAATAAAGGAAGCCGCACAACTAAGGCATTATATTCCTAGTTCTCTGGGCCGCAACCTTAAATCCATGCAAACGCGAACCATAGGAGTGATCATTCCCGATATACTTCCCCATTTTTTTGCCAAGGCTTTATACGGGATGGAAGCTAAAGCTACAGAAATGGGATACAGGCTTATCATTTGTATCTCCAATGAGTCTTTAAAAAAAGAAAAAGAAAGTATTGAAACCCTCATTTCCGGTAGTGTTGACGGAATAGTGATGTCGATTTCTCAGGAGACGCAGGCGAAAAAGCAGATCCAGCACCTCCTGGATCTAAAAGAATATAATGTACCCCTGGTTCTCTTTGATCGTGTTCTTGCAGGAATTCCATGTGACAAAGTGAGTATCAACGATTCCCTGCAGGCAGAACAGGCAACTATGGAACTTATATCAACAGGGTGTCGTAAAGTGGCTTACGCGACAGGAATTCCTTTCACCAGTGTGGACGACCAGCGCAGAGACGGTTATATGGAAGCCGCAAAAAGGCAGAAAATGAAAAACCGCATTATTGAGTTTACCCATGATAAGTTTCCACACCAGAAGTTCCTGAAACTACTTCAGGAAGAAAAAATTGACGGCATTCTCGCTTCTGATGAGCTCTCTGCAGTTCAGGTTACCAAATGTATCCTTAATGCAGGCTTCCGTATTCCTGAAGATATTTCGGTAATTGGATTTACAAACGGAGTAATGGGAGAAAATTTTCGGCCTTCTCTAAGCGTCATCGATCAGCAGGAAGAGGAACAGGGCAAACTGGCTCTTGAAACCGCTATTGACAGGATCGAAAATAAATTACCGGATGAGTTTATGGATTACAAATTAAAAACAACCATTATTCACCGTGATTCTACAAGGAAAGTTTAAAAAAGCATAAAAAAATCCCAAAACCGCGAGTTTTGGGATTTTTTATGTTTCAGTTTCAAATTTTTACCAGAATAGGGCGTATAACATTGTGAGGATAAGAATTATCGCGAAACTACAAATATTGAATACAGGGCCCGTTTTGAATAAGCCTTTTGTAAGTTTGATTGATTTCTCCTGAATTGTTCCACCTGTTTCAGCGTAACTGATGATCACCATTATTATCATAGTAAGGATCCAGGTTGCCATCATCTGGTGCATAAAAGGCCAGGTAACGAAAAACGGAGAATCGATCCATCCGTTAGGTCCAACTTTAAAGTAAAGCGCGATCGGGATAGATACCAGAACACCCCAAATTGCAGCTCTGTTTGTGGTTTTTCTCCAGAAAAGACCTAATATAAAGACCGCAAGGATCCCCGGACTTACCACACCGGTATATTCCTGTATATATTGAAATACCTGACCCAGGCTTTTCAATTGTGGCGCCAGAATAATGGCAATAACTAGAGCGATACTCGCTGTAATCCGGCCAACATTTACAAGTTGCTGTTCATTTTTCTTTTTCTGAAAGAAAGGCTTGTAAATATCCATTGTAAAAATCGTAGCCGTTGAGTTAAGCATAGAAGCCAGTGACGAAACAATCGCGGCAGCAAGTGCGGCAAGAACAAGACCTTTTAAACCGGCAGGTATAAATTGCTTGATCAGCCATGGAGCAGCGTTATCGTTAATCACATTTCCGCTTGCGGTGAAAAATGAAGGATCGGTAACTCCCTGGACGATATTTCCTCCGGCATCGGTGTTTAATACAAAAGCGATAATCCCGGGAATTACAGTAATAAGAGGTATTAATAATTTAAGAAATCCGGCCAGCACGATCCCTTTTTGGGATTCTCTTAAACTTTTCGCAGCCAGGGTACGCTGAATGATATACTGGTTAAAGCCCCAGTAATAAAGGTTAGCAACCCACATTCCGCCTACAAGAACGGCAAGTCCGGGAAGATCCCACCAGGCATCTTTCCCATTAGGAGTAATAATTTCACCTTTATCAAGGATCATAGAGAATTTTGCAGGAACCTGCTCATAGATGGTTGCCATTCCATGGAAAATATTTCCATCGGGTGATACATGTTCTAAAGCGATAAAAGTGGTGATAAGTCCACCCGCTACGAGCAGCACGACCTGAACCACATCTGTCCATGCAACTGCTGAAAGTCCGCCGTAAAGGGAATATGCGGCGGCAAAAAGTGCCAGCCCAATAATACTTTCCATAAAAATAGAGCCGTCACCGGTACCAATTATGGTATCTAAAGCTGTGGCTCCCAGGTAAAGCACAGAGGTAAGGTTAACGAAAATGAACAAACAGATCCAGAAAACTGCCAGGATCGTTTTCAAATTCTTGCTATACCTAACTTCAATAAATTCAGGAATGGTATAAAGCTTCTTTTCAATAAAGATCGGAAGGAAAAATTTTCCCACGATGATCAGGGTAAGAGCAGCCATCCATTCATACGAAGCAATGGCCAAACCGAGTGCAAAACCCGAACCTGACATTCCAATGAATTGTTCTGCCGAAATATTCGCGGCAATAAGTGAAGCACCAATGGCCCACCAGGGCAGAGATTTACTTGCAAGAAAATAATCTTCAGAGGTTTCTCCTTTTCCTCGGGATACCCAAAGTCCAATTCCTATAATTAGCAATGCATAGGCAATGAAAACTATCAGGTCCAGTAATTCAAACTCCATAAAAGATCTGTTTAAGGTTGTTCGTTAGTTAGTTAGTTGTTAGAAATAAATTTGAGCGGAAGTTATGCAACAGATTATTTGCATCATAATATTATCTTAAATTTTTCTAAATATAGAACTATATTCCCAAAAGTTAATAAATCGATAAAAATTTATATCAACTATTTTACACTGAATGAAAAGGTGATCTCATTCTTATATTCCTCCCCCGGCTGCAATAAACTGGACGGAAAATTCCTGAAATTAGGGGCATCGGGATAATTTTGCGCCTCCAGTGCCACCGCCGGATATTTGGAATCTATTCTGCTCAAATAGGTCCATTTTTGCGGTAAAGTTTCGGGCGAATAAATTACCATAACGGGCTGATTGCTCCTCACCCGCAGTTTTATTCCGCTTAAGGGAGAAAATAATTGCGCCTGTACCTCATTCTCCATCACATCAAGGATATAAACATCATCAAGTTCGCGATTTCCCAGCAGCCGACTTTCCCTGTAATCTTTAGGATGATCTTTTAATTTGGTGAGGTTTCCCGTGGGCAAATTTATTTCGTCCAGTTCAAGGATCTTCGAGGCCTTCACTTTCATGAAATGATCACTCACACTTCCTCCACCGTTCAAATTCCAGTAGCTGTGGTTTGTAATATTTACAATGGTAGTTTTATCGGTTTTTGCGAAATAAGAAATTTTGATCTCGTTTTTTTCGGTTAGCGTATAGGTCGCTTCAACTCTTAGGGTTCCCGGATAGCCTTCTTCCAGATTTTGACTTATATAGGAAAGTTTTACAGAAGGATTCTCTCCTTTTTCAACATTTTCAATATTCCATAACCTGTATTGAAAGCCAAAATGACCACCGTGCAAATGGGCACCTTCATATTCTTCATAAAGATCATACTCTTCCTCCCCAATCTTGAACTTTCCGTTTGCTATTCTCCCTGCAAAACGCCCTACAGTCGCACCAAAACATTTATTTTCCTCACGGTATTCGCTGCTTATATAATCTGAAGGTTCCTGTGGACCGACTATAACATCGGTAAGTTTCCCTTTATTATTCTTTATTTTGAAACTGAAAATTGTCGCTCCAAAATTGAGGATCTGCAAACGACTTTTTCTCGAATTCTCGAGTTCGATAATTTTAAGATCTGATGCTTCCACTTTTTTCACGACAGGTCAATTTTTATTCTTTCAATAAGGAGAATTCAATAGCCGAATCTCCATAGATAGTATGCGTTTGCTTCTTAAAATCTTCCTCGTTAGCCTTGAAGATATTGTCTACATAAGTTTGAGGATTAAGATCTATGAGCGGAAACCAGGTGCTCTGGATCTGGATCTGTAGCTTATGTCCTTTTTTAAAGGTATGATTTATTCCCTGTAAAGTTAAATCTACTTCCGTCTTTTTATTAGGAGTAAAAGGTTCCGGATTTGAAAAAGAGTTTCTGAACCTGCCTCGCATGACCTCACTCCTTACCATCATATAATAATTGCTCATGTTCAGGTGTGGCTGTGTTTCCTCATAATTTTCAGCATCTGGCGGGTATACGTCTATGACCTTTACCACCCAGTCGGCAGCTGTTCCGGTGGTAGCCACCTTTAGTTTTGCCTGGATGGGCCCTACCATTTTCATATCTTCCTTCAAAACATCGGTTTCATAAACTACCACATCGGGCCTTCTTGCAGCAAATCGCTGATCCCCGGTCATGTATTCCCTTGGGGTGAAAACAACTTTGATCTCATCGTTATATGAAATCGGTTTCTCGGGATCACTCACAAAAGTTTCGGTATGATTGGTAGCCGTAGTAGTGAATTCCTGGTGCGCTCCCAGGTAAAAAGTAGTGTCTACGGCATTTTTTGGCGGCCATTGTTCATATTCGTTCCACTGGCGAAGGCCGGTGTCATAAATGGAAGCTTCCGGAAGGCCGAGTTTTTCTTTGCCTTTTAAGAAATGATTGAAAAAAACCGTCTCTTTATTTTTCTGAAAATCGGCTGAAATATTATCGCCAAAATACACATTCCCAACCGACTGTCTTTTGGTATTTCTCGCCCAGTCACCATGACTCCAGGGACCATAAACCAGGATATTATAATTGTCACTGTTTTTCTCAATGCTCTTATAAATATTGAAAGGACCGTAAAGGTCTTCCGCATCAAAAAGACCGCCTACGATCATCACTGCCGGCTTGATACCTTTCATATACTGAACGATCCCGCGAGATTGCCAGAATTCATCATAATTTGGATGATTCTTTAGCTGCTGCCAGAATTCATTATCTTCTTTATAATACTGATCAAGGGTGCTTAAAGGCTCATGTTCCAGAAAGAATTGATACTGATCTTTGGTTCCCAATTCTGGAAGATCATACCAGGCGGTATCTACCGGCTTCGTTTTCTGGTATCCAAAAAGGGCGGTGGCTCGCCAGTAACTGAGCAAATAAGCGCCATTATGATGAAAATCGTCAAAAAAGAAATCGCTGATACTCGCCTGCGGAGAAACCGCTTTCAAAGCCGGATGACCGCTTAGCAGGGAATAAGTTGCATAAAAACCAGGATACGAAATTCCCCAGGTTCCCACATTGCCATTATTGTTAGGTACATTTTTTACCAGCCAGTCTACAGTATCATAAGTATCGCTCGCTTCATCGGTTTGTTTTTCTTTTTTATTAGGAATATAAGGTCTCATATTGTCGTATTGACCTTCGCTCATCCACCTGCCGCGAACATCCTGGTAGACGATGATATTCCCCTGTTTCATCAGAATTTCATTAGGGCCGATCTTTGAACGAAACTGCCCCTCGCCATAAGGCCGCGAACTGTAAGGCGTTCGCTGCATCAAAATGGGATATTTTTGAGTCTTATCTTTTGGTGAATAGATGGTGGTGTGAAGCTTTATGCCGTCTCGCATGGGAATATCCACTTCCATTTTTGTATAATGCTCCTTAACATCGTATTCAGATTCTGTTTGGGAAAGAACGGGGTTTGCAACAAAGAAAATTAGTATTGCAAGCAGAGGGTATTTAATAAATTTCATTCAGGGTCTTTTTTTTAAGCGCCTAAAGATAAAAAGTAGCCTCTAAACCAGGAAAGGAATTTTCTGAAAATATCAGTATTTATGCCATTTTTCAGGTGATGCAAATCTTGAATATCTTTTCATCACCTTCTTCGACTGCAAATCGACCATCAGCCCGATGCCCTATTACCCAAACGATCTCTTCACCGGAACACATTAGCCAGGTATTTTCCTTTTCGGGCAAAGAAAATTTTTCATCTTTAAAAAAACGGCTGATCTTCTTCCTGCCTTTCATTCCGAAGGGATAGAAATAATCTCCTTTTTTCCATTTTCTAATGACCACCGGAAACTGCAGTTTTCTTTTAGGTACATATATACAGTTCTTTGAAGTTCTTCCCAGTGCATTGGTTTCTGTTATGCAAAAAGTTCCCGGAGGTATCATCATGAAGTTTTCGCCTTCATTTACAACATATTCAAATTTTCCGGGGCGGTTTCTATTTTCCGTTAGTAATAATTTTTGCCGATCCCTGATAAGCCGATGCGTTTCGGAGTACACAACTTTTCCCGACTGTGCCGTCAGAAGTCCATAAACATCATTCCACTCGGTAAAGCCGAAAGATTTTAAAAGCTGGTAAAGTATCTGTTTGGGGTTTGGAACTTTTTTCAGAAACTCCACGTCGAGTTCATACCCAAATTCATTCTTTTGCACCACTTTAGGATAGAGAAGACTGATGTAGTCTTCAACAAGCTCAAAGCTTTCCCGAAGGTGCCGCTGGGTTTTGGCAAATGAATCCAGCAGTTGAGGATTGATCTCCTCCATAACCGGCACGATTTGCTGCCTGATCTTGTTGCGCATATATTTATCAGAAGCATTGCTGCTGTCTTCACGCCATTTCAATTTATGAGCTCGCGCGTATCCTTCGATTTCTTTCCTTGAAAAAGGAAGTAGTGGCCTGATAATTTTCTGGTTTTCGGTTTTGATACCAGTTAAACCTTCGGGTCCCGTTCCCCTTATAAGATTGATCAAAAAGGTTTCCAGGTTATCATTCGCGTGATGCGCGGTAAGAATAAAATCAAATTTAAGGGTTTGACGAAGCTGTTCAAACCAGTCATAACGAAGGTCGCGGGCAGCCATTTGAATGGAAATTCCCTTTTCTTCAGCGTATTTTTCAGTATTGAAATTTTCGGTATAGACTTCTGCTTCTAACGAATCAGCCAGGTCAACCACAAAAGCTTCATCTCCATCGCTTTCCTCGCCGCGCAGATTGAAATTACAATGAGCCAGCGCAAAATCCAGTTTTGCCACATAACAAAAATGGGCGAGCACAACACTGTCCACTCCTCCACTTACCGCCAGCAATAACCGATTGTTACAGAGAAACGGAAATCTTGATTTTATAAGATTTTTAAAGTCCTTTTCTATCATTTTACCAAAGATACAAAAAGACCATTCCTATTTATCTAAATGGAAGGCCTAACCTGTTAAACCTCGCTTTTACCGGCAGAAAGTACTTCGCGCATGGCCTTTGCTTTCAGTAGACATTCTTCGTATTCCTTATTTGGATTAGACCTGGCGGTAATGGCACCACCTACCGAAAATGAGAGGTATTTATTTTCCGAATTATAAAGGATACTTCGTATCACCACGTTGAAATCGAAATCACCTTCAGGAGAAAAGTAACCAACGGCCCCGCTGTAGAGTCCGCGTTTGGTCTGCTCAAGTTCCTCGATGATCTTCATTGCAGAGATTTTTGGAGCTCCGGTCATACTACCCATTGGGAAACTGGTTCGCAGAGCTTCCACCGGCGGTATAGTATCGGCGATTTTCGCCCTTACCGAAGAAATGAGCTGATGCACTTGCCGGAACGTATAAACCTTGCAGAGTTCATCTACCTTTACGCTTCCTTTTTTCGCTATACGGGAAAGGTCATTGCGCACAAGGTCTACGATCATAACATTTTCGGAATGTTCCTTTGGATCTAACGCCAGTTCCCGGGCAATTTCAAGGTCTTCTTCCGGATCATCGCTTCTCCTCGCAGTTCCTTTTATGGGCTGGGACAAAAGATCTTTTCCTTTTTTCTTCAGATATCTTTCAGGGGAGGCAGAAATAAGATTGAAATTTTCCAGTTTCAGAAATGCCGCGAATGGTGGTTTCGAAATCTGATTTAACGACTGATAGATCTCAATGGCATTCAGGTCAACATTTTCGGCATAGAATTCCTGGCAGAAATTGGCCTCGTAAATATCACCGCGATGAATATGCCGAAGCATTTCGTTTACCTTTTCTAAATACTGGTCTGGTGAAATCCGGGGTTTTACCTGAATATTTGGCAATTTTTCAGGGGAAGAAACATCAGTGGAAGAAATTTGGTTAAAATCGGTGTCTATTTCATCATCAAGCATTTTTAGATAATGAAATTCGACTTTATTTCCTTTTAAAAAGATCAGTTTTTGAGGCTGAAAAAAATAAAGATCCGGAAATTGGAGTCCGTCAAAATTTTCCGATTTCAGGTCTTCCACATCATTTTTCAGGTCGTAGCTCAGGTAACCAAAGATCCAGTCACCGGTAGTTTCCTGGTATTCCTTTAATTTATCAAAAGCGTTGAAATGATCGGTTTTTAAAGCGGTGAAAGCCTCGACGGCAAGAATGGCGTCATATTCCCCGTTTTCTGACTGATATTCATTACTATCCAGCCATACAATTTCTCTGGAATGAAGGCTCCATTCCAGCAAACGCTGTTTGAATTTTGTCAGGTCCTTTATTTCAAAAATTCTAGAAGTACGCACTTACTCATCAATTTGATGCACAAAGGTAGTAAGCACATCGTCAATTCCTATATCAAAAACCTCGTTGGTGATCTTTCCATCCTGAAAATTGTCTTTAAAAGAAGGCAAACTGAAACTTTCAATGACCTCACCTCCAAATCTAGTTAAGATATTTTTAGTGTATTCAAGCGAAGAGCGGGCTCCTCTTTTGCCGGGCGAAGTACTAAACAACAGGATTTTTTTGTCTTCTAGAAAATCGCGCTGTAAGCGTGAAAGCCAATCTATCGTATTTTTAAAAAAAACTGACGGACCTCCATTATGCTCATTAACAGCAATGATAAGGGCATCATGCTCCCGGATAAGCTGATGGATTTTTTTAAGGTTTTCCGGAAATCCCTGCTTCCTTTCCAGATCCACTCCAAACAGCGGTAAAGGATAATCTGTAAGTTTTATGCGGGTTATTTCATGGCCCTGGATCCGATCGAGTATATTGTCTAGAAGTTGCTGATTGATGGAAGTACTGCTATTTGAGCCAGCGAAACTAAGGATTTTCTTCATAATCGAAATTTAACTAAAAGTATCAATTTTTTAATGTAGAATGCAAAAAGGCACCATTTTCATGATGCCTTCACAGTTTTATAATACTAATAAGTTAACTTCTGTTCTTACGTTTCGCTGCTTTAGCAGCGCGTTTTTCCTTTAGCGACAATACCGGCTCTTTTTTAGCCGAATTCTTCGAAGGTGATTTTTCTTTTCCCATGATTTCTGAAATTTGGAATTACTTGTTAAATGTAGTGAATGTTATAATACAATATTCAAATTTTTGCAGTGAACAGGGAATTTTTAAATCACCTTAGATTATGTTTCAAAAGAAAAAACCACCCGCAAAAGGTGGTCTTTAAAAATTTTATTTCGTCCAGAAGGTGACCTCTCGACTACCTACCACGGCAGGCAGGCGCTCGAGGTGACAGTTCCCAGCCTGCTCGAGGAGACAAATCATTTGTTAAGATTCTGAAACAAGTTCAGAATGACGTTAATAAGAATTTTTAGACAACCTTTTATGTTGAATTTCAACCCGAAAGTCTCCTCGAGCGCAGTCGAGAGGTTTTACACGTGCAAAGCCCTGTTATCAGTGGCCGCAAGTGCCGCTTCTTTCATCGCTTCAGCAAATGTTGGGTGAGCATGGCTCATTCTCGAAATATCTTCGGCAGAAGCCCTGAATTCCATAGCCGTAACCGCTTCAGCAATCAAATCGGCCATACGGGCTCCAATCAGGTGAATTCCCAGCACCTCATCGGTCTTTTCATCGGCAAGGATCTTTACAAATCCGTCGAGATCGCCGCTGGCACGGGACCGACCCAAAGCGCGCATAGGGAATTTACCTTCCTTATATTTTACACCTTCCTCTTTTAACTGCTCTTCGGTCTTTCCAACCGCGGCAACTTCAGGCCAGGTATATACCACGCCAGGAATAAGGTTATAATCTATATGTGGTTTTTGACCAGCCATCAATTCGGCGACCATGGTGCCTTCTTCTTCGGCTTTATGCGCGAGCATGGCTCCGCGAACCACATCTCCAATCGCGTAGATATTATCGGCAGAAGTCTGAAGGTGATCGTTCACTTTCACTCGACCTTTATCATCCAACTCAACTCCGGCTGCTTCAGCATTCAATCCATCTGTAAATGGTCGGCGACCAACAGAAACAAGGCAGTAGTCTCCTTTCAGTTCGATCTCTTTATCCTTTTTATCATCGGCTTTTACCACGATCTCATCACCATTCCTTTCCACCGATTTCACCTTGGTGCTCACATGGAATTTAATCCCCTGCTTTTTCAATACCTTCTGAAGTTCTTTGGAAAGCGCTCCATCCATGGTAGGAATGATGCGATCCATAAACTCCACAACGGTCACTTCTGCTCCAAGCCGACGGTATACCTGACCGAGTTCGAGACCAATAACTCCGCCCCCGATCACGATCATATGTTTTGGCACTTCTTTCAGCGTTAAAGCTTCAGTAGAAGTGATCACTCTCTCTTTGTCAAGCTCGATGAACGGAAGATTAGCAGGTTTCGATCCAGTCGCGATAATGATCTTTTTCGCCTCTATCGTCTGGGTTTCGCCATCTTTTTCAATATTGATGTGGGTCTTATCTTTAAAAGAACCTACGCCATGAATCACATCGATTTTATTTTTATCCATGAGGAACTTCACACCATCACAGGTCTGACTCACCACCGATGATTTACGCTCCATCATTTTTTCAAGATTCAGTTTTACCTCGCCCGGAATTTCTATCCCATGTTCCTCAAAATGAGCAATGGCGTCGTGATAATGATGAGAAGAATCGAGCAGCGCTTTACTCGGGATACAGCCAACGTTAAGACAGGTACCTCCAAGAGTGGAATATTTTTCAATGATTGCAGTTTTCATTCCTAACTGGGCGCAACGAATGGCCGCCACATAACCTCCGGGACCCGAACCGATCACTGCAACATCATATGTACTCATAATAGCTTGTTTTTTACTGATTTTTTAACAAATTGAACACAAAAGTACGACTATTCTTGGCAATGACCAATGTAGCATTACGTACAATCCAAAATTTTAAGAATCAGAGGTTGATCACCGTCGTTTCCTTGACTTTATTAATGGTGAAGATACTCGTGGTCGAGCCTATATGGTCGAGATTCGTGAGTTTGGTGACCATGAATTCGCGGTATGCATCCATGTCTTTTACCAGGACTTTTAAAATATAATCGTAATCACCGCTCACGTGAAGGCATTCGGTAACCTCCGGAAGATGCGCTACTTCCTTTTCGAATTTGTGGAGAAAATCCTTTTTATGCTGAATGAGTTTTACCTGACAAAGCACCATAAAGCCTTTTTCTATTTTTTCGGGAGCAAGAACGGCTACATATTTTGAAATGATGCCGGCCTTTTCCAGTTTTCGAATACGCTCATATACTGCGGTTACCGAAAGTCCGAGATCATTCGAAATTTCCTTATTTGTCTTTTTGCTGTCCTGCTGGAGGTGCATCAGTATCTTCCGGTCCAGTTCATCGATTTTCATCCAAAAAATTTTCATCAAAAATAGGAATATATTGCCTGAAACAGAATATTGATCGTACATATTGAATTTTTATAGATTTATTATCTGAATATGATCAGGATCATTGTTTTTTATTCCTCATTCTCTCAACTTTGAGTCACTAAAACTAAAGACATGAAGTACAAACCGGCAGATCGCATTCAGGATTTGCAATATTTTGGCGAATTTGGAGGAGTGAATCCTTCAATTTCCGATTCATCGACCTATACCTTCCTTTCCGCAAAAACCATGTTCGATACCTTTGAGGGAAATGCGGAAGGTTGTTATCTATATTCCCGCCACTCCTCGCCTTCCAATCTTTACCTGGGTGAAGCCCTTGCCGCTATGGAAGGAACCGAAACGGCGAATGTAACCGCCTCGGGCATGGGAGCGATTACTTCGGCCCTTCTTCAGCTTTGTAAAAACGGCGATCATATTGTTTGCAGCCGCACTATTTATGGCGGTACCTATGCCTTTCTGAAGAATTTCGCACCTCAGCTGGGTATTACCACCACTTTTGTGGATATTACAAAAACCGATGTGGTTGAAGCCGCAATTCAGAAAAATACAAAAGTGATCTATTGTGAGAGCGTAAGTAATCCGTTGCTTGAAGTGGCCGATATTGAAGAACTGGCAAAAATCGCTAAAACCAACAAGCTGCAGCTTCTGGTTGATAATACCTTTTCGCCATTATCTATAAGTCCGGCAAAATTAGGCGCCGATGTGGTGATTCACAGCCTTACTAAATTCATCAACGGCAGCAGCGATACAGTTGGCGGCGTGGTTTGCGGCTCCCGTGATTTTATCAATGACCTGCGGAATGTGAACGACGGCGCAGCGATGCTTCTGGGTCCGACCATGGATAGCCTCAGGGCAGCATCCATTTTAAAGAATTTACGTACACTTCATATTCGCATGAAACAACACAGCCATAACGCGCAGTTTTTAGCTGAAAAATTCCAGGAAGACGGATTTAAAACCGTTTACCCCGGGCTAAAATCTCATCCGGGACATGTACTCTTCAAAAAAATGATGAACGAAGACTATGGTTTTGGCGGAATGCTTACCATAGATGTTGGTTCTCTGGCCAAGGCCAATGAACTTATGGAACTCATGCAGAAAGAAAATCTGGGCTACCTCGCCGTAAGCCTTGGTTTCTATAAAACATTATTCAGCGCTCCCGGCACTTCTACTTCTTCTGAAATTCCGGAAGAAGAACAAAGAGAAATGGGACTCAGCGACGGACTCATTCGTTTTTCCATTGGTCTGGACAATAATATCGAGAGGACCTACGAAAAAATGAAAGAATGTATGATCAAGGTTGGAGTACTCGAGGCTGAAATAGCCTAAATTTTTGCAGGATTAAACCGAAAGTCGTAAAATTACGATCAGAAAAAATGATCAAAATTAACGACCGGTTTTAAAATGAAGACCTCACCACAATTCTGAAAACAGAAGTTGTGGTGAGGTTTTTATTTTTAAATACTGAGATATCAAATAATTATATGGAAAACTCTACTGCGAATCCAGAAAATGAACCAATCATTGAGAATCGCGAACTGAATATCTGGGAAGCCCTTATTCCCGTTGTTGCACTTATCGGAATGCTAGCCTTTAACGTCTGGGTTTTTGGCGATTCAGCATTAGACGGGTCCAATCAGTTTATTCTTTTAATGGGAGGAGCAGTCGCCGCAATAGTAGGCCATTTCAATAAAGTGAAGTTTGAAACCATGCTCGATGAAGTAGCCCGAAATATACAGAGTACGGCAGGAGCGATTTTGATCCTTCTGATGGTTGGAGCGCTTGCTGGGACATGGCTGATAAGTGGAATTATTCCCACGATGATCTATTACGGACTCCAAATTCTGAATCCGACGATTTTTCTGGCAGCAACTGTGATTATTTGCTCCATTATTTCTGTCGCCACTGGAAGTTCCTGGACCACCTCAGCTACGGTAGGAATCGCGCTGGTGGGAATTGCCGATGCCTTGGGAATTCCGCTGGGAATGACTGCCGGGGCCATACTTTCGGGAGCTTATTTTGGTGATAAAATGTCGCCCTTAAGCGACACTACCAACCTTGCACCTGCCATGGCGGGAACCGATCTTTTTACACATATAAGATATATGGCAATTACCACGGTGCCTACAATAACCATTACCATCATTATTTTCATCATCATAGGCCTGAATCTTGATACTCATGGAACTACCGACACTTCGGCCATCCTTAATTCTATAGATTCAGCTTTTAATATAAGTCCGTGGCTGTTCCTGGTGCCCGTGATAGTTATTGTCCTTATTATAAAGAAAACCTCTCCTCTCGTAGCCCTTCTTATAGGAACACTGCTGGGAGCCGTTGCCGCCCTTATCGCACAGCCTCATGTGGTCCTGGCGATTAGTGGCAGTGAACATTTAGATTTTATCAGCGGCTATAAAGGCATTATGAAAGCCATCACCGTTGATACCGCCGTACAAACCGATTCAGAGGCTTTAAATGATCTTTTTGCTTCCAGTGGAATGGCCGGAATGCTCGGAACCATCTGGCTTATACTTTGTGCGATGGTTTTTGGCGGAATTATGGAAGCCATCGGAGCCCTGGCAAAAATCAGCAAGGCATTACTGAATATGTTCCATACCACTTTTGGTTTGTTTGCCAGCACGGTAGGAAGTTGTGTGGCTCTGAATGCGACAGCTTCAGATCAATACCTGGCCATTGTCGTCCCGGGTAAAATGTTTGCAAACGCTTACCGGGAAAAAGGCCTTGCTCCTGAAAACCTTAGCCGAACGCTCGAAGATTCAGGTACGGTTACCTCTGTTCTTGTTCCTTGGAATACCTGTGGTGCTTACCATAGCGGAGTGCTTGGAGTACCTACCTTAAGTTATATTGGTTACGCCTTTTTCAATTACCTGAGTCCGTTTATGACTTTACTCTACGCGGCATTGAATATTAAAATCAGGAGACTTACCGACAAGAAAAAATAAGAATTGTTTAATTCCAGACTTAAATTTCTGTCAATCTGCTAATTATAAATTCCATTTATTGTAAATATTAAAAGCTATAAGCAACTTCTATTTAACAATAAAATTTTAGAATTTTCATTCCTTTAAAAACAGAGCTTAAGGCTTAATTTTGTTGGTGAAAAAGAAAGATAAATAGTTTAATTTTTAAAACGATCTAACAATATGGCTTTAGTAGGAAAAAAATTTCCAAATCTTAGCGTAAACGCAATGAATGGGATGGGTGACACTTTCCAAATAAATGTTTTGGAAGAGGCCCAGAAAAACAATAAAAAAGTATTGCTTTTCTGGTACCCAAAAGATTTCACCTTTGTGTGCCCAACCGAACTTCACGCTTTTCAAAAAGCTCTGGAAGAATTTGAAAAAAGAAATGTAATGGTGATCGGAGCTTCCTGTGATACTCCCGAAGTTCACTTCGCCTGGTTAAACACTCCAAAAGATAACGGGGGAATCGAAGGTGTAACTTACCCAATTCTTGCCGATTCTAATCGCAACCTTAGCTCAAGACTTGATATTCTTGATATCTCCAATGAATCTTATGATGAGGAAACAGGTGCTTTGACCGTTGAAGGTGATAATGTAACTTACCGTGCAACCTATCTTATCGATGAGGAAGGAACAATTTTCCACGAAAGCATTAACCATATGCCACTTGGAAGAAACGTAAATGAATTCCTTCGTTTGATCGACGCTTACACTCACGTTCAGGAAAAAGGAGAGGTTTGCCCTGCCAACTGGGAAGAAGGTAAAGAAGCGATGAATGCTGACCGCGAAGGTGTTGCTAACTACCTTAGCTTAAATTAAGAAAACGGGAAAATTATTGCTATGATTCACGAATTAGAACAGGATAACTTAAGCGAACTGGTAGAAAACAACGAAACAGTGGTTGTGCAATACATGGCCGGATGGTGCGGAAACTGCCGTTTGATGAAGCCCAAGTTCAAAAAACTGGCTTCAGAAAACGAAAATGCTAAATTTATAATGGTGGATGCTGAAAAATATCCGGAATCGCGTAAACTGGCTACCGTTGATAACCTGCCAACCTTCGCGACCTTTAAAAACGGAAGTTTTAAGAATCAGGTTCAAACCAATAAGTTTGACCAGTTAAAAAACTTAGTCGATGAAGTTACCAGTAATTAGACATCTGCAGAAGAACAATGAGGTTGAGAAGCTTGAGCACACTATAGAAGTGCTGGAAAATTTCACCGAACACCGCTCGGTTTCTGAAGAAGAAATGGATGTGATAGGCGAATTGCTCACCAACCTTTGCGGAGCTGTGGAAGTCCATAAAATGATTGAAGACGGAGTTCCCGAAAGGGATGCCGCTAATAATTTTGTGAAGAAAGTGTTAGGTTCTATAGACAAATAACTTTCTTCATCCCCATAAATAAAGGCTGTTTTCGCAAGAAGGCAGCCTTTTCTGTTTTATGAAAATTTTAGTAATAAGCCGTTTTCATTCTTCTAAATTTATAAGGAGTAAAACCATCACAATATGGCAAAAATAGATTTTGAAGGAGAAAAAGTGACGACCTATGGGAACCTTCCCCCAATTGGAGAAAAGGCTCCCCATTTTGAATTAATCAAATCTGATCTTTCCATTGCAACCTTAGAAGACTTTAAAGGAAAAAGAATAATAATGAATATTTTTCCAAGTATAGACACCGGTGTCTGTGCCACTTCGGTCAAAAATTTCAACGAGAAGGCAACAAAACTTGACAATACCGTTGTTTTATGTATATCCCGGGACCTTCCCTTTGCGCAACAGCGGTTTGTTAACGATGAAGGCCTGAAAAACGTGGTAAACCTCTCCGATTTCAAAGACCGGAATTTTGGAAAGGACTACGGCGTTGAAATGATTGATGGCCCCTGGGAAACCCTTCTCTCAAGAGCCGTTTTGGTTCTGGACGAAACCGGAAAAGTAATTTATTCTGAACAGGTGCCTAAAATTGAGGAGGAACCTGATTATCTTGCAGCACTGAAAACGCTTTTATAATGAAAAACAGTTTCCTCGGAAAAAGGATCAGAGGAGGTGGATACGCGATGAAAGGCGCATGGCTGTTGTTAATGCATGAGCCTAGCATTCAGGTGCAGTTTGTTATTTCAATTTTGGTGTGTATTGCCGGACTTTATTTCGACATCTCGAAAACCGAATGGATCGCGCAGTTCTTTGCCATTGGCCTGGTGATGACCGCTGAAGGATTGAACACAGCCGTTGAAGCAATTGCCGACTTTGTACACCCCGATTTCCATGCGAAGATCGGCCATATCAAAGATGTTGCCGCGGGCTCGGTCTTTATTGCCGCAGTTACGGCAGTTATTATCGCCGCTTTTATTTATTTCCCTTATATTTTCTAACCGGGTTAAAATCCTACACCTAAGCGTGATCTTAAAAATGATTTAGGCAGCCCTGAGTTCAGGAAGTTAACGGAATAGACAATACCGGAATTGCCGATTCTGATGCCATGATCCTCGTTTTGCTGCGGTGAATAATAGATTCCCAGAAATTATACTTCTGCGGAATCATTACCAGGAGGTCTGCAGGTAAAGTTTTGATCTCCTGCCTGATCTCATTTAGGATCATATCAGATTTTATCTCTTTGAAATCGTAGTCGGAGCCTTCGAATTCCTGAAGAATAGTTCGGGAACATTCCTTTTTCAAATTGCGGTTCACATGAAAAATTTCGATTTTGGCTTTGAAAAAATCGGCCAGTAACTTTATTTTATCTGAAATCTGCTGCCGCCCTTCAACCACATCATCGTATGCAAAAAGAATGTTCCTGATGCCATTAAATTTTGCCTCGGGCGGAACAGTTAAAACAGGGTAACTGTGTTTTCTAATAGCCGAGGTGGTAGTATTTCCAAAAAGATCCTGATCCAGGGCTTTTTCAGTCATTCCCATAACGATAAGATCAGCCTCATATTTTTTATACAGCCATTTCAATTCTTCCGGCACCTCAGACATCATACTTGATTCATAATGGGTTTCTATGCCAAAACGGGAAGCCAGGCTTTCACATTTTAATTTTAAAAGTTCCTGGTTCTCTTCTTCAAGCCCTATTAAGGCTTCAGCCGGTAAAAGCGAATTGCCAAAATGGGAAGGGATCGTAAAGGAATTGAAAATAATGATGCGCGCTCCTACTTTCTGGGCGAAAGAAGCCGCATAATTCAGGGCATTTTCAGCTTCGGCGGAAAAATCGGTAGCGACGATGATTGTTTTCATAAAATTTAATTTAAATGAGCGCGTTACAATTCAGAAATAAATAATGATACTCACAAAATTACAGGCTTAACTTAATTACACACTGACGAATATCATATTTACTGCACATTCTGAATAAAAAATGTTAATTTTAAATACAATATCTTTTCTTTATTTTAGAAGAGGCTAATTTGTATTTTTGCCAAAATTCCCGGAGCTACCTATGGCCAAAAAGAAAGCTAAAACCAAAAAAACCCGTACTTCATCCCGTAAATTTTCGTTGAAACTTAACCGGCATCAAAAAGTGGTTTTTGGAAGTTTCCTGATGCTTTTTGGCCTGGCCCTCATCATCGCCTTCGTATCGTTTCTTTTTAACTGGCAGGCAGACCAGAGTGTGCTGAATGAATTTACCAACCGTGAAGCAGAGGCTCAAAACTGGCTGAGCAAATTTGGTGCAGCGGTAAGCGACTTTTTTATCTATAAAGGTTTCGGAATAGCTTCTTTCACAATGGCTTTCCTGATATTTCTAAGTGGGATCTATCTATTCCTGGGTTTTAGCAATAACAATCTTAAGAAATTCTGGTTCTGGGGGACACTTGTGATGATATGGTTCTCGGTTTTCTTCGGATTTTTTGCCGGTTCTTACGCCATTCTTGGCGGCCGCATTGGTTATGAAATGAATGATTTTCTTCAGGATTATCTCGGCTTCTTTGGAACAATTCTGCTGATGCTCTTCCTTTTTATAGCTTATCTCACTATTAGGCTGAAGATGACTCCGGAAATGGTCATAGAATTTTTCCGTTCTGGCAAAAAAGAATTGAAAGACGGATTTAAAGATGCTGAAATTCCAGTAAGTGAAACCGAAGAGGAAATAGACTGGAAGGAAAAAGCCGCTATCAAGGAAGAAAAACCTGAAAAAACCATTGATCTTTCCGAAAAAAACAAGCCTGAACCTTCAGAAGAACCCACTATCAAAGAACCTGAAGAAGACGTTTCTATGGAGGTTGAAGCTGCCGCTGAAGAAGAGGAAGAAGATAATTTAAGCAAAAAACTGGTGAAAGATTTTGGGGAATTTGACCCCACTCTGGAACTGAAGAATTATAAATTTCCAACCATCGATCTTTTAAAAGATTATGGCGGCGGGATAACCATCAACCAGGAGGAACTCGAGGACAATAAAAACCGTATTGTTGATACCCTCAAGAATTACAAGATCGATATCGCGCAGATCAAAGCTACTGTTGGCCCCACGGTTACCCTTTACGAGATAGTTCCCGAAGCGGGAATACGTATCTCGAAGATCAAAAACCTTGAAGACGATATCGCCTTATCACTCTCTGCGCTGGGAATCCGGATTATCGCGCCCATCCCCGGCCGCGGAACTATCGGTATAGAGGTGCCTAATAAAAATCCGAGTATCGTTTCCATGCGTTCGGTGATCTCTTCACCAAAATTTCAAAATGCCGAGATGGAATTGCCCATGGCGCTGGGAAAAACCATCTCTAATGAAACTTTTGTGGTCGACCTGGCAAAAATGCCTCACCTGCTAATGGCCGGGGCGACGGGTCAGGGGAAATCGGTTGGATTGAACGCCATTCTGGCCTCCCTGCTTTATTGCAAACATCCCGCTGAAGTGAAGTTTGTACTGGTCGATCCAAAAAAGGTGGAACTCACGCTTTTCAACAAAATAGAACGACATTACCTGGCGAAACTTCCAGATACCGAAGAGGCCATTATTACCGATAATACCAAGGTGATCAATACGCTGAATTCATTATGTATCGAAATGGACAACCGCTACGAACTGCTGAAGGATGCCATGTGCCGGAATATTAAAGAATACAACACAAAATTCAAGGCCAGGAAACTAAATCCGAACGACGGCCACAAATTTTTGCCCTATATCGTTTTGGTGGTTGATGAGTTTGCCGACCTGATCATGACCGCCGGGAAAGAGGTTGAAACTCCCATCGCCCGACTCGCACAGCTCGCCAGGGCAATAGGAATTCATTTGATCATCGCCACACAAAGGCCTTCCGTAAATGTTATTACCGGTATTATCAAGGCCAACTTCCCCGCACGAATTGCTTTCCGCGTAACTTCAAAGATCGACTCGCGCACCATTCTGGATAACCAGGGAGCCGATCAGCTAATTGGCCGGGGTGATATGCTCTTCACCCAGGGGAACGAACTTAGAAGGCTTCAGTGTGCCTTTGTAGATACTCCCGAAGTTGACAAGATCACAGAATTTATTGGTTCACAAAAAGCCTATCCCGATGCGCATCAGCTTCCGGCCTACGAAAGTGAGGAAAGTGGCACAGGAGTTGATATAGATGTGAGCGAGCGGGACAAACTGTTCCGCGAAGCCGCAGAAGTGATCGTCACCGCCCAGCAGGGCTCTGCATCATTACTTCAAAGAAAGCTGAAATTAGGCTATAACCGTGCAGGTAGAATTATTGATCAACTGGAAGCCGCAGGCATTGTTGGCCCTTTTGAAGGAAGCAAGGCACGGCAGGTTTTAGTAAGCGATCTTGCGGCGCTCGATCAGCTATTAAATGAAGAACCAAACAATTAAAAACTCACAATGAAAAAATTAGTATTTATCCTGGCTGCGATCATGGCCTTTAATGTGCAGGCACAAAATTCGAAACCGGCAGAGAAACTTCTGAATGAAGTTTCAAAAAAAGTGAAATCGTATGATAATATGGTGATCGAATTTAAGTACGCCCTGGATAATAGCAAAGAAAATGTGCACCAGGAAACGCGTGGAGATGTAAGCATCGATGGGGACAAATATGTTCTGAACCTGATGGGAACCACGCAGATGTTCGATGGTAAAAAAATATATACCATCATCCCAGAAGATGAAGAGATCAATATTTCAAACTATTCTGAAGATGATACCAACAGCATTACCCCTTCAAAAATGTTCACTTTTTATGAAGACGGGTATAACTATGATATGGATATCACCCAGAATGTCAACGGCAGGGAGATCCAGTATGTGAAACTCACTCCTAAAGACAGCAATGCCGAGATCAAGAATATCCTGCTTGGAATAGACAAACAAACAAAGAATATTTATAATCTTATCCAAACCCAGGAAAACGGCACTAAAGTAACAATTACTGTAAAAAGCTTTAAAACCGATCAACCGCTTGCAAAAAATCTTTTTACTTTTGACGAGGATCGATACAGTAATTATTACATCAACCGTTTAGACTAATTTGAAAATACTTGACCGGTACATACTAACCAGTTACCTAAAAACATTCTTTTCGGTCTTCATCATACTCATGTTCATTTTTGTGCTCCAGACCATCTGGCTGTACATTGGTGAATTGGCAGGGAAAGACCTGGATATTGGGGTAATTTTAAAATTCCTCCTTTATTTTTCACCAAAACTGGTACCCCTGGTATTACCGCTCACCATCCTGCTTACTTCCATCATGACCTTTGGTAGTTTTGCCGAAAACTATGAGTTTGCAGCCATGAAATCATCAGGTATCTCCCTGCAGCGTGCGATGCGGGGACTTACCGTTTTTATATTCTTCATTAGCCTCGTCGCCTTCTTTTTTGCAAATAATGTAATTCCTGAAGCTGAATTTAAATCTATAAACCTTAGAAAGAATATCGCCCAGCTCAAACCCGCAATGGCGATCACCGAAGGCGTTTTTAACGATCTCGGCGATTTCAATATCAAAGTAGAAGATAAATATGGCGAGAATGATCATTACCTGAAAAATGTCATTATCCATAAAAAAACTCCCAGAGGAGGAAACCATACCGTAATTAAGGCTAAGGAAGGAGAACTTGTTGGCAGTACCGATTCTGACGTGCTTTCACTGATCTTGAAAGAAGGAAATTATTACGACGAGGTACAGCCAGGTGATTTTAGTAAACGTCAACGAAAACCCTTTGCAAAAAGTTATTTTGATAAATATATTATCAATATAGATCTTTCAGATTTTAATAATGTCGATCTAAATGAGGAAAGTTATAATTCAGCTTCCGGAATGCTGAAGATCAATGAGCTAAGAAAAAGTATTGATTCCTTTTCGGTAAGTTATAATAACAATATGGAAAAGTTCCGGCAGGATATGTACAGGCGTACCGCCGTTCCAGTTATGGATCGCCATTTTAATGCAAAAGATACTACCGTACAGGTAGGAAACAGCATTATAGATATGCTCACTCCTTATGATGCTGCACAGGTGGCGAATCTCGCGCTGGGATCATTAAATTCGATTCAGGCACACCTGGGAATGAAAAAACAGGAATTCAAGATCGGTACGAAACAGATCAATAAGTTCGAAATTGCCCTTCATGAAAAATATGTACTTGCCGTTGCCTGTATTGTGCTTTTCTTTGTTGGCGCACCTTTGGGGGCAATTATCCGTAAGGGAGGCATGGGTTTACCAATTGTAGTGGCTGTTTTCCTCTTTCTTACCTATCATTTTATCGGAATTTTCGCTAAAAATTCAGCAGAAGACGGGAGTATTAGTCCTTTTATCGCTACCTGGCTATCCACTCTTATCATGCTTCCGCTGGGGATTTTTCTTACTTACCGGGCCACTACAGACCAGGGACTTTTTGTCTTCGACAATTTTATAGCTCCTTTTAAAAAGCTCTTTAAAAAGCTTGGAGTTATCAGGAAAAATAAATCAGAATAAATATCTTTACGGCCACAAAAAAAATTCATGGCGCAGGCTACAAAAAATCAATATTCGGTTAAATTAGACAGCATTCAGGAAGCCATTGATGATATCCGTGAAGGAAAAGTTATCATTGTGGTAGATGATGTTGATCGGGAAAATGAAGGAGATTTTCTTGCTGCCGCTGAAAAAGTGACTCCCGAAATGATCAATTTCATGGCCACTCATGGCCGCGGACTCATTTGTGCGCCAATTACCGAGCCGCGTTGCGATGAACTGAAATTAGAAATGATGGTAGGCAACAATACCGATCCCATGGAAACTGCTTTTACCATTTCTGTAGATCTTCGGGGAAAAGGTGTTACCACGGGAATTTCTGCTGCTGATCGAGCTAAAACCATAAAATCTCTTATAGATTCGGAAACCAAACCTTATGATCTTAACCGCCCGGGCCATATTTTTCCGCTGAAAGCGAAAGAAGGCGGGGTGCTTAGAAGAACGGGGCATACTGAAGCTGCCATAGACTTCGCAAGACTGGCCGGTTTTGCTCCTGCCGGGGTTATTGTGGAGATCATGAACGAAGACGGAACCATGGCAAGGCTCCCTCAACTGATAGAAGTAGCCAGGAAATTCGATCTCAAAATCGTTTCGATAGAAGATCTTATTGCCTACCGAATGCAACACGACTCCCTGATCGAGAAAAAGGAAGATTTTGAAGTGAAGACACGATTTGGTGAATTTCGCCTTCGTGCTTACCGGCAAACAACAAACTCCCAGATTCATATTGCACTTACCAAAGGAAACTGGAAACCTAATGAAGAAGTTCTGGTTCGTGTAAATTCTACACAGGTTAATAATGATATTCTCGGAACCCTCACCAATGATGCCGATAAAAAGCTTGACAGTATGTTCAGGGCGATCAATGAAGAAGGCCGTGGTGCTATTGTTTTTATAAATCCTGAATCTCAATCTCAGAACCTTTTGCATCGCCTTTCCCAATTGAAAGAGAATCAGAAACAAGGAGAATTAAAAGCTCCTCCGGTACAAATGGACAATAAAGACTTTGGAATTGGGGCGCAGATACTTCACGACCTGGAAATACATAAAATTCGCCTGCTGTCTAACAGTCGGCAAAAAAAACGTGTGGGAATGATTGGCTACGGCCTGGAAATAACCGATTACGTTACCTATTAATCAATTTCAATAATAACTTCTTCCAAAGGCCTTCGTACTTTTTTCATGCTGGAGAACATATCGTCTTTAGCCCTGTAACCCACGGGGAGCACTAATACCGATTGGAGATTTTTCTCATCAAGTTTTAAAAACTCGTCATATTTCTCCGGTTCAAAACCTTCCATTGGGCATGCATCTATCTCTTCGGTAGCGCAAACGGTTAGCAGGGTTCCCAGTGCCAGATAAGCCTGATTCACCGCCCAGGCTTCGATCTCTTCCTTGGCCTTTGCCTTAAAATCATTTACCAGAAAATCCTGAAAAGGTCCCAGAATTTCTTCGGGAGTCTCCCTCACATGTTTTACGCGATTGAAATAATCTTTGATGAACTGCTCGCCTACTTCCTTTTCAATACAAATCACCAGCACATGAGAAGCGGTATCTATCTGTTTTTGGCCAAAAGAAAAATCCTTCAATTTCTTTTGGATCGCTTTATTGGAAATAACAATCATTTTAAGGGGCTGCAAGCCATAAGAAGTGGCTGTAAGGTTGAAAGTATGTTTTAAAACATCCAGCTTTTCAGCAGGTAGCATTTTATCCCGATCGAATTTTTTAGTTGCATAACGCCATTTTAAAGCTCTAAGATTGCTCATAAACCTAAATTCCTTTTATTTACAAATTTACACAATGCCATAGCATCGCCCGGCGTTATGGCATAAATTATCTTAATACATCCAATTATTATGGTTATCTTCGGCTGTAAATCGGCATAATTACTATGAAAAGGCTAAAAAAATTTATCCTCTCTTTTGTAATAGGTCTGGTGCTGGTTATTTTCGCTGTTCTCGCGGTGGAAACGATTTTTGTGCGGCAGACGGCTCCTTTGATTTACAATGATATAACGGAAGTTCCTTCAGCTAATACAGTGATAATTTTGGGGGCCAGTGTTCACGCCAATGGCCGACTTTCTCCTATTCTTAAGGATCGGGTAGATACTGCGATCAGACTCTACGAAGCAGGAAAAGTAAAAAATTTCCTGGTCACCGGGGACCATCGCAGCGACGATTACAATGAGGTAGCAGCCATGGTGAATTATCTTGAAGAAAGGGGTATTCCCGGCAGCGATATCACTGCCGATCATGCCGGTTTAGATACCTATGACAGCATGTACCGGGCAGGTAAACTCTTTGGAGTAAAAAATGCCATTGTAGTGACTCAACGATTTCACCTTCCCAGAGCGCTTTACATAGCTTCTCATCTTGGTCTTAATTATAATGGCTTTGTGGCCAACCAACATGCTTATACCACCGATAACCGCCTGAAGCAACGAGAAAAACTCGCTAATTTTAAAGCCCTCTGGGAGGTAGCCATTCATAAAGAACCAACTACCTTAGCTCCAAGGCTCCAGAAAGATGAAAATGAATAATTTAACTTCATTTTAGTTATCTTAGTAGGAGACTAACTTTTAAACCTTCTATTATGTTACAATGGATTGCCCACATACTGGTAGACGCCATAGTGCTTCTAATTATGGCCAGGCTTCTCTCCAGCGTTGAACTTAAAGGCTTCAAATCGGCTGTTATAGTGGCTTTTATTATAGGAATTCTCAGCTTTTTATTAAGCTGGCTCCTTACCGCTATCCTAAATTTTGCTACCCTCGGAATATTTTACTTTTTAGGAATTGGTTTTGTTACTCGTGTGATCGCCTATGCCATTATTATTGAAATCGCAGATAAAATAAGTTCCGATTTTAAAATCCACGGGTTCTGGTCTTCGGTATGGCTGGCGATAATCATGAGTATCTTCAGCGGTCTCGTAGATGCCATTCTTTTCCAGAGTGCTACTTTGTAAGATTATTTAAAAGAAGCTTCTTAAGCAAGGTTTATATAGGAAAATCTTATCCATAGAAAATTTATTTTTTTCGATGCTCTTCAGTGGCTTTCAAAAAATAACAGTCTTTTAAACCTATTCCGCTGTTATTGCCTTATTTTTGGGGCTTCAAAAAAACACCTATGATCAAGCTGATTGTGACCGATATGGACGGCACTCTTTTAAACGATAAGCATCAACTGCCTCCCGGCTTTTGGGAAGCAGAGAAAAAACTTACCGATAACGGCATTCTTTTTTCTATCGCCAGTGGCCGACAGTTTTACAATCTCGAGATGACTGTAGAAAGGATAAAAGATCGTACGATGTTCTTTGCAGAAAATGGGACCTATGTTTATCATAAAGGAAAAGAGCTTTATGTGAATCCGCTGGAACGAGAAGCGGCCATGGGTTTTATCAAAATGGGACGAAAACTGGAGCATACCAACCTGGTTTTATGCGGAAAGGAATCGGCTTATGTGGAAAGCGATGATAAGGAATTTATAGCTGAGGTTTCGCAATTTTATGAAAGACTTAAAATTGTTAAGGATCTTACCAATGTTAACGACACTATTTTGAAGGTGACCTTGTGCAATTTTAATGGAGTGGAAGATAATACCTATCCGCATTTTGTGAATTATACCGACAGGTACAAAGTTGCGGTGGCGGCAAAAGTCTATATTGATATTACCGCGCTTGATGCCAATAAAGGAAACGCCATTAAAGGCGTGCAGCAGGAACTGGGAATTTCTCCCGATGAAACCCTCGTATTTGGCGATTATTTGAATGATCTTGAAATGATGAAGGTCGCCACCCACAGTTACGCGATGAAAAATGCACACCGCGACATCAAAGACGTGAGCAAACATATTACCGAGTTCGATAATAACGAGAACGGTGTGCTCAAAACTATTGAAGCTTTAGGTCTGCTGGACGGTTAATTTCCTCTTACAATAATGTTGGTCTTATCAAGCCCGGTATTTCCCGTGCTGGGATCAAAAGCATATACCATTACTTCGTAAAGTCCGGGAGCCAGTTTGGTTTCTGCGGAAAAAGTGCTGGATTTTTCAGTTTGTTTTAAGGCAACTTCAGAAGTTTTCCCGTCTTCACCGGTAATTCGGGCCTTGATCTCATATTCTGAAGCATCCCAAATCCCTCCATCTGTTACCGGACAACCACACATCATGACAATATTGGCCTTTATCTCTATTTTTTCTTCAGCAGAAATTACTTCATGGGTTTGAGGCGAAAGAATATCTACCACAAATCCCGGAATTTCCAGCACTATGCCGTCTCCCAAAATATCTTTCCCCGGAATCACCCAAAACTGTGTGCTACTCTTTATGGTTGCCTGTTTTTTATTAAAGGGCGCATAAGCTTCAACTGTTACAAATAGAGGTTCCCTGATATCTAAATGAGCAAGAAAACCGGCAGTGTTTTCATCGGAAAGGGTTACATGCCTTTTCCAGTCTTCTTTCATGATCCTGTCAGTATTTCCGGTGCCGCCGCTTGTAATTCCCTGGTCCAGAATTTCCCCGGTCAGGTTATTTCTAACAATGATCTTTGCTCCGCCGATGGAAGAACCGATAAATTTGGCATCTTTAGCCTTTGCCCGTATCATTACAGAAGTTTCTTGGGCAGTGATGCCCTGTACAATAAGTAGAGCAAAAAAACTTAAAACAATTCGGAAGTGATTTTTCATGAGAGAGGGTTTTTCTGCTAATTTACAGAAATAGTATCATTTGCTGAACTTGCCAACAGGCTTTCGCCCGGTTCAGGATTTGGAAAATTTCGCGGATCATTCTGATAGCTGTTGAGATATTCCCGAAGGGAATCGATCTCGGTATCATTCAGATCATTAGCTTTCATATCACTGGCAAGATCATACCAGGGTTTATCGGCTGAAAAATCATATTTTCCAAATACTATAAATGGGGTCCCATTCTTTTGAATTCTGCCTTCTTCAAGCTGCCACATTTCTGCCCAGTCATAAATGAATTTTGCATCGGCCTGTCTCATCCTCACGCAACCGTGACTGGCCGGATAGCCGGGAAGAGAATATTCATGGGTGCCAATACCTTCCTTATTCATAAAATTGAAATAATAAGGCATGATCCAGGAAGGATCTATGGTACTGATCTTACGCTTTGCCTTATAATTCCCATAATTCAGGCCGCTGGGAGTTTGAGTGGATCCTTTGCCGGTACTCACGGGTCCCCACCTAAGAAGATATCCATTCTCGTACAATGCGAAAGCCTGGATTCGCTGTGCTATAAGTACACTTTTTGGTACACACGCAATTTCCGGCAAATATTGTGGAAATGGGCTGTAACTATTGAAATTAGATGCCGCGCAATCGGGAATTATCAGTTTTTGACCTATTCTCAGCCGGTTTTTATCAATACGATTGAGAGCAAGAATGTTCTCTAATTCATCCTGAGAATAGGAACTGAAAAGGCTGTCTATTGCCGCGGCACTTTCTAAAGAATCCAAATGATATTTTATTTCGGGACGATATAGTTTTGCTTCAGTTTTTATAATGGGGTTACGCACCCTGGCGGAACTATCCACCATGGAATCTGTGATCTTCGGATTTGGGTTACAACCTGCCAGTAAGAATCCAATTCCGGCCATTAAGAAGTACAAAAATTTATCGATGCGCATCGCCATAGTAGTTTTGTATGAAATTACATACAATGCAGGATAAATGCTGCTAATAGAGCGTTAATCCTGTGTTGAAGAAATGATAATTAACTGTTTTTAAGAACTTTTTATTAACAATTGGGTTCCAGAATCGAGAAAAGTTTTCTTATTAAAGCTTTTAAAATTTTATAATTTGTAATTTTCTGAAAAACCAGCCATTATGGATAATAGAAGGACATTTTTAAAGAAATCGGGGCTTTTCCTTACAGCCTCCCTCCTGCCCTTTCCGTATTACAAATTCAGAAGATCTTCAGAAAAACTCGGAGTGGCCTTGCTCGGACTTGGAAATTACAGTACCGGCCTCCTCGCGCCGGCACTTCAGCAAACTGAAAATTGTGAATTAAGAGGGATCATAACGGGCAGCCCTGAGAAAATTCCTCTCTGGCAGAAGAAATATGGCATCAAAGACCGCAATGTGTATAATTATGAAAATATGCACCAGCTTGCCAATAATGAGGAAATTGACGTCGTCTACGTGGTGACTCCAAATAGTCTGCATCCCAAATATGCCGTCATCGCTGCAAACGCCGGCAAACATATTTGGTGTGAAAAACCCATGGCACGCACTTCCAGAGGTTGCCGCGAGATCATCGAGGCCTGTAATAAGAACAATAGGAAGCTTTCCATAGGCTATCGTATGCAGCACGAGAAGAATACAAAACAAATTATGGAATGGGCGAAAACCAAACCCTATGGTTCCATTCAAAAACTCACGGCCGATGCAGGTTTTTATGGTGGCAGCAATCTCACACCCTGGCGTCTTGAAAAAGAAATGGGAGGTGGCGCGATCTATGATATGGGCGTATACTGCATCAACGGCGCTCGCTATTCCACAAACCTGGAACCCGTCGCTTTGTCGGCTACACAGTCTACCACCCGTCCAAATATGTTTGATGAAGTTGATGAAACTACCAAATTTACACTGGAATTTCCGAACGGTATTACTGCCCATTGTAAGACAAGTTTCGGAGAAAACATTAACAGGCTAGAAGTGACCTGCGAAAACGGCTGGTATTATCTCGATCCCATGCAATCGTATTCCGGAGTACAGGGGAAAACCAGCGACGGAAAAATATTAAGGCCCATGCAAAAGATGCAGCAGGCGGTTCAGATGGATGATGATGCCCTGGCGATCCTCAATGGCAAACCAGTAATGGTTCCCAGTGAAGAAGGTCTTAAAGATGTGATCATCGTTGAAAAAATAAATGAATCAGCCGCGAAAGGAGGAAAAAGAATGCTTTTATAAAGTAAAAAACCACCTGTAGTTTCAAAATTTATCAATTTTAATCGTAATATTGCAATATATTTATTAAGCAATGGGAGTTACTAAAACAGACTTATTTACCGATCAACAGAACGAATTCGCCCGAATGGCGAAAGCCCTGGCCCACCCCGCAAGAGTAGCCATCATTCAGCATCTTCTCAAAGCCAGCCAGTGCATCAATGGGCATCTTGTTGACAAACTCGGCCTGGCACAGGCGACGATCAGTCAGCACCTGAAAGAATTAAAGGACGCCGGCCTGGTACAGGGCACGATCGAAGGGGTCTCGGTAAATTATTGTATTCATCCCGAAAACTGGAAAAAGGCCGGGAAGTTATTTGTCGGACTCTTTGAGCAGTATAAGGAAATTCCGAAGAGCGATTGCTGCTAAAAATTTTTACTTACATCAATCGCAATAATGCAATAAAAAAGTCATCATGAAATTATCAGAATTTAGCTCTTACCTTCAGAAACTTGATGAAATTCTCTTTCAGTTGCCCGATGGCAGCCTGGTACCGAAACATTTTCATATAACAGAAATAGGAAAAATTCAGAAGGATTTTATTGACTGTGGAGGCAGCCTTCGCCATGAAAATAAGATCTCCTTTCAGCTGTTTTCAGCCGGAGATCATCATCACCGCCTGCGCCCAAAAAAACTTACTCACATCATTGAACTTGCTCAGGAAAAGCTGCAGTTACCCGATGCCGAGATCGAAGTAGAATATCAGGGTGAAAGTATCCTGAAGTATCAACTGCATTTTGACGGCCGCCGGTTTCTGCTGGTCCATACCCAAACCGACTGCCTGGCAAAGGACAAATGTGGTATTCCCACTGAAAAACCACGGGTAAAATTGTCTCAATTAGGCGCAACTACCTGTTGTATACCTAATGGAAACTGTTGCTAATAAATTTAAATGCATTCGATGAGTACCAGCCAATCTCTTTTTCCGCAGTTGGAAAATATTATTAAGAATCTGCAACCGGCAAACATTCCTGCTGAACGCAAAGAAATTTTACGACCACTTATAGATTTTATCAGCTTAAAAGTTGAAAATAAGCAAGAAGTGCGTCTTAATTTCATTTGCACTCACAATTCGAGAAGAAGTCATTTTTCTCAGGTATGGGCGCAAAGCCTTGCTTTTTATTTCGGAATAAAAAGCGTTGTTTGTTATTCGGGAGGCACTGAAAGCACCGCTCTTTTTCCGACGGTTGCCGAAATTTTAAGAAATTCAGGGTTTATAGTGTACAAGATATCAGAAGCAAAGAATCCTGTTTACGCGGTGAAATATGCCGAAAATGAGCATCCCGTCATAGGATTTTCCAAGAAATTCGACGATCCTTTTAATCCGCAATCTGGATTTGCCGCGGTGATGACCTGCTCTGGGGCAGAAAGCGAATGCCCTTTTATTCGGGGTGCTCAGGAAAGAATACCCATGTCTTTCGAAGACCCCAAAGCTTTTGATCATACTTCACGGCAGGCCGAAAAATACCAGGAAACGAATCTGCAGATAGCCACTGAATTATATTATGTATTTTCCAAAATCGGCTCTGGTGAAAACTAGAAGATTAAACTTCCTGGATCGAAATCTTACGTTCTGGATCTTTATCGCTATGGCAGCAGGGGTTGGAATTGGCTATTTTTTCCCTTCATTCCCTGATGCGATAAACTCATTTAACCGCGGAACCACTAATATTCCTATCGCTATCGGCCTTATCCTGATGATGTATCCACCACTGGCAAAGGTCAATTATTCTCTTCTGCCTAAAGTTTTTAGAAATAAAAAGATCCTGTTCACCTCACTCCTGCTCAACTGGATCATTGGCCCGATCTTAATGTTTCTGCTGGCTGTTATCTTTTTAAGAGATCATCCTGAATATATGGTCGGATTAATCCTTATAGGCCTTGCCCGTTGTATTGCCATGGTCCTGGTGGAATGACCTGGCGGAAGGCAGCAGCGAATATGGAGCCGGCCTGGTGGCTTTGAACAGTATTTTCCAGGTTTTCGCCTATAGCTTTTAGGCGTGGATTTTCATTACCATCCTGCCTCCGTATTTTGGTTTTGAGGGCGCGATCGTAAATATTTCAATCGGAACCATTGCCGAAAGCGTAGCGATTTATTTAGGAATACCTTTTTTAATGGGAATAGGGAGCCGATGGATCCTGGTAAATCTGAAAGGAGAAGACTGGTATAAGCAAAATTTTATTCCGAAGATATCGCCCATTACCCTCATTGCACTCCTTTTCACCATTGTAATGATGTTCTCTCTAAAAGGAGAATTGATCGTTGAAATTCCTATGGATATTTTGTTAATCGCCGTACCCCTGCTTATCTATTTCAGCCTGATGTTTTTAATCGGATTTTTCTTTTCCAGGGCCATGGGAGCCGAATACGATAAAACCGCTTCGGTGGCATTTACCGCTGCCGGAAATAATTTTGAACTGGCAATCGCCGTTGCCATCGCGGTATTCGGACTCAATTCGGGGCAGGCTTTCACCGGTGTCATTGGTCCGCTGGTAGAAGTTCCCGCATTGATCCTACTGGTGCGTGTTTCCTTCTGGTTAAGGAAAAAATATTTCAAAAAAGCGACTGCAAAAATTCAAGGATCAGGGAAAAAATAAAGACCATTTCAGTTGAGATAAAAGCATAAAAAAAGGGCCGTGACTATCATTTCAGAATTGACCCTTTCCTCTTTCTTAGCTTATTTATGATAAAACTATAAAAGTTTTTCCTTCAGATCATTAATTCTATTTAACTATAGCACTAAGAAATCGTTAATTATCGAATTCATTTTAAATAACTTAGCCCTCGTTTTCCTTTGAATAAAAGCTGAATTAAATCCGAAAAAGGAAAAGTCAGAAATTCCACTTAAATTTATAGCTGTTTTTCTGTGGTCTTACACAACACAGAAAAAGAAAAAATCTTTTCAGAAATCAATATAATTTTTTATGAAACGAATAATTTTAGCTCCGGCCATTGCGCTGGCACTTATCGTTGGTGCCTGCAATGATGGGGAGAAACAGGAGGCAAAAAAGACTGCTTCCAATGAAAACAATCCGCTTTTGCAAGCCAGTGAACTTCCTTATGGCACCGCCAATTTTGACGCAATTGAAGACAGCGATTTCCAGCCTGCCATGGAAAAAGGAATGGAAGAACAAATGGAAGAAATTGAAAAAATCGCTAATAATCCGGAACCGGCGACTTTTGAAAATACCCTGGTGGCAATGGAAAAAAGTGGCCAGACCCTTAATCGGGTTTCCGGAATCTTCAATTTACTGGCCAGTGCCAATACCAATCCAACTCTTCAGGAAATACAGGAAGAAGAAGCTCCAAAACTCGCTGCCCACCAGGATAAGATCTTTTTGAATGACAAATTATTTCAAAGGGTAAAAAGTCTTTATGAGAAACTTGACAGCCTTCAACTGGATAAAGAATCCAAGCGCCTGGTTGAATATTATTATCAGCGTTTTCAGCTTGCAGGGGCAAATCTCAACGAAGACGATAAAACAGCGCTTAAAAAGTTGAATGAGGAAGAAGCGAAATTAAGTGCGCAATTCACCAACCGCTTACTGGCAGCGACTAAAGAAAGTGCTTTTCTGGTAGATGACCTGACAAAACTCGCAGGACTTCCTGAAAATGAAGTACAGGCCGCAAGAGAAAATGCTGAAGACAATGGCTATAAGCAGAAATTTCTATTAACGCTACAAAATACCACCCAGCAACCCGCCCTTCAATCCCTTAAAAACAGGGAAACCCGAAAGGCTCTTTTTGAAAATTCATGGAATCGTGCCGAACATGGTGACAGCACAGACACGCGTAAAATTGTTGCCAGACTTGCAGAAATTAGGGCCGACCAGGCAAAATTATTAGGTTTCAAAAACTTTGCGGAATGGAAACTTCAGAATCAAATGGCCAAAAATCCTGAAAATGTAAAGGAATTTTTGAGTAAACTCGTTCCTGCCGCAAGAAAAAAAGTGAAAGCCGAAGCCGAAGAAATTCGTAAGATGATCAGTAAGGAAGGGGAAAATTTTGAATTGCAACCCTGGGACTGGAACTATTATTCTGAAAAAGTGCGCAAAGCAAAATATGATCTCGACGAAAGCCAGGTAAAACCTTATTTCGAACTGGATAATGTGGTTAAAAATGGCGTTTTCTATGCTGCTCATGAACTATACGGAATTAGTTTTAAAGAACGTACCGACCTTCCGGTATATCAGGAAGATGTAAAAGTCTATGAGGTTTTTGATGCCGACAGTTCTTCCATCGGACTTTTTTACACCGATTATTTTAAAAGAGATAATAAATCGGGTGGTGCCTGGATGGACAATATCGTTGGTCAGTCAAAATTACTCGATACCAAACCGGTGGTTTACAATGTTACCAATTTTACCAAGCCCGCACCGGGGCAGCCCGCATTGATCAGTTTTGATGACGTTTCCACTTTGTTCCATGAATTTGGACATGCTTTACACGGCCTTTTTGCCAGTCAGCAATATCCTTCTCTTTCCGGGACCAACACTGCACGAGATTTTGTAGAGTTCCCTTCACAGTTCAATGAGCATTGGGCCACATATCCGAAGGTTTTCAAGAATTACGCGAAACATTACAAAACCGGCGAGCTCATGCCGCAGGAACTAGTTGATAAGATTAAGAAATCTTCCACTTTTAACCAGGGATATTCCCTAACCGAACTATTGGCTGCAGCTTCACTTGATATGCAATGGCATACCATTGCCGCTTCAGATTCTATTAAAAATGTAGATGAATTTGAAAAAGAAGCGCTGAAAAGAACCAATTTAGCACTGGAAGTTGTTCCACCACGTTACCGCTCCAGCTATTTCCTTCATATATGGGGAAATGGTTATGCCGCGGGATATTACGCTTATTTATGGACAGAAATGCTGAATGATGATGCCTATACCTGGTTCGAGGAACACGGCGGACTTACTCGCGAAAACGGGGACCGCTTCAGAAAAATGATCCTTTCAAAAGGAAACACCGAAGATTACGCCGAAATGTTCCTCAATTTCAGGGGTCATGAACCTGATATCACTCCAATGCTTACAAACAGGGGATTGATCAAGATCTAATTATTGATTATTCTTATTTTTTATTACAAAACCCCGTGCAGGCTGCGCGGGTTTTTTTTTATGGTTTTCCGTCCCTTAAAGCCAGTGTGCCGCAATGCAGGGAAATAAAACGACCAAAGCATTCTCTTTCTTTTTCTTTGCCTCCTTAACTCGTTCACTTCTTCCCTGCGTCACTCCTTTACTGCGTCACTCTTTAACCAACCAAAGATTGCTTCTCTTCCGCCTTAGGCGAAGGATCGCAATGACGGCGAAAAAATAATCCCCTTACCTCTTTAACTCGTTCACTGCTTCACTCCTTCACTCCTAAAGAATATAATCAGTACTCACAAAATTGGAGCTTTTGCTATCGAGAAGTTTCCGAAGGATCTCATTATTATAGGCTTTATCCTTGCTTGCCACAAAAGTCCGAATCGAGAAAGAACGAAGCGCGTCATGTACGCTTAAAGTTCCCACGGCAGAATCTTTCCTTCCGGTAAAAGGAAAAACATCGGGACCCCGCTGACAGGAGCTGTTAAGGTTTACCCTACAAACCAGGTTCACCAGCGTATCGATAAGTGGAGCAAGTTCTTTGATATCGTTTCCGAAAAGGCTTACCTGCTGACCATAATTTGAATCGGCAATTTCATCGAGCAGGTCTTCAATAGAATTAAAAGGCTTTACAGGAATTACCGGACCAAACTGTTCTTCCTCATAAACCCGCATATCATCGGTAACCGGGAACAGAACAGCGGGAAAAATATAATTATCGGTAGTTTCTCCTCCCCGTTCATTAATGATCTGGGCACCTTTAAATTTAGCGTCATCTATAAGTTCTTGGATATAGGCAGGTTTTCCGGGTTCGGGAAGCGGAGTAAGCATTACTCCGTCTTCCCAGGGATTTCCGAATTTTAATTCATCTACGCGTTTGGCAAAACGCTTCAAAAATTCTTCCCTGATATCATCATGTACATATAGCATTTTTAGCGCCGTACATCGCTGGCCATTGAAAGAAAGGGTTCCCGAGATACATTCCTCTACAGTGAGATCAAGGTCGGCATCGGGTAAAATGATCCCCGGATTCTTAGCCTCCAGGCCGAGAACAAGACGCAATCTGTTTTTATAGGGATGCTGATCCTGTAATGCTATCGCCGATTTACTGTTTCCAATAAGTGCCAGCACATCTATCCTGCCGGTTTGCATAATTGGTGCGGCCACCTCTCTACCTCTTCCGTAGATCACATTCACCACTCCTTTTGGAAAAGAACTTCGGAAAGCCTCCAGCAAGGGAGACAGTAAAAGAACCCCGTGTTTGGCGGGTTTAAAAACCACGGTATTTCCCATCATCAGCGCCGGTATCAGCAAAGCAAAAGTTTCATTCAGCGGATAGTTGTATGGGCCAAGACACAACACCACTCCAAGTGGTCCACGGCGAATATGGGCATAAACCCCTTCCTTTTTATGAAATTTCGCGCTGTCGTGATCCAATTGCTTGTAATCTTCAATGGTATCGATTATATATTCAACCGTTCGGTCAAATTCCTTGCGGGAATCGGGTAAAGATTTGCCAATTTCCCACATGATATATTTCACGACCAGCTCCCGTTGTTCCTTCATTTTAGAAACAAAAGCTTCCATACACGCAATCCTGTCGGCTACTTTCATGGTTGGCCAGTCGCCCTGACCTTTGGCATAGGCATCACAGGCGGACTTCAGGACTTCCAGCGCGGTTTCCTTATCCATGTGCGGAACCGTTCCCAGTTTGGTAGGTTTATAATCTTCAGAAGAAGAGATCGTGGAAAAAACCTCATCGGTTTTTCCTTCCCATTTGATAAGCTCACCATTAGAAAGATAGGTTTGCTGATGCAATAACTCCTTTATCTGGAATTCGGCTGGTATTTTCATAATTTAAGTTTTTGGCCGGTTTATAATTTTTTCAGAGTCTAAAGTCAAAAGACTAATGACTAATATAGCACCCTGAATTTTATCGTTCCTTCAATCCCTTTCAGGTCACTGATCACCTCATTGTCGTAGGCTTTGTCGATATCGGTGATCACATATCCAATAGTTTCATTGGTTTTAAGATACTGCCCCACGATATTGATATCATGTGCCGCAAGTATCCTGTTGATATGGGCGATAATGCCGGGCTTGTTAAGGTGAATATGGATCAGCCTGTGCGCGTTCTCCAGCGTTGGCAGCTGTAAATTAGGGAAATTCACACTGTTTGTGGTTCCCCCGGTATTGATATAATTGATGATCTTTCCGGGTACGAAATTTCCAATATTTTCCTGGGCTTCCTCGGTGCTTCCGCCAATATGCGGCGTTAGAATTAAATTTGGCAAGCCTCGCAGGGGAGATTCAAACTCTTCCTGGTTCGTTTTTGGTTCCTTCGGAAAAACATCTACTCCTGCCCCGGTGATCCTACCGGCTTCCATATGTTTTTTAAGCGCTTCCACGTCAACTACCTGTCCACGGGCGAGATTGAGAAAAATGGAGCCTTTTTTCATCCAGCTGAATTCCCTGTCCCCAATCATATTTTTATTGGAAGGACGTCCATCCACATGCAGGGTAACGATATCAACAGTTTCAAAAAGTTCCTGTAAGCTATTGCATTTGGTCGCATTCCCTAAAGCAAGTTTTTCCACAAGATCATAATAATAGACATCAAATCCGATGGCTTCGGCAACTACGGAAAGTTGTGCGCCAATATTTCCATAGCCCACAATCCCCAGTTTCTTGCCCCTCACCTCATAACTTCCTTTAGATGATTTGTTCCACTCCCCCTTATGCATTTCAGCGATGCGATCGGGCAGGTTTCTCATCAGCAGAATAATTTCTCCAATAGCGAGTTCCACTACCGAACGTGTGTTGCTGAATGGCGCGTTAAATACGGCGACTCCTTTTTTCAAACAGGCTTCCAGGTCGATCTGGTTGGTACCAATACAAAAAGCGCCCACCGCGATAAGGCGGTTGGCATTTTCCAAAACCTTTGCGGTAAGTTGGGTTTTGGAACGGATCCCAATCACCGAAACATCTTTTATTTTCTCACACAACTCGTCTTCATCAAGGGCGCCGGAAATGGTGGTCACATTGTAACCTTCATTTTTCATGATGTTAACTGCATCAGAATGTACATTTTCGAGCAGTAATACTTTAATTCGGTTTTTAGGATAAGAAATCGCTTTGTTCATTTTATGAAGATATAGGAATTCGTCTAAACTGGGTGTGATATGATCGGCCTTTTCGAGGATGTTGTCGCGTTCCACATTCTCGGTAAAGGCATAAAATTTATTGGCAAGTCCGGCTGCTTTTATCTCATAATCGGTATATCCGTCCCCAATCACGTAAACATCGCCTTTAAGTTCCAGGCTTTTAAGCTGTTCTACTTTGCCATTATTTGAAGACAACACATTATCATGATCGAAACCCACAATATTTCCGTCTTCATCAAATTCAAAGGTATTGGCAAAGACATTTTCCTTTTTTACTCCGAATTCACTAACGATGGGAACAATAAATTCTTTAAACCCATTGGAAATAATATAGATCCTGTCTTTATATTCCTCAAAAAATACCTCGTTGCGCACAAAGGAAACTGAAACTCTTTTTTTCAGTCTTTCCACAAGTTCTGGAAGATCATTTTTGTGGGCTTCCAAAATATCCAGCCTTTGCTGAAGCGAATCGCGAAACGGCAGTGTTCCGGTCATCCCGCGATCGGTAAGATCTTTTAGTTGCTGTAGTTTTTGTTCTTTTTTCGGATTGTTGGCCAGAGAAATTTCTCCCAGAACATCCAGAGCTTCCACCTGGGTAAATGTGCTGTCGAAATCTATTACAAAATGCCGTTTGTTTTCCATACTAAAACAGATGCCTTTTTTAAAATTAATTGATAAAACTAAGCCTTTTTGAAGCATTTAAAAACAGCCATTTATAGGAAATTTTACGCAATTACAGTATCTTCAAAAGAAGCCCTGTAAAATTTCAAAGAATCTATTTTCAAGTCTTTTTTAAGGCTTTTTTTGAAGGAAGTACAGGTCTTTGAGAAAATTTATTTTTGAAATAGATTAGGGAAACAGGTATTTAACGAAACTTAATCACCATTAAATTGAGAATTTTCCTAAATTTTTTTCATGAAAATAAAAAATCCAGCAATAAAAAAGCCTGCCCAAAAATATCAGACAGGCTTTTTCAATAATTTCAGTATAAAAATAAAGATTCTGAAATAGGGAAAACTTTTATTGAGCTTCCTGATTGATCCTGCTTTTCGCCAGTTGCTTCAGTTCATCGTCTGCCGAGCGTTCCTGGTCAAGGGTTCGTAACAATCTGTCGGCTATGGCATCATGGCCCAGATCTTTGGCATATTCAATAAGCGCACCATAACCTGAGATCTCATAATGTTCCACATGCTGGGCATGAGCAATGATCCCGGCATCCCGAACATTATCATTAGCCGCTTTTTCAACAAATTGTTCGGCTTCTGCAATCATGGCTTTCATTGCCAGGGATTCTTTTCCTTCGGGTTTTATTCCAAGTTCACTACAGATCTTCTCCAGCTTTTCCTTATGTTTCTGGGTTTCCTGCAAATGCTCTTCAAAAGCTTTTTGCAGTCCCGGATGGTGTGATTTTTTGACCATTTTTGGCAGCGCTTCCACTAACTGGGATTCTACGCTGTAAAGATCTTTTAATTGGGTTTCGAATAAATCTTTCAAATTTTTCATAACAGTTGATTTTTTGGGTTTTTTAAAAGTAAAAATGATCAGGATTCTTATTAGTTAAATCACTAGTAAAGCTTTGTTGAAATTTTATTAAAATACTGAGGATCATTATGATAAAATCATTATCTCAGAAAAAACAGGGAAAAGGCCGGAAAAAAGGATGCTTTGTTTTTTAGCATAAGCCCAACATTTTTTAGAATCCAATTAACTGAGGAAGGATCTTTAAGTGCTTACCTTTAAAAAATTGAAAAAAAAGCTCATGAATTTAGACGATGTTGAGACACTTCTTTCCAGGTTAAAATTCGCCAACGCGGTAGATCAGCGGGATTACGCCCGTGTTTCCGAAAACCTTTCGGAAGGTGATCTAAAGGATTTTTTTCTTGATCAGGAAGTGCTGAAGGGCCGTTTTAATCAAACTATAAATGCCGAAATGGAGAAGCTGGATCTTCACGAATCAAATACCGATGATCCGTTGAAGGATGAAAGCAGGCACGGCAGCTGGCCTTTAGCCAAAGATATTTCGGGAAAATCCTTGCTGGAATGGAGCCAGCACCGGGAAGGAAAGGCCCTTTTATTCTATGAGGAGCTGCTAAGCCATATTAACAGGGGTGAAATCAGGGAAATGCTGCTCTCCCAAAAAAATGAGGTTCGCATGGCCATAGAAAAGCTGGAAGCACTGGCAGAAGCAGGTTCCTGAATTAAACCGGACTTAGAACATTTTGCTGTACCTGGGTGATCTTAATTCTGCTTTTAGGAATAGCGGGAATTCTGCTTTTTCTTATCCTGAGATCCTGGGGTGGCAGCTCGTAATTCATGTTACTTGTTAGTAATTTCAGGGCTGCGATGTTCAATTTGATGGTATTAACCTTTTATATAATGTTGAAGATCCGAGCAGGAATAACTCACTTTTGGGTAAACCTGTAGAAGAAGATTATTACGGCGGCAGCTGTGATAAGGCAGGCAATGGCAAGTATAGTCAGCTGCAAATCGCTCATAGGTTACTTTTTCTTTAAGGTAACCATAATAAACTCCATAATTGATAGTTATAAGCACTTTAACGAATCAAAAACAGATGTTAAAAAATTTAAGAAAGCTGGGCTTATTAAAGATAGCGATTACCGGATCTTTTCTCTCCCTTGAAGATGAAAAAGAGAATTTCTGAAATAGTGCGGTTACTGAGGCACATTTTTATTCCCAAAAAGAGAAAAGCAGCCCATAGCAGCAAGCCTATAACAGAATATATAATTAATAGATCCATAGTTTTTTGGTTAAAAAAGGAGGAAAGCCTACCTGATTTCCTCCTTTTTACTGGTTAGGTTTAACCTAAACATTGGCAATAATCTGCCAATCCCTACACTTATATATTCCAAATATAAAGGAAGAATTAAGAAGTGTTTAACGCAATAAAAAATCTAATTGACTCATTTGTAGATTTATATGCTTCCCAGCTAAAATATACATCAAACAAAATTATTTAAAACAGGCGGGTTTGGGGGGGGATCAGGGAGCCCTCAAATTTTCAGGTCAGACTATAAAAGGACAAAGGGAACCAAAAATGAATATTTCACATCTTCTGTTCCCTTTGATTGTCATTATCTCATCTGGTATTATCCAAATGATCTGCAGGTTTGTTCTCAGCTCAACTTAATATAGCACCCTGTAATGACATGATTAAAGATACAAAATGTTTTTCATTAAAAGGTGAAAAAATGAGATTCTTTTTTATAAAAAATAAGCAATAAAAAAACAGGAAAATCTTATACCCAAATTAAAGTCTGTCTTTAGTATCTTTAGGTCGAAAATCTCCTAAAATTATGGAAAAAAAGATCCTGATTCCCACGAATTTTTCAAAACACGTATGGCACGCTTTGATCGTTGCCATGCAGCTTTACCATAAACATCCCTGCACTTTTTACCTGCTGAACGTATATTCTTCACCTGGATTTCTGGGAGAAAGTCTTCCGCTGAACCGAAATGAGGAATCTCAGGATTCGGCCAGGGAAATTTCTGAAAAGGGTCTTGACAGGATCATGAAGGGCTTAAGTTTCAGACAGGAAAATGCGAGGCATAGCTTTGAAACCATTTCTTACCAGGGAAATTTAATAGAAGGCATACAGGAACAAATAGAAAAATTGGGTATCGATCTCGTAATTCTAGGCGCTGCCGGCGAATCGTCTCGCATCAGTGCGTCTTATGACAGCAAGATCTCCAGTATCACCGAAGAGGTCGAGCAATGCCCTGTTTTTATTATTCCCGAAGAAAAAGACCTAAACGCCTCTTCAGGGACCGAGATCGTGTTTCCTTCAAATTTCAGAATACCTTTTAAGCAAAAAGAACTGGAAGCACTTCTGGAACTGGCTAATAATCTAAAGGCTTCAGTTAGGGTTCTTTATATAAACAGTGAGGATAAACCTCTGACTTCCGAACAGGAAGAGAATAAAGCCGATCTGGCCAGACTTTTAGAAGATATCAATTTCAGCTTTCACACCTTAACTCAAACCTCCCCGACCGTAGGGGTTCATCTATTTCTCCAAAGCCGCGAAAGCGAAATTCTCGCCCTTTATCAGCGAAAACAGGGTTTCTTTTCCAGGCTTTTTCATAAAACAAGGCTTGACGATATAGATTTTGATCCGAAACTTCCCGTTTTGGTTCTAAAAGAGTTTCAGTAGAAGAGCTGTCCCTGAAAGATTTAAAAATCTATTTTTAATAGCTGCTTTACAGGAATTTGACCTTTCCTGCCAAAGTACCATGAAAATTTTCCTTTAACATTGGTGGCCATAAATTCCGCTTTTTTTAAACAATCTTATAATTAGTTTATTTTTCATTTAACGGCGATTCCCCTTCCTGTATCTTATATTGAAAAGGAAATTGAAGTTGAATTTAAAAAATGTCGTGATGAGAAATTTAGAAGATTTATTCGAACATCAGTTAAAAGATCTATACAATGCGGAAGGCCAGTTAGTCAACGCAATCCCTAAAATGGCTTCTTCGGCGCATAATGGCGACCTTAGAAAAGCCTTTGAAGATCACCTTAAGGAAACCCGTAATCATATTGAACGCTTGCGTGAAGTGTGCAAAGAGCTGGATATCGATCCCAAAGGCGAAGAATGTAAGGCCATGAGTGGTATCATTCGCGAGGGGGAAGAATTTATTGAAAAGGATACCGATCCCGATGTTAAGGATGCCGGACTTATCGCCGAGGCGCAGCGTGTTGAGCATTACGAAATTGCCGGTTACGGTACCCTGGTGCAATTCGCTGAAGAATTAGGCTACGATGATATCGCCGATAAACTGGCGGAAACTTTGAATGAAGAAAAAATAGCCGATGAAAAACTGAATAATCTGGCCAAAGACCGGATGAACCGAAAAGCCAGATAATTAAGGACTGAACGAAAGAGAAATCCCCGCAGTTTTCCGCGGGGATTTTTTTATAGGTATTACTCTGTTTTGATTCCCGGAAGATCTTTAAGTCTGTCCATACGGCAGTCGGCTTTAGATTATTGGCATTGTAAATAACTCCGCCCATTACTTCTTATCTAACCTAATTTGTATTTCTGATAAGAACGGGGCATCGAATTTGAAAGTTGGTTTTCGCAGTAGGTAGTGGGAAGTAAGAATTTAGAATCCTGAATCCTGTACATTGAATGATCAAAGGCTTATTGCTTAAGACTTAAAGCTATATAAAAACAAAGGGAACAAAAATGAATATTTCACATTAACCGTTCCCTTTGATGTCATACTCTAAATCTGGGATTATCCAGATAATCAACAGGTTTATTCTCAGCCCAACTTAATGTAGCACCCTGAATGACAATATGAATTTACGCAAAAAAAAGAATCTGATTTCTAATTTATGACTTTTTTAACCTCACTCGAATTATGAAGTTATAAATACGAATTAAGTAAATTTTTGAGAGTTTGGAACATGGAAGAGCTTAGAGCCTAAAACAAAAAACCATTCCCAAATTTCCAAATTGACAAATCTTCAAAATGATTAATTTACACATTGGTGCATTTTCTCATTTTCTCATCATCTAATCTCCAACAATCAAACAATACAACTATCCAACAAGAGATTGCTTCTGCGCCTAAAGCGCATCGCAATGACGCTCCGGAAGTACGAATTACGAAAAATAAAGTACGAATTTTTGAAGCTTGAATTGATTAAGCCAAAGCCATCCCCAAATTTTCAAATTTCCAAATTCTCAAATTGATACATTAGTACATTTTCAAATTGATAAATTTCCACATTATTTAAATATATTACCGCGTGAAATCAGCTGCTCCCAAAAATAAAAAAACTACTCATAAATGGCTGAAGCGCATAAGCATTGCGGTGGGCATACTTTTCCTGGTGCCATTGGCTCTTTTTGTAATTGGCTGGGCTAACAGGAACCTGATTATCGACGGACTCCAGGAATGGTATAAAACCAACCATAACGGCAGCCTGGAAATAGGAAGAGTGGATGCAAATTTCTTAAGCGGATTTCCAAATATTGGCTTTACCATCAACGATGTTCGACAAATAGATTTCGATACCATCCTTGATAAAAGTTCTTCGATTTCTATCGACAGGGCCTGGGTAAGCATTGGTGCGCAGGATTTGCTGAAAGGCGATATTCAGTTTAAGAAAATCCTAATTCAGAAAGCCGAAATATTTTCCGAAGTAAAAACCACCAAAACACCGGAACAATATATTCAGCTTAAAAAGAAATCGCAGGAAGATCCGCAGGTTGGAATACAACTGCCTCCCTGGCTGCATCCTGAAAAAACCGAATTCAGCTTGCACGATATAAAATTCATTTCAAAAGATACAGTTCTCAATAAGTATTTTAACCTGGAAGCTCAGGAAGTGGAAGGCACTATCTTCTCTAACGAAAACAGATCTTACGGAAGGTTAAATTTTAAAGTTCTGGTGAATGATCTCGGTTTCAATACCAAAAAAGGAGCTTATATCAACGGGGCTGTGGTTAGTGGAGATCCTAAATTTGTCCTGGACAAAAAAAACAACAGCCTGGTTCTTTCAGAGTTTATCCTGAAGGTCGACGACCAGAAATTTAAGGCAAATGCCGATTTCGACTTCAGCGGCCATACTACCTACCAGCTTTCTTTTGAGAATCCCGAAACCGATTTCCGCGCGATCAAAAAGATCCTGCCACAACAGCTCTCTGAAAAGATTTCAACCTACCAAATTTCCGAACCAATTACTACCAGCCTGAGGCTAAAAGGAAAATTCCTGTATGGCGCTGTTCCCTTTATTCATGGTACCTTTTCAACCCAGGCCAACAGAATGGCCATAAATGACAGCACCTGGTTAGACCACGTAAAATTTGATGGATACCTGACCAATGACCTCAACAAAGGAGAAAATAAGCCCAGGCACCAAGCTTCAAAAAAGGATATTAAAATCATGTTCGATGATTTTGCTGCCGATTTGAAAGACATTAAAATTTCGGCCCGGGAATCTTATTTTCAGTCGTCAGATACCGCCTCAAATTTTGTGAATGCCCACCTAAAAATGTACGGCCCCAATGAGACGCTGGCCGAAGTGATGCAGAACAATAATTTCAGTTTTGAGGGTGGTAATTTCAATTTTGCGGCCAATATAAACGGCGATATTTCTGAATCGGAAAACCTTTTAAATTCGGCAACGGGAAGGTTCACTTTAAGGAATACCAGGGTGATCCTGAAAAGAAATCAGCTTCAGCTTCCTCTGGAAATAGCCGATCTCAGCCTCAACAAAGAGATATCCATTCTGAATAGCTTAAAGGTGAACCTTCCGGATGGCCACGACCTGGAACTTTCCGGAACGCTTACCAATGTCGCTTCCCTGCTCTCAAATGATCCTGAAGATCCGGCCCAGGCTTCGTTGAAACTGGATTCGCAAGACCTGAACCTCAACGAGCTTATCGCTGCCGCAACTGCCTCTGTTCCGAAAAACGAAAAGAAAACCAGCAATCTCACAACCTTACATGAGATTTTTAAGGCGGTCTATACCAAATTCCGACCGCAGATCAAACTGGATTTGAATAGCCTGGAATATAACGGACTTACTTTTAAGGATATTGCTGCTGAGATGCGGTTAAGCAATCCGGAAACTTTGCTTTTTGATCATTTCAATTTCAGGTATAAGGAAGCGGTTACTCAGCTGGATGGTACGCTTCGTGTTCCGGAACAGGACCGGGAAAATAAGGAGCCTGTTTATCTTTATTTCGAAACGAGGTCATCTGGGCCCATTAGCATCTTTCAGGATCTCTTTAAGATCTCTTTGATGAATATCAATGCCGGCGAATATGTATTCAGCGGAAAAATAGCCGGGAATATTCAAAAGCTGGAAGAGGTTCTGAACAATATTGAAGGGGATCTACGGCTTACCGATGCCCAGTTTTATTATTCGAATGCGCAATCATTGATAGAATTTGATTCACTGAAGGTTGCCGTGAATCATTCAAACGTCAATATTGACAGGTTCGAGATTGAAGTCGGTGGCCATCATCCGTTTTCCCTGACCGGCGAGATCAAGGACTTTCCGGGATTTCTGGTTGATGACATAAAAAGCAACGGTAGCCTAAGTATAAAATTAGATGCGGCTTATGTTGATATGGATGAATGGATGGAAACCATCGATGCCATTGATAACGATAAGCCTCAACAGAAAGTAAAAGAAGAAAAAGAAGCCGATCTAAACTCGGTTTTCAACGACATTTATAAATTCCATCCCAAATTCAGTCTTGCCGTAGATTCGCTGAAATTTCGGGATCTTATCACCAAAAACATCGGTGGCAGCGTTTATTTCGAAAACGATAATGTACTGAAACTGGATGATCTCGATTTTGAATATGGCGATTCCAAAGCCAGGATCAACGGGACGCTTACTGCAATAAACACCGACGAGACTATAGGAGAAAATCCTTTTGATTTTGATTTTTCCGCAGAAATGAAGGGAAAGAACAGAGATTTGAATGACTTTTTAAGAACGGTGAACTTCGTCTTCCAATCGGGTGATTTCGAATTTACCGCTAGTTACCAGGGGGAAGCTAAAGACCTGAACATATTAAATTCCGATTTCGAGGGCGAACTCATGCTTGGGCGCTCGATCGTCGATATCAAAGCGGCAGACCTGCTGGTGCCGGTGGACAGCCTTCACTTAAAGATCAAAAATGACCTCGCCAATCTCGACCGCCTGGATATTGATCTGCCGGGAAAGAGTTCGCTGGATATTACAGGCGCGATCAATAATTTTTCAAGTTTCATCAATAACGACCAGGCAGCCGATTCCCATATTTCATACTTTACGATAAAATCGGCGTACCTTAATAATAAAGACATTAAAACATTCCTGAAATCTTCGAATAAGAAGAGGGATACCACGACCACTAAAGATTTCAAATTAGAGAACCTGAAAGAGGTCCTTGATAATATCCACACCTCTTATTACCCTTCGGTGAACGTGGAGATCGATTCGCTGATATTTGGCAATATCGCTGTTTCCAATTTCGGATCGCAAATAGGTTATAAGAACAACGGGGAGTTTAAGATCGAAGATACCCAACTGCAGTATCTTGGTGGTCGCATAGACCTCTCGCTGGAAGCGGGGGTACAAACGACCAATGATCTGCCGGTAACTGTAAATATGAATGCGGAAGATATTGACCTCCAAAAACTGGTAAAAGATCTTAATTATTTTGGCAGTGAGGAGTTACGCAAAGCCGATAAAATTGATGGTACTCTGAATTTTGTTCTCGATGCCAGCGGAGTTATGAACAACGACGGAAGTCTGGACATGAATTCCCTGAATGGAACGCTGCAACTGGACCTGGAGGAGCTTGCGCTCTACAACTTCAAACCCGTTACTGAAAATACGCCGCTTATGAAAAATGAACGCTTTGAACATCTTGAATTCAGGCCCATAAAACAGACTTTTAAAGTAAAAGACGGCAAGATCATCATTCCCAGAACCCAGATCCAGTCCAGTGCCCTGCAGGTTTTTGTGCAGGGTGAGTTACGAATTGGCGAATATGTGAATATCTGGCTCTCCCTGCCCTGGCATAACCTGAAAAGCATCAGCGGACTTGAATTACCCGAAAAGACCTCTTTCGATGAGGCCGGTTCAAAATTCTATATCCAGATCATCCAGGACAAGAACAGCGAAAAAAGTAGCCGGCAGAAATTAAAAACTAAATTCCGCCTGGGAAATGCTAAGATGAAGAAAAGCCTGGATGGAAATTAGAAGTACGAGTTACGAAGGACGAATAATGAACAATGAATTTTTAATCTTCAATATTGAAATAGGAAACGGGAGCCATGATACAGGGACCTTTACCTCTTTATCTCTTTCCCTCTTTCACTTCTTTACCTCAAAGCCTGGTTATTGATAATTGCTCATTGTTCCCTGAATCCCATCTTCAAATTTCCAAATTTTCAAATTATCGAATCAATTATCCATTGTCCATTTTCAATTGTCAATTTTCTTTAATATAACTCCACCCCTGCTGTTGCTTATTCGCGATTTCGAGAATTCCGTCGGGGACTGTTTTAACCCCGGGAATCAAAGCTGCTTCAGTAAGATCATGCTTTTTCAGGCTTTGTTGGCACACGACCACCGAAATATTATCCTTTTCGGCCATATTGCGTATATCACTCGCCACCGAGGATTTGTCATTTAGAAGCATATCGAGTCCGCTGCTGTAGACTACCAGTTCAAATTGCGAATTGGGATAAGCCTCAGCCATCGATTTCACATGTCTTACCGCCGACTGGTGGACCTTCGCATCGTTGCTGGTCACATCAAAGACGATCTTTACCGGTTTTTCCTGCGCGAAACTTCCGAGCGACAGCAAACAAACCAGTATCAAAATAAGATACTTTTTCATTCTTTAAATTTTTAAATTTTATACTATTAACCTCCGGCATAGATATAGGCGCAGTCATGCTGCTGAGCCCTTCCTAATGCCCATACTCCCGAGGGAACGACCTGGATCCCGGGTAAAACCCCGCTCACCCAATCATTATAGGCTTCCTTAGGATCCATATTCATTTTTTTAGCCGCGAAAGAGCTATTTACCTTCAGTGCAAGATCACAGGCACAGAACATCGCTCCGCGATCCTGTAATTTCTTAATTCCGTCGATACCGGGAAGCGGGAAATCGCCATCCTGAGGTTCATAAACCGTATTTCTCAAAGAAGGTTTTTTGGTGATATTGTCATCAACCTTAAAGAACTCACCAAGCTTGTATTTTTCCCAGATCCGGTCTTCAAGGGCCAGGGGAATGGCATCATGCCTGAGCACCGTCATGGCGGTAATATCATCATCTGGTACTCCTGTTTGGTTGTTGGTGAGATAAAAGGCCCAGTTCCAGATCACCGGAAAACTGTGATAGGCAGTTGAACCGTCAAATACCGCACGATGTGTTCCTTTGATCTTATCCATCCATTTTTCCGGATCGCTTAAATTGGTTGATCCTGAAAAATTTAGCTGTTGAGCGATTGGTCCGGCCATAATGGGGCTGATACTTCCCATTGCTGCACCGAGGGCGAGGGTTCCTAAAAAGTCCCTTCTGGAATTCAGTTGTTTGGTCTTCATGTTACTCTATTAGTTAAGTGAAACAATTATTTCCGTATAAATTACCTGGGACGACCTTAAATTTAAACAATTTAAACAACTTAAGTCGTTTAAAACCAATTATTTAAACTATTTATTTTTCTTGATTCCGTACTTTTTTTCGTAATACTCCATGATAGGCTGGAAAGGTCCCACCTGGTGCTGATGTACCGAAAAATTATCGGCATAAGGCGGGTAAGGTGTGGAGACAGGTTTTTTCCGAAGATCGGGAAAATCATCTTCGGAATGAGGCTTCTGCGGTCGCGAATGCTGGTTGATATATCCGGCAAGATCATAACACTCCTCATCGCTAAGCAGCGGATTTTCATAGGTCACTCCAAAAGGCATATTTGTTTTGATGAATTGAGCCGCGGTGATCACCCGCGCCATACCCGCGCCAATATTGTAAGAATCGTCGCCCCAAAGCGGAGGATACAGGTAACCGGGAGTTCCCTTCAGCCTTTGCCCCTGGCCATCTTCACCATGACAGACCACGCAGTTAGCGGCAAATAATTTCTTTCCTTTTTCAAGGTCCACCGGCCGCTCCGGGATCTCAATTTCAGTATAACCGGTGCCTTCTACCTTTCCGTCTTCGGGCGCAAAACGGTTAAGCCATTTTAGATAACTCACAAAAGCCTGCATCTCTTTCCCGTTAACAGGAAGAACCCGGCCATTCATACTGCGTTCCATACAGCCGTTAATTCGCTCTTCTATAGTCCCCATTTTATCTTCCCGCCCGCGATACTGCGGAAATCGGTTGATCACGCCAATGAGCATTCCCGAATAGGCTTTGGTTCCGGCTTTTAAATGACAGTTGTTGCAGGCGAGATTATTGCCCGAATAGACCATTTGCCGATCACCATTTTCGGGACCTATATACCGCGGCGTATGGGTAAAAAGTTCATAACCGTATTTGATCATGCGATTTTCTTCGGAATCATCAAGGCCCGAGGTGTCATAACGCGGATCCACGGGCATAGTAATTGTTACCTCCGGCTGAATATAATCTTCTTTTGAAGAGGGATCCTGAAACAGGAAATAAGCGGTAATGCTTATCACCAGAATGATGAAAAAGCTAACAAAAGGCAGCAGTCTTTTTTTATTCTGAAGCATTGGCATATCGCTGGCTTTTAGAGAATCTCGCCATAGCTAAAATAGAATTAAATAAATTGATAGTGAGAGGCTTAGGTTAAAATTACAAAGAATTAAGGAAGTACGTAAAAGACTATATAGGAAATTCTATTAAGCTGATTTTTAAACAACGACATATTTTGGCGCCTTTACTTTGTTTATTTGTCCTGAACATTTAAATTAACAGTATGAATATTTTATACCTGCACGGGCTCCAAAGCAAACTGAGTAGCAATAAAAGAAAGATCCTTGAAGACTACGGCAGTGTCTTTGCTCCGGATATACAGTATGAAAATAAGCATATCCAGGCAGCAGAAATTTTAAAGGATTTTACCGATACTGAATTCAATGTGGTGATTGGAAGCAGTATGGGAGCCTTGAATGCGTATATCATTTCAGAAAATATTGGTCGCCCTGCGCTTCTGTTTAATCCGCCTTTACAGAAATATGAAGCGGTTAAATGTGAGAGTTTTTATACCAAAGGTTTAGCTTCTAAGAATATTTTTATCGGTGGCCGGGATGAGGTGGTTGATCCTTCAGAAACATTGAAATTTTTAGCAGATCATATTCAGCAGAGCGACCTTCATATCGATATCGACTCAAATTGTGGTCACCGAATTCCTGTAGATATTTTCAGCAATCAGGTTTCTTCATTTTTTTCATCCATTTGTAATTAAGCATTATGTCTGTACGCCAAACCATCAAACGTCATTTTAAGATCATTTCCATTCTTCAGAAAAAAGCCATGAGCTTTGAAGAACTTCAGGATGAGATCGCCATCGATCCCGATTCGGTGGAAGAAAAACTGCTTACCTCCCAACGTACTTTCCAAAGGGATATTCTTGATATCGCTTCTATCTATGGAATTGAGATCGCTTCTGATAAAAGCCGGAACGTATATTTCATCAGGGACGATGTAGAAGACGAAAGCACCCAGCGATTACGCGAAAATTACGATCTGCTGAATGCCATCCGCCTTTCTAAAGGTATGGGTAACAGCCTGATCTTTGAGCAACGCAAGGCTTTAGGGACCAAACATATGTCCGGACTTCTCTTCGCGGTCCAGAATTCCTGGGTGGTGGAATTTGAATATCTGAAATTCTGGGACGGCTCGCTTAGTAAAAGAAGGGTGCATCCTATTTCACTAAAAGAGGCCAGAAACCGCTGGTACCTTATTGCCAAGGACGAAAAAGACGAGATCATAAAGAATTTTTCATTGGACAGGATCGAAAATCTTGCCCTCACTCAGGTACACTTTACACCGATTTCCTATGACGTACAAGCGGAATTCAAAGATAGCTTTGGGATCATCAATGGTACCGAAGAAGAGCCCGTTGAAGTTGTGTTGAGTTTCACGCCCCGTGAAGGTCGCTATGTAGAATCACTGCCGCTGCATTCGAGTCAGAAGCTGGTGGAGAAGAATGAAAAGGAGATACGGTTCAGTTATTTTATTCGGCCCACGTATGATTTCAGGATGGAAATTCTTTCTTACGGAGACCAGGTGAAGGTTCTGCAACCAAAAACACTTCAGCAAGAGATAAAAAAACAACTGGAAAATTCCATAGACCAGTATTAAGCGACAGCCCCTGGCGCTTTATCAAAATACATTTGAAAACAAATATAACCGCTGAGGGAAGATAGCTCCCTAGGTAGGGCAAGGGATCTTTGTCTGAACTCGGCGGTTTAAAAAAGAAACAAAATATGCCACAACTAAAATTAAAAGACTATTCGCTTTTGAGCGGCAATATTTGGCCGATTCAAATTTACCTAAGCTACTTTGAAAAAATCCCAAGTTCTATTTATTATTCCGGACTTAATTTTAAAGAATTGATACAAAAATTTCCTGAAGAATTTAAGGATGAAATAATCGCTCATCATTATGAAATTAACAAATTGAGCAAGGAAGAGGTTGGAGAACACATTTTCATCCTCCGGAATGAAATTCTTATACAAATTGAATTTTCATACATGAGGATTTTCTGTTATTCAGAATCTAATTCCACGAAAAGAATTGAAGACTTTGGGAAAAAGTTCAAAAAGGAAAAACCAGATGTGGCCCAGATCAACCTTATTACGATGAGTAATGGTGACTTTCAAAACCGAAAGATCGACTTTAAAAGGCTTTCGTTGAAATTAGACCAATTATATAATGAAGATTTCGAAGCTTTTCACAAAAAGATGTATTCTATTCTGAAAGAAGAAAACCAAAGCGGCCTCCACCTTCTTTATGGGATTCCCGGCACGGGTAAAAGCACCTACATCCGGTATTTGTGCGGTAAATTAAAAAAGGAAATAATCTTTCTACCCGGACAGTTAGCTCAAAACCTGGATAACGTTTACATGACCAGGTACCTGATTGCGAACTCTAATTCGATACTTGTAATTGAAGACGCAGAAGAACTCATAGTCTCCAGGGATCATCAACGAAATTCTAATCTGGCCATGATCCTGAACATTACCGATGGTATTCTTGGTGAATCTTTAGGCATCCAGATCATCGCAACCTTTAATACCGATCTCAGGAATATAGATCCTGCCTTAAAACGAAAAGGACGACTAAAAAGCAGTTACGAATTCAAAGCTTTGGAACCTGAAAAAGCAAATCGGCTCCTAGAAAAGGAAGGGATTGAGGAACAAACCTCTTCTCCCCTAACTCTGGCTGATATCTATAATTTTAAAGAGGAACAACAAATGAAGCAGTCATCCAGAAAAGCGGTAGGATTTAAGTAATTACAATCAAGGGGAGAATTTAGTAGAATTAAACGTTACATTTAAATTAGCATTTTCTATATTTATTCATGTTCTATCTTCCCTACTATATAGAGCTTTTTTCAAACACAAGTTTTACTAATTGACCAACCTTTGAAACCCAGATATTTAACTAAATCCCGTTTTAAGCTTGCACTCGATTGTCCTACCAAGCTTTACTACACCAGGAAATCTGAATACGAGAACAAGAGTGAATCGGACTCCTTTCTTGAAGCTCTGGCTCAGGGTGGATTTCAGGTTGAAGAATTAGCGCGAATGGAGCATCCGGAAGGAATTGCCATCCTTGGAGATGATTATAATTATGATTTATTAGTTGAAAAAACAAAAGAACTGCTCAAGAAGGAAAATGTAACCATTTTTGAATCGGCCTTTTTGGTCAATGGCCTATTCATTCGGGTCGATATTCTGGTAAAACGTGGAAATCAAGTAAAATTAATAGAGGTTAAAGCTAAATCTATTAGCAGTACAGGTCATCAATCCTTCATAAAGTCGAATGGTAAACTTGGCAGTGGCTGGGATATTTACCTGTATGACCTCGCTTTTCAAAAATATGTGATTCAGCAATCCTATGCGGAATGGAATATCACTTCTTACCTGAGATTAGCCGATAAAGATGCGGTCACCACGGTAGATGGATTGCATCAATGCTTTAAAGTTGTTTCTGATTCTGATCTCAGAACAGGCATTGAGAAAAAAGAAGGCTTTACCAAAGCAGATCTGGGCGATCCCATTTTATGCGATATCAATGTACGCGAAGAAATAGACTTAATTCTGAATACTAATCCGCTGGATGAAAACCGTAGCTTTGAGGAAACCGTTGATCATTTTCGAAAACATTACCGGAATGACATTAAACTCATTACTGAAATTGGCCCGCATTGTAAAGGCTGTGAGTTTATTACTGAAGATCATTCCAACGGACTCAAAAGCGGATTCCATGAATGCTGGCAGGAACAGCTCCATGTAACAAAAGAAAGAATTGATCAGCCCAAAGTATATGATGTCTGGTATAATCCGGCGAAGAAAACCATTGAAGAGGGGCGTTATTTCATGGATGAACTTACTCAAAATGACATCAACATTCGGCCGGAAGCGGGAAAACTCCACCGCACTGAGCGACAGTGGCTACAGATTGAAAAACATCAACAGCAGGATGAATCTCCATACTTTGATGTCGATAACTTAAAGAAAGAACTTGCATCCTGGAAATTCCCGCTTAATTTTATCGATTTTGAAACCACCGCGGTAGCTATCCCTTTTGTAAAAGGAATGCATCCGTATGAGCAGCTGGCATTTCAATTTAGCCATCACATCGTTTATGAAGATGGAACAGTAAAACACTTCAGCGAATATCTGAATACCGAAATTGGAGCTTTTCCAAATTTTGATTTCATCAGGGCTTTAAAGGATTCTCTATCACGGAATGACGGCAGTATTTTCAGGTATCATAATCATGAGAATACTATTGTAAATGTGATCTATAATCAGTTACTTAATTTCGAGGAACCTGATAAACAGGAGTTGCTTGAATTTATAGAAAGCATAAGTCACAATACCGGTAAAAATGCGAAGACTTGGCGTGGAAAAAGGGATATGATCGATCTTCAGAAGACAGTGGTAAACTATTATTACGATCCTATAACCGGTGGCTCCAACTCCATCAAAGCAATTCTCCCCGCGGTCCTGCATTCAAGCGAATACCTGCAGGAAAAATACCAGCAGCCAATAGCCAATTTGAATCTCACCAGAAGGAATTTTTTGGATGATCATGTATTTCTGAAATTCCAAAACGGAAAACCCGTAAGTCCTTATAAGGCTTTGCCCTCGGTCTTTGATGGCTGGGATAATGAACAGCTGGAAAAAGTTTCCGAAAATCTTACTGAAATCAAGGATGGAGGAGCCGCCCTCTTCGCGTATCAAAAATTACAGTTTAACGATGTGCCTGAAATAGAAAGAAATGCGATAAAAGATAGCCTCTTAAGGTATTGCGAATTGGATACTCTCGCTATGGTTATGATCTATGAGTATTTTAGAGAGGTTTCTAAGGAAAGTAAATAATTTTTTAGCATAATAAAGATAATACAGGCTTCATTTAATCAAACCTAATTTTCTCAATCTGGATTTTATAGCCCCATTCTGTCTCTTCAATTTTTGAGCTATTTCCTTTATTGTGAAATCTTGATTATACAATTGAATTAAAAGATTTTCTTCCTCTGAACTCCAAGGTTTATAAGCGTTTTCATAGGATTTTCTAATTTTATCGATAGAATATGCCGGTTTACTTTTCTTTTGTTTTAGGTCAGAAATCTTAGAATTAGGAGATTTATTAATTTCTTCATCTTCAGTACTTGCAATTCTAACTTCTGCATTAGAAAAAGCTCTATCCTCATCCGGTTCATTTTCAATGAAAACCTTTAAGGATTGACTAATTTCAAAAAGAATGGGATCTTCGGTTTGATCTATTAACTTTCCTGTTATCGGGTTTTTTCCCTCTATCAGTTTAAATAAATTTTCTTTTGCATCTTCGAAACTTATATCTTTAAGTTCACCTGCATTTAAATTTTTCTGAACATCGCCTTCTTCGATATCCTCTTTTATCTTCGGGATGTGAGAATTAAAATACCATTCGCCAAAGATTTCTCCGTTAATTCCCGGCACATACGTGCATTGAGGAATCAAAGAGTGTAACATGTTGGCTTTATATAGCTTTTTTAAAAACCTTCTAAAAAAGAGCCCATTGTTTTTATCTGCTTCAAAAATGCCTTTTCTTACTAAATAAGGAAAAACATCCGTAGACCTAATATTTACCTTCTTGGCCATTTCCAGGTAATGCTGAACCGCATTCCTGATTTTTAAAGCCTTTTTTATTTCATCATCGGAAATTTTCATTCTTAGAGGTTTTGTTGCTGATTTCCACTCACCATCCGCTTCATCGTATCGAAAAATGCCTGATTAAAAGCTTCGTCTTTGGCGAAGAGGCGGTATAGATCGAGTTCGTTCTTGCGCTGTTTCCTCATTACCTCTTCGAGAATCTTTCGCAGTGCGAGGTCGCTGTTTTGCTGATCCTGGTTATCGGCGACTTTGGTTTGAAAATCCGGATGTTGTTGGATGTGTTTGCTTAACTGCACGAATTTCACCCGTTGTTCATCGGGAGTGGCTTCCCAGCCCTGAAACCATCTTTCGTTGAAACTCTTGATGATCAGCTCCAGCGGATCTTCTTCTTTTTCCGGACCATGTGCTCCACGTGGATTTGGGTTCTGGGGATCGACCTCGGTTTCTGAATCGTCCAGTCCTATCCTCTCATTCAGTTTCACCCGCTCCAGGCCGTAGGTGGAGAGATCCACCGATTCTAAAAGTTCGTCAAGTTTATCTGCTTCGGGATCTTTTACGACCAGTTTAGGGATCAGGAATTTGAGGAACCAGAACAGGATCTCCCAGTCCATTACCTCATAAGGCATAATGGAAGCGACCTGTCCATAGATCTTTACAAATTGTTTTGCCTTGATCTTGAAATCGGCTTTGTCCTCATCTTCCAGGCCCAGACCTTCATTAAAACGTTCTGCCGGAACATCAATGATGTAACTTAGTTCCTGAGCATCTACTTTATTCAAATATTTTGTGGTGAAATCAAGCGCCTCGCTCCATTCATACACTCCGGTGTCTCCCAAGGAATCTTTTAATTCGTGCAGCACGTTGATGTCGGTTGCCTGGCTCAAAGAGGTGGCGGTGTAGAAAGGATCAAAAGAATTTTTGATGTCATCGGTGCTGTTGAAGAAGTCCAGGATAAAAAGATCCTCGGTTTTCTTGCCTAAAGAATTGGTGCTTCTGTTCAATCTGCTCAATGCCTGAACCGCCAATACGCCCTGCAGCTTTTTGTCGACATACATAGCTGTCAACTTTGGCTGATCGAATCCGGTGAGGTATTTATTGGCCACCACCAGGAGCTTATATTCCGGCATATCAAAGTAGCGGGCGAGTTTGTCGCTGATGTAGCCCGGATCTGAACTTTTTGCAGTGTCCAAATGTGCCGGCAGATCATTAATGGTCTCCTCAGTATATTCTATCCCGTCTACTGTCTTCTTTCCTGAAAAGGATACCAGTACTCCAAAAGGATCTCCCTTATCTTTCAAGATTCTCTTTATGGCTTTATAGTAGCGGATGGCCGACTCAATACTCTGCGTCACCACCATTCCCTTGGCCTTCCCCTTCAACTTTTTGGTGTTATAGATATTCGGGATGAAATGATCGATCATGATCTCGGCCTTGGTATTGATCGTGCGCTGGTCCTTTTCTACATAGGCTTTTAATTTCTTCTGCGCTTTTGCGGTGTCAAAAAGGGGATTTTCCTCGATGGATTTTTCCAGCTCGTAATAGCTTTTGTAGGTGGTGTAATTCGCCAGCACATCCAGGATAAAGCCTTCTTCTATAGCCTGTTTCATCGAATACAGATGGAAAGGCTTAAAAGAACCATCTTCCTGTTTTACCCCAAACTTCTCCAGGGTAGTGTTCTTGGGCGTAGCGGTAAATGCCATATAAGAAGCATTGCCTCGCATCTTACGGGACTGCATTGCCTTCAGGATCTTGTCCTGCGCATCTTCTTCCTCCTCTTCCTGTTGCTGTCCCATCGCCCGGTTCATATTGTCGTGAGCCGAGCCGCTCTGGGAACTGTGTGCCTCATCAATAATTACCGCAAAGCGTTTATCTGCCAGGTCTGCAATGCCATCCACGATGAACGGAAATTTCTGAATGGTGGTAATGATCACTTTCTTCCCGCTTTCCAGGCTGTCTCTTAATTCCTTAGAAGAATAGGCGGGGGCAACGATATTTTTTACTTCGGAAAACTCTTTGATGTTCTCCCGGATCTGCTTATCCAGCAGGCGCCGGTCTGTTACCACAATGACGGAATCAAACAAAGGTTGCTCCACGCTTTTGCTTCCCGGAAGCCCTTCTTTCTCCGGATAAGTTTCTATCAGCTGAAATGCAGCCCATGTGATGGAATTGGATTTCCCCGAGCCTGCGGAATGCTGGATCAAATATTTATGGCCGACGCCATTTTGAGAGGCATGGCTGACGATTTTTCGCACCACGTCCATCTGGTGGTAACGCGGAAAGAACAAAGTTCGCTTGTTAAGCGGATCTTTTGCTTTTCCATCCAGCCTTACAAAATGCTGAATGATGTTGGCCAGACTGTGCCGGGTTAGCACCTCTTCCCATAGATAAGCGGTCTTATGACCGAAGGGGTTTGGCGGATTTCCTTTGCCGTGATTATTGCCTTTATTGAAGGGTAAGAAATATGTGCTTCCTCCGCTGAGCTTGGTGGTCATATACACTTCATCGGTATCTGCTGTGAAGTGCACCAGGCAACGCCCGAAGTTTAACAACGGCTGCTTTGGATCTCTTTTGAACTTGTACTGGTTCTGCCCATGAACCTTCGCATTCTGTCCTGTCCAATGGTTTTTTAATTCCAGGGTGGCAATGGGAAGTCCGTTAATGAAGAGCACCATATCGATCTCTTCCCGCGGATTCTCTAAGGAATACCTAAGCTGCCTGGTGGCGCTGAATTCGTTGCTTTCGAAAAGCTTCTTTACCCGCGGACTGCTGCTGGCCAGGGGTGGCTGATAGAACAACGTGAAATGCGCGTCATCTACATCCAAACCTTTCTTTAACAGGCGAAGAACCCCGTACTTTTTAATGAGCCTGTCCAGCCGCTCCAGGATCTTTAATTTCCAGTCGCCATGCCTTTGCAGCTTTTCCAGTTCCTCGTTTTGGGTCTCCTGTAAAAAGGTCCAGAACCTGCGGGTGTCAACCGCGTAACGAGCATTAAAATCAGAGGGATCTCCAATATAGTAACCGTTGCCGGAGCGATACTGCTCCGACTCCTCCGCTACATTGGCGGCAGGATCTTTCTCTTTGATCTCTTCCAGGGTGAACCCCGAAAGTTTTTCCTGAATTGCGGCTTCTAGTGCTTGTTCGTTGGTTTGGGTTGGCATATGAATTAGAATTTTATTTGAGGACTAAAAACTAGCTGAGATCCTTTAATTTTGTTCTTCCAGTTTTACCATAGTAGGTTTAGATTTTCCCCATTGTAAAAGTTTCTCTAAGTGGGTAGTTTTGAATTCTTGACTATGCTGTGACCATATTCCATTATCTCTATTATATCCAAAGCTGTATCGCCATTGATGGTTGTATTTTTGATAAATTTTGTTGGTTTTAAAAATACTCCTTACAGTTTTCTCCTCAGCATTTTGATAGTTTCCAAAGTTAAAGTTCCCATTCCAGAACCACTTGTTCACTATTCTAGTTTCTAATATGAAATAAATGTACAACTGCTTTTTTGAATCTGTCTCCTCAAGCAACTCATCAACAGTTCGATAATTACTAAGAAATTCTTTTTGTTTTATTGCGTAAAATTTATCGAGACTTACTTTAGGGTTTAAGAATCGCTCAAGCACGTGAGTTAAAAAAGAAATATTCACATGCCAACGGCCTTGAAATTGAATCCGATCATTAGAAGCTGTATAAATCGTGGTATTGAGGAAATTTCCCCAAATTTTTTCTTCATTATTGATTAGTTCTTTATATGATTTTAGCACTAATCCAAAAAGGAGAGAGGAAAAATCTTTTTCAATTGAACTAGCAATTTTTTCGCTCAACATTATCAAATGAGAAATTTCACCTTTATTTATCTGCATATCTTCTGCTTCCCAAAAAAGGTTTTCCAGATCTTCTCTATCACTTATCTCTTTATAATAGGTCAACTTGTTTTTCTCCTCATCATTCAGAAGGGATTTAGAAATGCCTTCTGTTGTCAGTAAGGAAGTGATGTCGTTGTTATTGCCTAAGAGAGTGACTAGATTAATAGCGTTTATTATTTGAATATCAGGTGTTTTAGATACTGTTTCGTTCAGTCTCAAATTATAGAAAAAGCGAATGAGTCTAAAAAGTGACAGTTTATCGATTGTCTTTTCCTGCACTATTCGGAGGTGGACATAGTGAATTACGGGCAGCAACCGGAATAATTGATTTTGATTAAGACTAATTTCCCTTGGGGAAAGCCATTTCTTATCAAGTAAAGTAAAGTTGTTATAAGAATTATACTTATTTTTTATAGAATCTAATTCAGAGGAAAATTCTTCGAAAAGGAATTTAATTGTATGAAAATAACTTTCAATTTTTTCTATTTCCAGATATTGAATTGACAACTGTATATTTCCATCTACTTTTAATAACTCTTTGAGGGAGGTTTTTTCTGCCAATTTATCATCCAGACCTTTCTCATCAATTATCATTTCAATAATTGAAATCCACCTAAGGAACTCGTTGAAACCCTTATCGGCTGATGTTCTATTAAATTTTTTATCTCTATTTATCCAAAAGAAATCCTGCCATTGTTCCCACTTTTCACTCCAGTCTAATTGCTTTCTCTTGACTTTTTCAAGCTCAAAAAGCTTAGCTCTAATATTTTCATTGTCAGCTAATTGCTGACCTCTTGAATTCATTGTGATGTAGAGCTCTTCACCTTGAGTTGTTTCCTCCGTTTTAAAATGCCAAAATTTGATTTTGTTTTTGACATAATCATAGTATTTTTCCTTTTCATCCTTAAAGTACTTGTGAAGGATAGGAAAAGTTCCCGTCATTAGTGATTCACTTGTCTCCTCGTCATTACCTACTATAGACTTTACTGTAGTATCATTTCTATAGTTTGATAAGAACCAATTTTTTTGAGAAAGGTTAATTAAGTCATCTGTTGTCTCCGTTTTTGAGATTAAGTCAATAAAAAAGTTATGTGTTAGTGATCTTACCCGGTAATCAAAAGACATTTGTTCAGAGGCTGCATCAAATCGAAACATTTCCTTAAAGTCATTTTTCCTATCTTCTTTTAAGGATAAATAAAATAAGATGAGAAATAGAGAAGTAAATCTCTGCTGACCGTCAATTAGATAAAGATCTTCATTATTATCATTATAAACATAGTAGTCTGGTCGATAAGAATAAAGAAATCCAATGTTCATAGGCCGGGAGGAACTTCCCAATTCGTTTATCATTTGTTTTACCGAATCCTTAGTATGGTCAGGGGCGTTCTCCAATAACCGGTTCAAAATTTTCAACTCTTCATCTGAAGACTTTTTTGATTTCACATCTCCGGAGTATCCTTCTTTTATGTCCTTAACAAATGTTTCGAGTATATTATTTGGATTAGATCCCCATACATATTCTCGCTGAATCTCTGGTACAATAAGATTGTATTTTTCAATAATTTCTTCAATTGAATTTTCCTGCATTGATCTCTTTCTACTCATGTTGTTTTAGGAGTTAGGAATTTTTTAATTTCAAGTGAGATTCGTAATGCATTAGCTTCAATATCATTTTTTGTCCAATGTTCAAGATCCCTATTTTCGTTTTCGGTATTATTAAAGTACCTTACAAAAACTTGAAATGTGTGAGGTTGTATAAAATGGCCTTTATTAAAGTATTGAATAATTCTAGCTCTTTTTATTGAGTAGGTATTATTGCTAATGCTCCTATTGAGGGAGGCATATAGTAAGACAAGATTTCCTATGGAATTTATTTTAAATTCTGAAATTTGTGTTTCGATAAAAGAATCCATCTTTTGAATATATTCTTCCCTGGTATAATTTTCGTGAAAAGTGCTCAAGTCAAAACTTTTATCACCTTTAACTACATGTTGAGGGTCTGTAAATTAAACTCTGTCTGATCTTTCAATTTCTCTTTTACTAATTCCAGAGGCACTGATATTTATGGTCAATGGTATCCTATTACCAAATTTAATATAAAATTGCTGAATGGTAAGACTCCAATTATGGAGAGGAGCTGTCCATTTCTTTTCGATATTCCTGGTAGCCAGATAAACCAGCTTTAGAAGGGACATATCATTAGTGAAGGCTCCCTTGGTCTTTGTAACCTTACGAATCTGGCGATGGAAGCCCTCAACGGCATTAGTGGTATAAATGATCTTTCTGATAGGCTCAGTGAACTGAAAATACTGTGAGAGTTCTTCCCAGTTGCGTTGCCAGCTCTCAATTACTACGGGATACTTCTGTCCCCATTTTTCTTCCAGGCCCAGCAGTTCATCTTCAGCTACTTCTTTATTTACAGCGCGATAGACCTTTTTAAGGTCCTTCATAAATTCCTTCTGGTCTTTAGAAGCGATATATTTAAGAGAGTTTCTTATTTGATGAACGATACAAAGTTGTACCTGCGTCTTTGGAAACACACTGAGAATAGCATTGGTAAAACCTTTGAGATTATCAGTACAGGCAATCAAGATGTCTTCCAGCCCACGGTTTTGTAAATCTGTCAACACCTGAAGCCAGAAGTTGGCACCTTCGCTCTCAGAAATATACATTCCCAGAACTTCTTTATATCCCTCTTTGTTGATGCCTAGAATGTTGTAGAGGGCCTTGTGTTCTATCTTTCCATCTACCTTCACTTTGTAATGCATGGCATCGAGCCATACAATGCAATAAAGGGAATCCAGGGGACGGCTCTGCCATGCTTTTACATCAGGAATGATCCTGTCAGTAATCTGGCTTAAAACCGTATGGGAGATGTCTGTGTCATACATTTCCTTAATGTGAGAAGAGATGTCACGATAGCTCATTCCAAGGCCGTAGAGGCCTATTATCTTCTCAGAGAGATTATCTGCTAAAATAGTCTGGCGTTTCTTTACCAGATCGGGTTCAAAACTGCTTTGACGATCCTGCGGGGTATCAATTTCAAAGGATCCATAGCCACTCTTTATCCTCTTTTTTCCTTTGCCATTGCGCTTATTGCCATTAGAGCGCTCTTGTTCATTAAGATGTGAATCCATTTCTGCTTCAAGAGCTTTTTCAATAAAACTCTTAAGCATAGGCGCAAAAGCACCGCCCTTACCGAAAAGACTCTTGCCCGACATAAACTGCTCCAGGGCCTTCTTCTCTAATTGTTGTTGTTCTTCTGTTGTCATAAGTCTGTCTGAATAAAATTAATTTAAAATTTCCTTCAGACAGAGTTTATTTTACACCCTCCATGTTGATTTAAAAAAGTGATATAAGCTTTCTTATCCTCGACCTTTTGTGGATTCTGAGGAAAAATGTGTTCAATGTCATTAGATGCTTTTGTAAAGGCTGATGCGGGCAAGAATGATTGATTTTCCTTAATGGAATGAATAATATCCATTAGTACTAAAGCCTGGACTAGTTTGGTTGGTTCTTCTTCATACCAGTTAGTGTCTTGATCATTAAAGTCTATAATTTCTCCATCAACAAGAAAATTATCCTTAATTTTTTCTTTTAATTTTTTTATGAAGTCACGTCGTGTGACGCTCGAAGACCAAAGAGCCCATAATTTTCCAAAATTGAAATCTTTTTTTGTTTTATGAGCAAATAAAAATCCTAGGAGATGATAAATCTGTCGGTCCTGATACCAGTCTTGTAAAGTACTATGAAGTTTTATTAATTCTTTATATAACCCTAAGGCATCATTATTATGCTTTTCTACTAGTTCTAACGAAAGTTTTTCCTCCTTTCTCTTTTCTGCAAACAGCAAGTAGAGAATATTTATAGGATATTTTTCTTCGTCAAATAGCTTTTTCCCTACACCAATATTTTCTGAAGTTATACCAAAGAATCGGGTAAAATAGTTTTTTATTTTATCCTGAGACCACCAATTATTAATCTGATCAAGTTCCCAACCTATTTTAACTCTTCTTTCATTAACTCTCACAATGTTTTTAATGTCGGCTTCCCGTTTTCCTTCTTCATGAGCAACTCTTGTGATAAGCATAGCCCGTACGAGATCTGCACCATCAAGAGGCACTCGTTTTGAGTTTAAGTTACCAAAGATCTTTTCCTCACTTTTTGTTGAGTCATCGATCTGGTTGATGATTAGTTTTACACTTTCAAGAAGCTTTGATTTGAATTTACTTTGAGAGAAGGAAAGGTGATTTTCTTTGGTTTCAAACCAGTCCTCTATAGCCTTGTGAATATGAAAAATATGATATATGTCTTGGTGATCAAAACTTCCTGAATTCTTTATAAATTCCTCCCAATCTGCTTCAGGAAAGGTTTTTCCTTCCTTAGTAATTACTTCATTCAAAAACCTATTGGTTTCTTTTCGGATAGAATTGTTGGGAAATCTAATCTTATCATTTACTAATTTTTTTTCCTGTAGGTAAGCTAATAATATTGTTAATGTGGTCAAGCGTTGCTGACCATCAACAATATTAAAAAAGTTGTCTTGAGGTACAATCGTAATATTTTGAAGGCAATAAAATTTTTTGTCTCCTATTTGGAAATTGTCTATGTCGTCCAAAAGTTTCGTGACATGTTTCTCTTCCCACTTGTAACCTCTTTGATACAATGGAATGTTGTAGTATTCTTTTCCATGATCCTTAAGATACTCTTCATCCGAGAAAACTTCTTTAACTGTATATAATAATTGACTCATTTTTTAATGTCTATTTTTTAACTCACCTTTACCTTCCCCGTCACCGCCGCGTCTATTAAACTGCTCTTATATTCCTTTAATTTTTCGATTTGCTGCATATTCTGGAACTATGATTTTTTTTGATTTTGGGATTGACTTTGATTCTTTGGTTTCATAACTCGTTTGAATTGCAGCGATGTATTTCCAAAATTTATTAATAGGCCGATTTCCATTCCGTAGGCTTCCAAATAATTGATGGCTTGTGCCAGGTGAACATCTTCCAATTCTTTTACCGCCTTTATTTCTACCATTATTTTTTCATCTACAAAGAAGTCAACTCGTCGCTGACCTATAGGGAAGCCTTTATAAGAGAGATCCATTTCTTTTTCCCGCTCGTGTGCCAGGTCCTGCATATTGAGTTCAATACTTAGGGCACGTTGATAGATCACCTCCTGAAAACCATTACCCAAATGCTTATGCACTTCCATTGCGGCACCTATTATTTTGCCTGTTAATTCAGAATATTTATATTCATTCTTAATCATTTATGCCACCCTTTTAATCATAGTTTTCCAAGTCATCATTTTAAATCATAGTTCGGGACTTTTATCTTCCCCGTCACCGCCGCGTCTATTAAACTGCTCTTATATTCCTTTAAATTTTCGATTTGCTGCATATTCTGGAACTATGATTTATTTTGATTTTGTGAGCGACTGTGATTCTTTGGTTTCATAACTCGTTTGAATTGCAGCGAGGTGTTTCCGAAATTTATTAATAGGCCGATTTCCATTCCGTAGGCTTCCAAATAATTGATGGCTTGTGCCAGGTGAACATCTTCCAATTCTTTTACCGCCTTTATTTCTACCATTATTTTTTCATCTACAAAAAAGTCAACTCGTCGCTGACCTATAGGGAAGCCTTTATAAGAGAGATCCATTTCTTTTTCCCGCTCGTGTGCCAGGTCCTGCATATTGAGTTCAATACTTAGGGCACGTTGATAGATCACCTCCTGAAAACCATTGCCCAAATGCTTATGTACTTCCATTGCGGCACCTATGATTTTGCCTGTTAATTCAGAATATTTATATTCATTCTTAATCATTTATGCCACCCTTTTAATCATAGTTTTCCAAGTCATCATTTTAAATCATAGTTCGGGACTTTTATCTTCCCCGTCACCGCCGCGTCTATTAAACTGCTCTTATATTCTTTTAATCTTTCAATTTGCTGTAGGTTAAGGCTTATTGAATGTTTAATTCTTTTAGATTTTTCTTCAATGTGCTTAGTAATTGCTCGTTGTTCTTCTATTGGTGGTGTGGCTATTGACAAGTTTAGGAGATCTCCTTTTGAAATATTTTTCATACTTGGACTTGAACCTGTAGCTATGGCAGTAACGCAGCCTCTAAAACCTATACTTATTAAATTTTGACTTAACCATTTTGCATCAAAATCAATGGTTTTACTATAAACCGTTTGCCAAAGTCTATCAGGTAAAAACAGATTAGGGAAATCATCTTTAACTAAACCGGAAGCTCCAACTAAATCAGGTGCATTCATTCGGCTAATAATTATGGCACCTTTTCTAACAGGACATTTTACACGACTTAGATCTGATTGAAATACTTTTTTATTTTCCGAAGCTTTAAAAGCATATCCATAGACACAACTTGTCTTTAATACTCCAATTTCATCAAGACTGGCTGTTTCTGATTCAGAAGCATTAACGCTTACCCCAGATTCCAGTCCTGTAATAAACTTTTTTAGCTTATTCACCTCCCAATGCTCCGGGATCTCCCCGATCCATTCCACACCGGAGTCTTTCATCTTGACGTCAGGATCTAAACCTTTGGTCACGGCATTCTGGATGATGATCTGCTTGCGCTCTTTGAGCAGCTGGATCAATTTTTCCTTTTGCGCGATGGCGGTGTCGATCTTGCAGCATTTTTCATTCAGGAAAGTGGCAATGGCGGTTTGTTCTTGTTTTGGTGGCGAAAGAATCGGCAGACGTAAAAAAGACCAATCGGAAAGTTGAAGTCTTGAAATCCAAATTCCTTTAGAAGCAATTACATATTGAGCAACATATTTTTCAATACGTAAAAGGTAATTTAGATAATCTTTATCATAATTACTATGGTCTGGCCTGTACACACTGTAAGCGGTACTGACGATTCCATTGTATTTTGAAATTCCCAATCCTCTGCTCCAAGCCCAAAGACTATTAATGACTAAGTCACCTTTTTGACACATTTTATAGCCAACATAAGATTCGGCCATAAACATATTGACATTAGACTCTGAACGAAGTTTAACCCCGTCGTGTTCAGAAACAGATAACAAATCTTCTTCACCTTTGGGAGATCGATCATTGATTATGTCGAAGACGTAATTTCCTCTCAACAGTTTCCAATGCTCCGGAATCTCTCCCAGCCATTCCACTCCGGAATCTTTATAGGCAGGATATCTTTGTAGCCGTACTTTTTCTTTAACTGCTTCCATCTAGGCCAGGTTTAAAATATCCATTATTAGGCCTTCATTCTTCTCTTCCAGCTCCAGGATCTCTTTGGCAACGGTATCCAAGGAACGCAGAGGCGTGTGGCGGTAAAAGTATTTATTGAAGCTTATTTCATAACCAATCTTGGTGGCATCGAGGTTGAGCCAGGCTTCGGGCACGTGCGGTTTTACTTCTTCCAAAAAGTAGCTGTGAATTTGCTCTTTTAGAGGCACATTCTCGTAATCGCGCAGGTCGGTTTCGGTTTCAAAAATGACATACCAGCCGCGGCTGGCAGGTTCGCCGGCCTTTCCGGTTGGGAAGTAGCCAAAGTCGGGCAGCTGTTCTTCAGTACAACTCAGATGGGCGAGGAGGCTGCTGAGTTTTTCACCACTCAGTTTTTCCTTCTTTTTGATCACCTTTTCGGCTTCGGCATCATACCAGCTTACAGCATTGTAAATGGCATTCTTTTCGGAAGCGCCGGGTTTCAGCTTCCATTCCTTCAGCTTCCCTTCAACTTCCTTCTTAAAAATGTTGAAATCTAAATACTCTTTTTCACCAATCGCCTGGTGCAGTTTTTCAGCCATTTCAAATATTTCCTTCTGTTTTTTCCAGGTTTTGGGGCTAAGCAGTTTCTTCCGGTTCTTGCTGCTCAGGTTCAGGTCGTTTTCTTCAGCATAAGCCAAAATCTCCTTTTCGTGTTCCTTCAGCCTGGTATAAACTTCTTCTCCAAAAGTTTCCCAAGCCCACTGCATTGGTTCCTTCAGCTGTTTGTCATATCTCAGTTCCGCAATTTTTTCCGCAGTAAACTGAGCTTTAAGGCGCTTCGGGCGTTCTATGGTCACCTTGTAATATCCAAAATCCTCATTATCGAAAACCTGGGCGGCTATTCCGGGAACTTCGGCCTTGGTTTCCTTATCTATGCTTCGGCTTACCGCCTGCATTTCAGCATACACCTTTACGATCTCGTCAATATGCTCGGGCGCGAATTCACAGTTCTTGTTTCCGAGGTTTTTCCGCAGCTTTCTAAATAATTGTCCGCCATCGATAAGCTGCACCTTGCCTTTACGGTTTTCGGCTTTATGATTGCTCAGCAGCCAGATATAGGTGGTGATCCCGGTGTTGTAGAACAGGTTGTTGGGCAGCTGGATGATGGCCTCCAAAAGGTCATTTTCAATGATGTAGCGCCTAATGTTGCTCTCGCCGCCGCCGGCATCGCCCGTAAACAAACTGGAACCGTTGTGAACCGAAGCGATCCTGGAACCGGAAGGGCTTTGGTGCGCGGGCTTCATCTTGTTGACCATCTCCATAAGGAACAGCAACTGACCGTCTGAAGACCGCGGAATGGCATCGGCATCTTCCTCCACGCCCCAGTAATTCTTTAACGTGATCTTAAAGCGCGGATCGATCACATCCTTGCCGTCCTTAATATATTTTTGTTCGCTGCTCCAGGATTTCCCGTAAGGCGGATTGGAGAGCATAAAATCGAAGCTGATGCCCGCGAATTCATCTGTAGACAAGGTAGAACCCACGCGGATGTTCCCGGGGTCGTTGCCCTTGATCATCATATCACTCTTACAGATGGCGTAGGTCTCGTCGTTGATCTCCTTGCCGTAGAGATAGACATCGCCGGTCGCCCTGATGAGGCCTTCCTCATCTTTGATGAAATTCTGAGCTTCGGTAAGCATGCCGCCGCTCCCGCAGGCAGGATCGTAAATGGTCATCACCGGCGGCAGCTGATCTTTTATGGGATCAAATACCAGGTGCGTCATCAAATCGATTACCTCCCGCGGAGTAAAATGCTCCCCGGCTTCTTCGTTGTTCTCTTCGTTAAATTTCCTGATAAGCTCCTCAAAGACATAGCCCATTCCCAGGTTTGAGAGTGCAGGCATTTTTCGGCCTTCGGGATCTTCCTTTTCAAAAGGCGTGAGATTGATGTAAGGAGAGGTAAATTTCTCCAGAACATCCAGCAAAACATCTTTGCCGGCCATGTGACGGATCTGGCTCTTCAGCTTAAACTTATCAATGATCTCCTTTACGTTGGGGCTGAAGCCATTGAGATAATCTTCAAAATTCGCCTGTAGGATCTGCTGCGAATTGGTCGCAGTGTCGTGTAACTTCTGAAGCGTCCATTTACTAATGTTATAGAAAACATAGCCGGATGCATCGCGGAGTCCGCTTTCATCCCACTCGGTAAAGCCGGCTTCGTCACGTTGAAAAGCCAGCTCTTCCATCACGGCGTCTTTGGTAGGTTCGAGCAGGGCATCAAGTCGGCGTAGTACCACCATTGGCAGGATCACGTCGCGGTATTTCCCGCGGACGTAAACATCGCGCAGGCAGTCATCGGCAATAGACCAGATGAAAGAAACTAATTTATTGTGGGTTTGTTGGGTCATTTATGTAGATAGGTTTGTAGTAATTTGGATGCTCACGTTCAATCTGAAAGGTAGGGTGGTTCAGGATTTGGCGTCAGCGGTAGTAAATCTAAAAATTTTCTTAAAGAAGTGAAAGAAGAAACGAATAAAAGAGTTAAAACTATTACTTAAATTCAAGCCCATTCAATTTAATTTCCGGCTCCAGTTTTACCGACTTCACATAATTCTGAAAATCAAACTTCTCAAATTTCACTTTATCAACCGGCCCAATATGACAGTTTACAGATTGTGGGGATGGATGGCAGGGATTCCCGCTGCGGGTAGTGCCTATGACGTTATATGAGAATTTAAAATCTTTTAATTCCCGGTATAGATATCCTGCAGCCTGCTTAAGGTAGTATCGTCCCATAGTATCCACTCCATCACCCCAGCAAAGCCAGGCTTCATGAATCTGGAATTGATCTCTGTCCAGAATATGTTTGATCCAATGAATATTTTGCCAGAATAATGTTTTGTCTTCGGTTATATCTAAATCAACAGGCTTTGAACTTCTTTGAGGATAAAGATTGACCAGCAGCCAGCCGTCAAAACCATTATTCAAAGCTATCTGATTTATATTTTTAGAAGTGGAATCCAGCGCTTTTTCATTGGCAGTACTGGGATTGAGACCAATAACAAGAAGGTTTTTCTTTCCTTTTTTAGCAAGTATAAATCGCTTATGCTGGTCGTTTTCGGGAAGGCAGATTAGTTGATTTTTCATAACCCAATTTAAAAAATTTTCCAGTTCACCTCTCCCAATTCAAATAACTTTTCCGTGTGCAAATTCAAAGTAGCCGGAAAGACATCGGGAATTGAAACATTCAATCGCAGTTCATAACCGCCAAAAACACCTTCGGATAAATGCACCCGGTTAGAGTATTTAATCTCTTCCTGTATATGCCGGTATTGTTCCTCTGTAAGAATAATTTCAAGTTTTCTCATATTTAATTATTTACAGAACAAATTTAAAACTGGAGCGCGACGTAATGTGTCGCTAATTTCCTATTTCACAAAAAATGTATCGCAGCAATTAACACCCATCTATCAGGAATACCTTCAAAAAAGTAGATAGGATCTCCATAGCGATTTTTTAATCTTAAAACTTTTCCATCAAGAAAGTATAATTTATCTCCGTAGCGATCTTTAGCCCGAATTGTATATTCATCGAAAAAGTAAATTTTCTCACCATAACGATCCTTTCTTTTTACTGTATTACCTTCTATAAAATAAATTTGATCTCCGTACCTGTTTCCTTCATGAATGGCCCGGCCATCCCAGAAAAGCAATTTTTCTCCGTAACGATTCTCTTTTTGAAGAGTATAGTCCTTTACAAAGAAGAGTTTATCACCGTATTTGTTTTGTGAATAAATAGACTGGGAATAACCGGTATAGGAAACGGTAAGTAAAAAAAATAAAATTAAAGGCATTCCAGGCAAGTAAAAGCTACAACCTTTTTTCATTCTTTTCTACAGTATTCCAAAGCCGGATTTAAAAAAAGTAAATTTGGAATCAAGGTCCGCCCTGGTTCCTAACTGAAGTAAATACGACTTTTTATTCTTTAGAAAAACAATAGCTTTTGTGGGTAATCCTTGTTGAGAAAAAGAATACTCTATTGCAGAGACACCCAGGTAGGTTATATTATAATAGGTTATACCGGCAGCACTGAGATTGCTACTGTATTGTTTTAAATACCTTTCTTCAAAATCAGAATATTCTGAAGGTCTGAGATCTTTATAGTTAAATGATTCATCATAAATATTAATATTTTTGATCACCCCTATTTGAGGATCTTCAGTATTCTCCCCACAGATATATGCCGCTAATACATTGTTCATACCCTTTTCTCTGGCCATTTGGATAAATGTGGTGTTTTTACGGAAGGTGCAATTAGACTTCACCTTGAATCCTGCTCTTTCAAAAGTTTGGTAGGAAGTCTGCGCATAATTATTATTGAAGAAAAGGAATAGAATAAATAAAACCAATAGATTTTTCATCATCTTACTTCTAAATTTTAATTAGGATTTATCTTTTTATAGTTTTCGTCGAAGACCTTCTCTTCGCCCCAAATTTTATCAAGGTACTTTTTGTCGGCAATAATAATAGCTAGGAGTTTCAATTTTTCCGAGATGTTATTTTTATTTACCTGATCTTTTTCAGCAATTGGAACTCCGGTTATGGTAACTAGAACTTCATTCTTATCAGTATCGAATTCAAAACAATTAAACGTAACTAAATGAGTATCTGTACTGGAAAAACTACGATTTGAATATAAGAATCCGTTGCTTCCAAATTTTTTTCTTATATCACCAATGGATGTTTTTCCAAAAGTAAAATCAGAAAATAACGGTTTTGATCCTTCAGGTTGATGTAACCAGTCATTCTCCATATAAACAACCTTGTCATTTTCAAACGTCAAGGAAAGGTCATTTCCATTGTTTGTTCTATATTTTATTATTCCAGGTTCCTTAGCAACCACTGGCAGGTTCAAATCTTCTACTGATTCCCTGCTATCAAAAAGTTCTACCCCAAGCATTGATATTGAGCCTGTGGAAAAAAGCATCATAGATAAGATGAGAATACTAAAGTTGAATTTCATAAAGATATTATTTAGTGTTATTATAAACCGCCGTTACTATGCATACTTTTTCATCAACTTTAACAGCATAAAGAATTTCCGTTTCATAATCCTTCCACTGCATATAGTCAACTTCCACAAAATTATCTTTGAAATAGGAAACAAAAGAATTGGTCTCGGAAGATGGTTCTAGAATTTTCCACATATTGCATATTTTTGTTCCATCATCCAATTCCACAAAATAGATAACTTTTCTTCTCGTATATTCACCACTGGATTTCGTATTGAACTCTTTATCGAAATAAATATACTCTGATCCGTCATCAGCTACGCCTGACTCATATGATTCTAGATCTTTAATAATTTCTTCTTTTTTTTGAAATATTTGGGCTTGGACATTCAAGAATGAAATGCTTGAAAAAATTAAAATAGTCAATAGTTTTTTCATGATCATAAGTAATTAAAAATTAAAGTACATAAAGCGAAAAAAATTGCTACCACTTGAAATGCCCCCAACCAAATAAGAATATTGGCAAGCAACTTATTGTAATAAAAGGAGCAGTAGAAAACAAGAACTATAAAAACAACAGGAACAATAGGTATAGAACCCATTGTAAAAAAAATATAACTACCTGTAGTTAATCCAATCAAATATAAATACCCCTCCTTACTGTTGAAATCCTTAGAAGCCTTTTTTAAAATTCCCTTTTCCTCTTCAGTTTTCGGCTTTTTGAGAGGACTGACTTCTTCTGCAATAGGAAACTTTGCATCAAGTTCGCCAACACCGGCTAATAATCCTCGCTTTAGGGATTCTTCTATAGCCAGATCGATAGCTTCAGGAGTGTACTTATTTCTGGTTCTTAAAATTTCACATAAAGTTTTATTAGAATGATTAACCATTACATCTTTTAAATTTGATTTCATAACAAATTTCTTTTTGAAAAGCTTAATAACCCTCGCGCAATTAAGTTTGAGATTATCATAAATGATTATAGTTTAGCTAAAATCTCAGCTTTCTTATTATTAAATTCCTCTTCGCTTATCAGGTCTTCAGCCAGCATCATTTTTAATTTTTTCAAATTGCCATGGGATCGTCCTGTGCTTCTTTAGGCATTGAACTTTTATTTTCGCTATTTGTGTTTACCACTATACCTCCGCCGCACTGGCCCTGGAATTATCCAGTTCCCTCTGTCTTCTATACTCAGCCATTTCTTCTTCTTTTTCCTGGCCATATCTGTACAGCATTCTTACCTGAGCCTTTGGTAAGTAATCATGCGCTATGTGTCCTCCTTTCGTTGTTTTCACCGTAAAAGTTGTTCCAAGAATTCCCTCGTTCATATGGCAATCGGCTACCTCTTTTCATAAAAAATCCTGGAAATCCATAGAGAAACCAAAACTCCTGGACCTGCAAAAAATGATGTGTTTATTCGTAAGAGCAATCGAATCTGGAGATAGATTGACCGCCGGCTTTTTCTGTACCGCGATATATTCAATTTTTTCCTCTCGTGTAAGCAGTTCAGTAACTTTTGTCATTGTTTTCTCAAAGGCTTTGGGATCCTGTGATTCGTTCAAAAATTTCTTTAATGATTCAATATAAAGTATTGGTTAAAAATTTATTGGTATACTAAAATAATCTCATTGGACTAGCTTTACATGTGGTTTCCCGTAAACCAAAAAAATAAGATGCTTTAAATTCTATTTTTAGGATCGGATCCGTACTTATTGGAACCCCTTGAACTATCAATAAAAAGTACTATTAAACCAAATAATGCGCCTATATACGGAATGAAATTGATCAGGCTAAACCATCCGCTTAAATTAATATCATGAAGTCTTTTTATAAACTGGATAAAGATCAATATTGAACAAAGAATCATCACCATCGCGCTCAATCCGATAGCGGTATCATCATAAGTTTCCTGAATAATTACCGCAGAAATACCTGCTGGAATTCCAAGTAGGATAGCTCTGCCCAAATAAGAACTCCTTCTTAGTCTCCCACTGGTAGAGAAAAAGCTTTCCTCCGATTTAGCAACCATAGCATTATCATTTTCAACAGCTGCAGTCCCTGTAAAAGAATTGGAATAAATAGGCTCCCTCTCAATCTGTAATTGCTCATTTTCTTCAGTCCTGTATTCTTCTACTTGATCTTCCTCTTCAAATTCGGAAAAATCTACCTCGGCTACCTCATTTTTAAGTATAACTGTTCTGGATATTTTTTTATCAGAAATAGAATTAAAAGCATCAAGCCTTATTTTCAATTCTGGTTTATTAAAATTTTTCAGTTTAAATATTTTGCTGCCATTCGCTTTAAGCTCACCAAAAGGCTTTATGAAAACCTTATCTGCATTTTGTGTTTCCCACTTGAGTTCTATAGTATCTCCCTCGATAAAGGTTTCCTTATCTGATTTAAACAATAAAATTTCCGGGGCTTCGCTTTTCGGCTTTTCTCCAACCGGCTCTGTTTTTTTAATATGCTTGCGATTATCGTATTCTTTCTTTTTATTTTCATCAGAAAGAATTTCATAAGCTTCTTTTATATTCCTAAACAAATCAGACAAATATTCATCTCCATCATTATTATCTGGATGAAATTTTTTAGAAAGTTTTTGGTAAGCATCTTCAATATCTTCTTGGGATGCTGTGGCTTTTAAACCTAAGGTTTCATAATGGTTGGTCATAATAATATGTAATTAAAAAAAATTGAATAATAAAGTCTAAATTTTATCCAATCCATACACTTCTTCAATAAAGCCCTTGTTATTAAAGACATATCGGGTAAAACTCTCTTTAGCTTCTGCTCGATTTTCTTTATCATTGTAGAATTCAAATCTTACATGAACATCGTATGTTTTGTAACCTGATTTTTCAATATTAAGAATGATATTCTTAGAATAGGAAGTGGCATCCCAGGCATCCTTATAGATATCATGAATTCTTTTGAAGCTGGGATCTTCGACATACCAGTACCGCTTCATATCTGCAGAATAGTAAGAAGCGATTTTATTGAAGTTTCTTAAATCTTCTGTTTTTAATAGCCGTCTTATTTTAATTTCCTCAGTCATAGAATCAAAGTCACTATCTCTAAAACTTTTATAAGTATAATCTGAGTCGAAACCATATACCTCATCAATTAATCCGTCTTCATTAAAAGAATAGTGGGTTGAACCTAACTGTGAAATGGTATCGCCTTCTTTATTTACATATTTAAAATTGGTAATAACCTCAAAATTTATTTCATCCAACATGACAACATCCTGAATTTCATTTTCAGAAAATGAAGTATTAGACCAGGCTGATTGATATAATTCATTTAACTTTTGAACGCCTACTTCATAATTATCCCAATATCTTTTTATGTTATCGGCGTAAAATTGGCTTATTAAATTAAAATCTCTATTGTTTTCTAATTCTAAAAGATTCCATATTCGTTCTTCTTTTTCATTCCGGCTCAAATAGCCTTCTCGCATTAAATCATTCATTGAGGAATAAAATTTAATCTGAATAGATGTTGGGTTTTCCTCAGAGATTTCTTTTAAAAAACTTACTGGGATTTCAAAATGATTACTGGTTTGGAGATATCCCGCCGAAAAACCGGGGGGTATCTGGTTTAAGGAATAAAGTTCATACTTGCGATTTAATTCATCGGTCACTAAAATTTTGTCTACATTAGATCTCCATATTTTATCAAAAGCATTCCATTTATTATCAGGTTCCCAAAATGGAGGTCCTGAGTCGCCTATCTGGAACGATATACTATTTAATTTACGTGAGTCGTTGTCACTCGTTTTCTTTAATGATAGAACTTCTAAAACCGGATCACGGTCTTCACTAAAAGCATTTTGCGTAATTCCTACCTTAATTTGAGAGTTTAGCACCTGACTTTTTCCCGATTTTGAACTTTTCCAATTCAAAGGATTTGATGAACCATTAAAAAACTGACGCATATCTGCTTCAAATCCAACTGAACCGGGAACGGAATTACTTTCCATTTCCGCTAAAAGCTTTGTCATGACCTCCACCGGATCATAATACTTGATTACCTTTCCATTAAGATTATCAGATTTTTCAACAAAAAGTTTTTCCTCCTTTTCAATTACAACATCATTTGACTCTCTTTGCGCCTTCTTTTCCCGATAATTTGATATACTTTCTTCTAAAATTTTATTATTATCAGATCTCCAAAAACCTGATTTCCCTATGAAAAATAAAAATATTGCCAGGCATAAAATTCCAATACCGCCTGGAATCCCGTACTTTTTAAGCTTGGATGGTGTGGAAGTTCTCCTATCGTTTACCTCAGGAGTGGGAATTTCAATATTCTCCTTTGATTTTTCAACAGTTGGAGGTTTTTTTATGGTATCATCTACTTTCTTTTTTTCCTCTTCAAGATGCTTTTTTACGTGAAGATTCTTAACCACTTCTTGGCCCGATTTTGTGTTCACTGCCTGAAGGGTGAAAAGTAGATTTTCATTATCCAAATCTTTGAAGTAAATAATTTTAGAACCAGTAGAACCTACTTGGCCAAAAGGTCTTAATGATATTTTATCTGCAAAAGAAGTATGCCAGCTTAAAATAATTTTTCCTCCCGGCTCTACTTTTTCATTATTTGTTTTAAAATATTCGATAATTGGTTTGCGCTCAGAAATGGAATTTTCTGATCTCTCTACCGGTAAATTTTTATCATACTGAGACCTTAGTTTTTCATTAGATAAGATATTGTAGGCTTCTAAAATTCTTCTATAATAATTTTTGAAAAAAGGATCTTCTACATCTTCCGATGAAAATTTTGACTTGATCTTATAGAATGCTCTTTCAATCTCACTTTTTGAAGCGCTTCGGGAGACACCTAGAATTTTGTAATAATCTGCCATAGAAATTGATTTATTTCAATTTTGATTTTATTTCTTTTCCATAGGAAATTTGACAGCTTCATAAATAAAAATGCAGCCAACAATAAGATCTATTGGTAACCAGATGCCTTTCTTACCTAAATAAACAGGATATACTGGATTAAACAATAAAGCGACAATCCCCAAAATGCTCATCATTGTGTAATCATCATTTTTATAATGATAAAAACAAAGCATCCCTGAAGAGAACGTAATTACCAGTCTTAACCAAGTATAATATCCTATCGGAAAAGGAAAAACTGATAAAAAAAGCATAGCAGCACTTACTCCTAATAAAAATTTCAATAATAAATATTTAGATATTCAGCTAAGAAATAGGGTTAATAACCGAATAAATTAATTCATCTTATCTAAAATCCCATGGAGCAATTGGATTAGGATCCTGCCATAGGCCTCTTTTTTCTCCTCTTGCTTCCCTTTCCAACGTATCATAACTCATATCTGAAGAATATTTTTTAAAATGCCAGGCATAGCCCCGGCGCACCATTTCTTTGTTAACATTTAAACCATCTTTGTTAATGATTACTCCAATCATTCGACCTCCCATATCAAAATCTCCCTCGGTTATTATTGTTACCTCCTGCCCAAAACAGAGATCAGATAAAACAGCTTTGGCTTTTACTCCATAAGGCTGTTTTCCGCGTTTTTCAGGTGCATCTATATGTTGAAGTCTGAGCATAATGGGGAGTTCATCATAAAGCAATTCTGCGGTATCCCCATCTACGATTCTTATTATTTTTGCATTTAGAGAAATTTGCCCTTCTGGCTTTTTATTTTCTCCAGAATCAGTTTTTGGTTCTCCTTTCAACTCTGTTTTAGGGAGCGAGGAATCCAATACCTCTGCACTCTCCTTTCCTGAACGATTACAAGCGGACAACAAAATTAAACCATATATAAAAAGAAGTTTTAGGTTCACGATTCGTTTAATTAGTAGTGAATATATTTTTCATAAGGTAAAGCCTGTATATCCACAGCAAAATTCAATTCCGATCCAGTTCCCATACCCGAGGTGGTAATTCCGATTACTTCCCCTTTCATATTAAATAATGGTCCTCCGGAGCTACCATGATCAATAGTAGCATCGATTTGAATTCTCCTATTCTCCCTGAACCCGGAAATCGTTCCTTTCGTCAATGAATTGGAGAGGCCTTTAGGGCTTCCAATAGCAAAAACATCTTCACCAACTTGTGGGTTTTTAGTTGCTATAGGTAAGCTAATCGCATTCGCATATTCGGTTTCAAATATTACATAGTCCAGATTTTGTGGGAAACTTTTGGAAAGTATATTCGTAATATCATAAAATTCTTCCCCAATCAATATAAAGGCTTCCTGACTATCCTCCAGGACATGAAAGTTAGTAACGCCTATCCCCTTGCCTATAAAGAATCCGCTTCCAGTGGAGTACTGATCTTCTCCAAGAACCCCTACCACTCTAAAAACAGCTGGATTTAATTCTTTAAATAATTCAGAAACACTTTTATTTCCGATGGGTAAAGATTTAGCAGGTTCTGCAGTAGACTTTATAGATGTATTACTGGGATTTGCATTTTGATTTATATCCCTATCCTCACCCCTATATTCTCTTTGAGCTGGGGATTTGACATTATTATTCCGGGGATTTCGGTTAGGTCTTTTACAACTGAAAAGGACCAAACTAACTAAAAGAAAGCCACAAAGAATTCTCATATTTTATTACTCACTTTAGGAATGATTTGTATTGAAAAACGTTTATTGTTTTCTTCTTTTTCTTCTCTGCAAAGACCGTTAAAACCACTTCCAGAAATAAGTACCTCTACATTGTCCTTTCGAAAATTAATGCCGTTCTCTAACCAAAGATCATAAACAGCAAGGGCTCTCTCATAACTGGTTTTATAGCCATAATCTGAATTTTTACTTATCCTATGATCATAGGTGTTTGCCATATTTCCTTCAATCACCAAGAGGTAAGAAAAGTCTGGATTCTCTTTCTCTAAACCATTAAGAAAGCTTTCCAGCTTTTGTCCAACCGCAATGGTTTTGCCTACATATCTTGGAAGAATTTGCGTCTTTTCTGGTTCAAAGATTTCAACCCCCATCAAATCACTGGCTACATATTTTTTACAATCCGGCAGATAAAAAAAGTCCCCATCCTTCTGAAGGGGCTCAAACTGCTTTTCTAATTGTACTATTTTCTTATACTGGTCTAAAGTAGCCTCGGTTTTGGCCTGCTCGATTTTTAAGTAGACCACTGTTAGAACGAATAAAACTAACATCACAAAGAATAAAGTAGTCATCAGGTCAGAAAAACTAACCCAGAAATAATCATTCTTTTTCTTTCCTCCAGCCATCAGACAGTCAAAAGTTTATAAATGATCACTCCGCAGGTGATGGTTCCGACACTGGCCAGGATGATAGTTCCTACTTTGATGACCAATGATTGTTTCATCTGCACCGGCTTGTCCTTAAGGATATCTAATAATTCCCGGATAGCAGAGTCCTGCTGGTTGACTTTGGTATTTAAATCGGAAAGTTCATTTTTTACTTCCTTGATATTATCAACTTCTTTTTTAATAGCGCCAATGTTACTTCCTTCATCCTCAAATACTTCTTTTGTCATTTTTCTCAGATTGGAAAAAAGAGTCTCAAAACCAGTGTTAATCTCAACATCCTTATCATTAAATTTTTGTAGCCGTTCCGAAAATGAAGATTCTAAATTATCGATCATTTTACTGGTGTTTTTATCAAACTCAGCTAATCGATCTTGCATTGCCTGTTCCCTCGAATCAAAGGTTTTAAATTGGTTTTTAAAATAGGTAGATGTCTCAGAAATGGTTCCGGCATTATTATCAAATCGATTGATGAGTTCCGAAATCTCACCTACTTTTTGCAGTTGTTTGTTTACTGCTAGATTAAGTTCCCTTGTATTCCCAATAAATCCATTCATATTATCCAGATAAGCTGATAGATCCTTTAGTTTTTGAAAGGACGCTTGCATTTGCTGCATCACATCAATATTATATTTGGCAATATTGGCAACATCTATCCTCTTTAGTTCCTGGACTACTTCCAGCTGACTGTTAAAAGTTTGTTTAACCTCGTTAACAGTACTACTAAAACTTCTCATATTAGTTGAGAAATCCTGGTTAAATTTTAAAAGATTTGTTTGAAGAGAATAAATACTCGATGAAGTATTTTTTGAAAGTATTGGTAAAAGCCTGGTCTGAATAAAAGTGAAGAAATCGTGCTTTTGATGCTCCACTTTCTTTCTTGCTTTAAAGAAAAAATAATTGCTGATGATCGTTAATAACAGACCTGAAACACTCGCCAACATGGCAATTTTCACCCCTCCCAGTAATGCATCTATCCCTCCTATGGCGCTTTCGGTATTTTGCCCCGAGACTTCAGGCATAAAGAACAAACCTCCTACAATTCCAAGCATAGTCCCCATTAGTCCCAGATACAATGGAGTAGGTATATTATTACTGATCTCATCATCAACTTTGTCGATATTTCTGTCTACAATATCCTTGACCAGGTTAAAATCGCTAACGGCACCTTTATTTCTAAGTAAGTAGCCATTAACCGAAGTCAAAATATCATTCAGGGTATCATTTTGATACCGCTTATAATCGATTAAGGAAATGTTTATTTTATCATTCATAAATAACCTGTTAACCTAACGGTTTGTTTTGTAATCTTCAAAATCTTCCTCCTCGAACTCCTCTATTTCGGGATCAACCCCTTCAGGAAAATCTAATTCTGGATCAGATTTTTTCCCATCTTTTAGTTTTAACTCCAAAGGCTCATCTTCTTCTGTTTTGAACTCATCAACTTCAACATCAACCTGGTCCTTATCGTTTAATTCTAATTCAGGATCTTCAGATGTTTCCTGCATAGTCGAGGAAAAATTCGCTGATAGTTCCTGAAACTTTTCAGGATTTTGCAAAATATCTTCTACTTTAATTTCCTTGATCCACTCTTCGGGTACTGATACCTCCACGATCTCAAAATCTTTCACATTTTCGATAGTCCGATTATAGTTTTTTATTTTGGACATATTCTTTCCAAAAATGAATATCTGTATCCCAATAATTACTGCGATTATTAAGATTATTACGTAATCATGCATCTCTACTGGAATTTAATAGTTGCTTTGTCTTGTTCATTTACTTGCCATTTGCCGTCTACTTTGTGGGCGATACCTCTTTTGGTGGTAATGATTTCACTACTATAATTCTGATTACTGTTTTCAGGTTTACAAACCGGGTATAAATAGGTATCAGGAGAATTGGCTGCCATTCTTAATACAAAGTCTGAATCAACTATTTCAAAAGCTGCTTTATCGGAGTCTATATTATCTAGGATTAGTTTAAAAATGCTTTTATATTCATTTTTTTGCTCGGAAACAGACGTGAAAATTTTATTTTCATTAGCTTTTTCTGAGTAAAAAATAACTGGCCTTGAGATAATTTCAGTTTGATTTCTATTTCTTGAAGATGATGATTCTACTGATAAATCCACTTCAACAGCCTTTTCCTCTGTATCAATGGAAGAATTTGGAGTTTTCTGGGGAACTGAGGTATTGGGCGATTCAGTTTTAGGAACTTGTTTCTTTCTTTTTTCATCTTCAAGTGCCGCTAGCCTTTCTTTATAAAATTTAGCTTCTTCCTTATATTTATCTTTTCCAATAGTGATATCATCTCGTTCCCATTTATAGGTGTTTTTTGAATTAATCGTCTTTAGAAGGAGAAAAATTAAAATTAAATTAAAAATTATAGAAAAAAGCGCTCCATACAACCACCAATTCCAACCTGAGTTGCGTGATTCTTCCAAAGTAACTAAATCAGATTTCTCATTTTGTGATTGCGATTTTACAACCTCTTCTTGAGAATTGTTTTCAGTGGCCACGATGGAGTCATGGGCCTCTGAGTTTTCTTTAAGACTTCCATTATTCCCGATAACTTCAGATTGAACCTCATTTTTTTCAGTTAAAGACTGAGAATTTGCATTTATATCTGGCGTATTTCTATTGCAAGACGCACTGATAAAAAGCAGCAGTACGAGAAAGGTGATTTTTAATAAATTCATATTAATTAACTTTCTTTTTCTCCAATTCATAGGCTAACTCACCCAGGGTTCCAACAAGTGGATAGAAGAATAAAGTTTCGCTTATTTCTTCATCGCTTTCATTGCTTATTTCATCCAGTTTATTCTTTATCCCGGTTTTCAGCGCATTCACTTTTTTCTTGTTCAGGAAGTCTTCCGTAAAATCAAGGGAAGCCTTCTCTACTCCAAAGTTATCTCTGAAGGAATATGATTTATTCAACTTAAAGAAGAAATCCAGGAATTCATCAAAACTTCTTATTGCATCACTTTCAAATTCTTTCACTCTCTCGTAGCTTATTTTACTACCGTTATGGGATTGCAGCTCAGAATTAGTAATAAGGGTTGCTTTAATATCATCCAAATTTAACTGATGATTGTCTCCCATAGAAAGGCCTCCCTTACTTGAGATCTGTTTCGGGTTAGATGGTAATTTAATATCAATCTCGGGTAGAGAATCTAATTTAAAAACATTTTTAAATGATTCTGATGCCAGTCTTTTTAAACTTTCTTGACTGGAACTAGAGTCGATAATGGTTAAAAGTTTGGAAGCTGTTCCCGAAAAACTAATAACCCCGGGAACAGGAATGTCTTTCTTCTTAAGAAGTTGTGCTATATGATATAACTGACTCACATAGAAGATAAGGAAAATGACCTTAAAATCTGAATCGGTTTTTAGGAATCGAAGGAAATCAACATCAACATTGCGATCATTCAACGATTTATTATCCTTAAGACTGAAGAAAGCGTTGATTACATCGTGGGATGAGTCACTGGCCTTTATCTTATTTACCGCCTCTATTAGTACTCTTTGATCGTTCTCTTCAAGTTTTTGGATAACTTTAGAATAGTACTTATTAACAAAGCCGTTGATATTAATGTTTCTATTAAAATTATCTCCAAAAATTGCATCACCGGCAAACTTATATGAGCTGAATAAAATAGGTGCCTCTTCTCTATACACAGCTACATCAGAAGTTCCTCCGCCAATATCAATAGATACCAAAGGTTTTTCCATAGCTGGTATCCCCTCAAATTTATAATAGTAATAGTATGGGGTTAAGCTTTCACAAACTTTTCTAATCCTGACTTTATCACCTAAATAAGCGTGTATGATCTTTTCCCAGTCGCTTTCCATTAAATTCAATTGATGCTTAAGCATACTTGCAGGATAAGACCATGTAATTTCCAGATTATCAATAGATCCACCATTCAATAAAGCTTTATTTCGTATGATTTTGATGAGCTCTTCAAAAAATGCAAAAAGCATTTTCTGATTTTCATTTGTCTTGCTATTCCACTTTAAATTGGTCTTCACCTTCGATGATAGGTCAAAAGACTCTTTCTCGTATTTGAATGGTATACTGATGTTTGCCAACGAGAAAACCGGCTGGTTGAAATTTGTCTTTTTATGAAAATTAATGGCCGTTCTCTGAGGGAATTGATAATTGCCTTCTGCGTGGATCTCTTCTGGCATCAAATCGTCTCGTAAAGCTTTTAAATATCCTTCTTTAAGATCATTAAAGGCTATTAGACTTCCTATATGATATTTTTCGGATTTATCGATCTCTAAAGGCTGAGGCTTTCCTCCATCAACAGAGTATTCTATATGAGTATTGGTTGTCCCAAAATCAATGGAAAAAGCAAACTCTGATGTTCCTCCTATTCGATCAAAGAATTGAGGAACCAAAATTCCTTTGGCGAAATCATGTTTAAGTTGAATGTAATCAAAGTTAGATTTGACTACATCTCCAAACATATTATAAGTTTCTTCCTCTTTAAACCTTCTTTGAACTTTATGAATCTGATTGGTGGGAATTGGTTTATTCTCCTGATCAAAATATGTAAGTTCAAATCGATTATTATCGAATATAAAGTCGGCATCATATAAGGCAACATTATATTCCGGATTTATAGATTGAGGAAAACTATAGAATGGGGTAATCCCTACATTAATTCTATTCTCTATAATTGCTCCCTTATTCGCTTTTTCGTTATACTCCGGCTTTTGGGCTTCATTTACTGGATTATTATATGTTCTCCTAAATGTAATATGATGACCTTTCTGTACTGGAACTCTTAGAATGGCTTCAACGTAACCGTTGGAGAGGGGATTTAATTCAAATCGCTTCTCTCCATTAATAGTTTGGGTTAGACTTGATGTTTCAAAATATTTAAAGTAAGTAGGCTTGATTGGTATTAAAAAACCTTTTCCTTCTGTATTTGCTGATTTTAACCCTCCATCTAAAAAGTAATTTTTGTCTACAGGGAACTCGGTTCTTATAATGACAGGTTCAAGAAAATCGCTGATGGTCATATATGGATATTTATTTCCATCCACCGGCAATGTCCGGTCTTCCAATGCCCTTTCATCAAAATGGGGAGCTTTCGCTTTAGATTCCCAGGGGGCACTAACGTATCTTAATGGTGAATTAAACACCTCATTTGGCAATACCAATGGAGGATATTCATCACTATGGCCTTTTTCTGATTTTATTACAAAATCGCTATCCTTGATAGCGTCTTCTTTCCCTTTTGCTTTTTTAAGGTTAACACCAAGAACTTCTACAATTTCTCCTCCTCCTGCAATATTCAAATTTGGTAGATTTTTATAATATCCATCCAGTTGATTTATCTCCAATTTTAATCCTTGAGATAAGTTTATATAGGTCTGATTTAAGTAATCATCCAGTTCTTTCATTTTTGATGAAAATCCTGATATATTATTCCGAAGAGCAAAAAGATATTTTATGTATTCGGGATCTCTTTCATGCAGCGGCTGGTACTCATCATCTAAGAGCTTATCACTACCTTCCTGAAATCCTTTTAAATCGAATTTATTTGCTGAAGTAAAGAAAAGCGTTGATGGAGAAGTACCTCCAATAATATTTAAAGGTTCCGGACCTCTGGTATAGTTAATTAAATAGAGCTTTGCCAGAGAATCAAAATTATAAGTCTTCGCATCCTGCTCGAGATATAACCTTAAACTTTCACCAAGTAGTTTATGTTGAGGATTCGGCGAATTAATCAATTTATCAAGATCTGCCTTTCTATCCCAACTGATGATTTCTATTTGATTCTTATACTTATCTGCATTGAAAAAGATTTGGCCAATATCCAGAGCATCAGATACCATTTTGTGAAATGTGGTATTTCCAACTGGACCCAAACTAGCAACTTCTTTAAATGCAGTCTTAACCAAATCAATTCTTGCGTAAGGACTAGGAATAGAAGTTATTTCTCTACTGGAGTGAGCTCCGTTTGGATCTTCAATCGCGTTTATGGCAACCGAATTCAAGGGATTAGAATCTTCCCATCCTTTTAAATTTTTTCCACTATGAAATCTAAAAACGTACGCCATAATTATAATTTGTATTTATCAGCCATTAACTTATCAGTAGTCCCGTAAAAAACCTCCAAAAATCTGTTTTCAATACTGTTTGAGGTATTCATTTTCTTTGCCTCTTTATTCAAGAAAGCTGTAATTCGTTCATAGTCTTTGGTTTTTTCAAGAAATCCTTTATGAGCTTTAAATCCTTTTATTCCATCAAAAATATCCTGAGTCGAAGACATTGTATAAGGAGCGAAACCTCTTTGATTATTACTCATTTGTTGAAGCCATTGCCAGAAATAATCATTGAATTTGGATAGTTTTCGATAAAAGTCTTCATTTAGGAAAGGTTCCTTAATTTTTAGGTTTTTTGCGAAATCTGCTCCCAAATTAGATCTTAATCGATTTTTTAGGTACAGATGAAAGAAGTAATACTTGCTGAGTGGTTTAACTAAATTCAACTTAGTCTCATCACCTAAATCATTGAAGGTTATACTCGGGGTTTCGTTTTCCACTCCAAATTCTTTCACTTTATTCGAAGAAACATCTGTATCATTAGCAAAATCTAAAATTGCAAGTGCTGAAGCCAATTCAATAAAGTGAGCATCATTTTCCTGTGAAACACTCCCTTCATTATTTTTGTAATCTTTAACTAGCTTATCCCCTAAATAATACATAGAGTTTACAGAATCATTCACTCCATATTCATAATATCTTAGCGCGGCTTTTGTTTTTGAAATGAAAGTTGATTTTTCAATCTCACTCTCATCATCCTTTTGTACACCAAAGTAAGGTAGTACCGATACCGCACCAACAGGAGCTCTTTGCAGTAATGAATGATTACTGAGACTCGGGCTGGCAGATCTTATATTTTTAAGTAGCAAAGGAAAACCTGCTGCTCCGGTTCCTCCAAAAATTGATGAAATAATGAAAATTCTATCTCCCTGTGAAAAGCTACTTGCAAAATTTTCGAAATCCTCAGATGTATTGAACTGGTTCAAAACAACACTTCCCATATTGGGGTTTCCCTTAAATCCTACCTCGAGATCGGATTCCAGATTCTTCTTACTAAATAATAAGGAAATAAGTGCCTTATTTTTTTTGTCCAGGTCCTGGTAATCAATAAACTCTTTAAACTTTTTCTTCGAGTCCTGAATATTGATCCTGCAGTTCTTATTTAAAGGTTGAATTGGGGTCTTAAAAAACTCATTAGAGGTTTCTCCGTCAAAAGATAATTTTTCCCTGACACTCTGGTATCGTTGAAGTATATCTACTGTCTTATTAACATCTCCATTTGCCGCATCGGGATCAATTAGCATTGGGATCACAGAAGAACTCTTACATCTAACGCCGGCAGCTAATAAGAAAGAAAGAGATTTTAAGACTCTGGCACCGGTTCCACCAATACCAAAAACATATAATTTAGACATAGTTGAATGTATTAGAATGGAACATATGATGAGTTCGTACTTTTCCACTTGATCATTATGGAAACCAGGAACATTAAAAGCACAGTCCACATTGAATTAATAATGGAGAAAACTATCATATCTGAAGTAAATGAAGCCGGAATTGGCTCTCCAACAGAAGCAAAAATATCGGTTAGATCATTATTTGCCGAAACAAAAGCAATTATGAAATTAATGATAGCTCCCATTAAAAGGTTTAATGACCATATACTTAACTTAGCAGTTCCGGGACGATCTACAACATAATAATATGCAATTGTTAAAATCAGAGCTACAATAACAGAGTAAAGAGCTACAGAAAAATATAAATCATTACTATACATCTGTTCTGAAAAGTCACCTAAATAAGCTCCTCCCCATAATTCATAGAAGTTTGCGATGAGATCTTTTAGCATTGTTTGGTTGTTTAATTTTGAGTTACTGGTATGGTGATATTAAAATATTTGTTACTTCCACTCTGTTGTTCGTAAGCCTCAGATATTCCCGAAACAAGATAGCCAAAACTGAAAGTTTTGGTTTGTTCAAGTGAATCCGATTGAATCTGCCTGTCATCATTGCTGTTTACCTTATCCACCCACGTGGGAATTTTTTTTCTTAAAGAAAAATTCAAATTTTCCGACACTAATCCATCAGCCGAAAATTTAATAGCATGTGTGTATTTTTCTCCTTTTATTTTTACTAATGTTGAAGGATCCATTTTCAAACTCCCCGAATTTGAAAAGTTAATATTCTTTCCTTTTACCACTCCAATTTCTTCTATCGTAAACTCCGGATTTGAAAGTTGATAATTGTTTTTATCCAAAATATAGCTTTGACTAACAGGTAATTTTTCCAAATCCACTAAAGCAATGAATTCCAGATTTCCGGTTCTGGGATAACTCATCACTTCAAGATCCCCTCCCCTTGTCTTTATTCGCCCGTTATGACCCGTGGAAATTATCTTTATTGGTATTGATTTAAAATTGGCGTTGGTAAATAATGCTTCATTCTCAAACCCTGAATGATTCCTGAGTTGTGATGCTATCTCCGAATCAAAAAGTCCCATTAAATTTTTAGGTCCAATCACTATATAATAAAATGGCCTTTTTTGAATATTTGGAATTTTCTTGTTGTTATAATCGTAATAAATACCATTAAAATCACTCGTGAAGCGATATATTCTGGTATCGAAGTCATTCTTTTTTCCAGCCTTCAAAAAAGCATCCTCAGTATATGTTTTAAGTTTCTCGAGAGCTGAAGGAACATCTGACCCTCCTTTCGGTGAATAAATAAAATCCGCCGTTATTATTGATATTGTATTACCTTCCTGCTTCTCAAGAATTTTATCTAGTATTTCTTCAAAATCACTGCTCCCTTTATTTCCTTTTCCAGCCGTATTCTGCGGTGTGAGTTTTTCTGAAATATGAGTCGTCTTAGCCCCAAAATTCGTTGGAGTCAGCTTATTATTTATTAAATAAAACTTAGTATCGAAATCAATATCATCTTCATTTTCTAGAGCCACAAGAAGATCTCTGAAAATATTTTTGAAATCTGTATTTCCATTGATATACCCATCCATGCTGAGAGTATTCTCAAAGTATATTTTAACTATAGCATCAAGAGGCAAGTTAGTGACAGATAAAGTTTTTTTTGGTACACTGTCGCCATCAGGCGATTTTGGAGAATTACTTTCATTCCTTTTACAGGAAAAAAATATTATACTTATAATTATAGCAATAGTAGTTAATTGCTTCATGAAGATCGTAGGTTAGTTAATACTTCAGCGTAGGGATTGTATAATTACTAAAATTTTCAATTCCCTACAAGATTTATATTAAGATTTTTTTAAGAAAAGTCTAATTGGTATTTTATTGATTTTTATAAAAAATTACAAATCAATTAATTATAACCAATCTGGTTATTATGCTTCAAAAACAATTAGTGATTTTTCAATCCCCTGCACAGGTAAAATTATAGTACAATTGGATAGGTTCATTACGGTTTTCCGTAAAATATAAGTCTACTCTCCCTTTATGTCATAAAAATACTTATTCACCATATATTTTGTAATAGGTTTTAAAGTATTACCATTTATGGGGTGAATACCTGGTGCTGAAAAGAGTTCTATTTCCCCGTCCGTTTTATCATACCAGATATTTGCTTTTCCATTTTTAAAGAATGAAATACTATCAGATACTTGAATTTTTTTGAAGTTATTATAGATATAAGGTATAAACCTTCTTTCACTTTTAAGACCCTTGCATTCAGTTTTTACATAATGGTCTTGATTCCAAACCATGCATTCTTTTTTACTACTTATGAATCCTATATAGCCTGAAGTTACGATAAGTAAAATGAGCATCAATAAAATCACAAGGTTCCTTTTCGAATACAGGTTATATCTCATTCCGCCAGAAAAAACATTTTTTTTATTTCCGGGGTTTTGCTTTAAATAAGCTTTGTAATCTTCATAACCAAGATAAAGAGCCAAACAATCATTTATTTGCAGATTAGGAGAGGATTGCCCTTTATAGTATCGGGTTAAAGATTTTGTTGAAATTGAATATTTATAATTTTCCAAAATATATTCCGACAGAAATTCTGCCTTCCCATTTACCGATCCTTTTCCCGAGTCATCCTCTGCTTTTTTAAACGCTTCTAATACTATTTGGTTAGTCATGTTGTCAAAAATTAGGACCATAAAAATATCAAATCTCTTGGACAATATTGTTGGACAAAACTGTCTAAATATTGTCTAAGGCTTGTCTACCCCTGAGCAAACTTCCCGGCTTTACTTTGGACCGTAAATAAAAATTTAAAAAGCAATATTCAATTTAATGATTGGTACGGGCGAATGCTTGTAAAAGGGAAGTAACAACTTTCTTCTGTATCAAATCATGACTTCCCTCCTGTTCTGGCAAGGCCTAATAAACTCCGCTAATTAAAATCTGCAAAAATGCGGGCCGGCCATTTAATGTCTCATTTAAAATAAAGTCATGAAAAAAATCTATCTAATTCTTTTCGTTATCATTTCAAATTCTTTGATAACTTCCTGCACCAAACAAAATCTCGAAGATGAATTAAATACTCCCCATAAAGATTTTGCATCCAATGGAGATGACGATCCTTCCGATCCTCCTGAAGAACCAATAGGTGAATAAACAATCAAATAATTATTATTTAAGCCGTAATCATTGCGGCTTTTTTTATTTCCGGTTTTTTGTGAACAATTACACTTTTTTCAACTTCAAACCTATTTTTACCAACTTTCTTTTCTGAAAGCATTTTAATCCCAGTATTAACAGATTGTTTTCCAAAAAAGCATTTCTGCTAAAGGCCAGGGTTAAAGGTAGCTTACCAGAAACGACCATTTTCTCTTCCTGAAGCAGAAATTCAGCCGACTCAAAATCGCAGTGCAGCAGAGCACAACTCAGTTCAATTCGATTAGCTTCTGTGTCTAAATTTCCAGGCTCGTTAATTTTTATTTCCACCTGATCTTTATTTGTTCCCAGTCCAACAGAAAGATCCAGCTCCGGCAGGAAACTAAAATTATTGATCAGCTGCTTTCCTTCTTTGGTTTTAAAACCTTCGCTGATACTCCTTTTTCCGATTGGATTCACCGGGTCCAGGTTCTTCAGCTCCAGGAACAGCCGCGTCATATTGCTATGCAACTCCCTGCTCCTGATAGCACCCAGGAAAGGCTCTAAAGCAAGTCTGAAACCCTTTTTAGCTGCCGAACATCTGGCGAATTCCGTATTGAATTCTCTTACCTTTTGCATGGAAGCCTTATTCTTAATAGCTTTTTTAGTGAATCCGCCACCTGCCTTCCGCTTAAAATACTTCTCTCCCACCTGGTAGTAGTTCACTTCTCCCAGTGTACCGCTAAACATGAAAAGATCATTTTGTACCGCCATCAGACCCTTGTTTATTTTGGAGAAAAATTACATCATAATTCTCAATTATTTCCGGGTATTTTTCCCCTACTTTTTATATAGGTATGCCGTATCTCCCCTATACCTCCCCTATACCTTCCCTATACCTCCTCTATGCTTTCGCTATTGAAGCCCGAGTCAAGAAGTGGGAAGTAGGAATTTTTGAATTTTTAGATCCAGGAGTCTGAGCTTAAAGCATAGAACTTAGGGGCTGAAGCAAATACCATTTTCAAATCTTCAAATTGTCAAATTTTCAAATTGGTACATTTCCACATTGATAAATTTTCACATTGATGCCAAATGCAAAGGCTCGCGATGACGGAATTGAAGTACGAGTTAATAATTGGGACGTACGAATTTTTGAATTTTTAGATCCAGGAGTCTGAGCTTAGCGCATAGAGCTTTTTACAGCCTAGAGCTTAGAGCAAAAAACCATTCCCAAATTTTCAAATTTCCAAATTCTCAAATTGATACATTAGTACATTTCCACATTGATACATTTCCACATTGATCCATTTTCACATTGATGCCAAATGCGAAGGCTCGCGATGACGATAATTGTTTATTGATTATTGTTTATTGATCATAGAAATCCGTTTTCAAATTGATAAATCCTTACCTTCGTTATATGATTTCGAAAAGATTGATCGCCCCCCTCCTGCTTTGTCTTTTTTTACTTTCCTGTGGAAATAAAAAGGAATCGGAAATACAAATAAAACCCGATTCCGCTGAGTTCTACTATCAAAAAGGACTGATAGGGAGCAAGCCTTCAGAAATGCTTCAGGATTTCAACAAAGGTTTAGCGCTTGCCGCGCCAGGTGACAGCATCAGGCTCTTTTTATTGGACGGGAAGATCTATTCGTTTAACCGCTTAAAAGCTTATGACAGTTCGCTGGTTTATTCCGATACCCTGATAAATTCGGCTAAAAAACAGGCCGACTCTTCTTTTATCGCGAAAGGTTATTACCGAAAAGCTACGGTAAACCGTTATCTCAACAGGCAGGAAGAAGTCTATCGAAATGCCTTTAGTTCAAGAAATATATACCTGAAATTAGGAGATAGTTCTAAAGCTGGAAGGCGAACGCTGGAAATGGCGAATGCGCAACACCGAATGGCCGATTATACCGGGAGCCAGCAAACGGCCACCACCGCTTTGGAGTTGCTTTCTAAAGAAAAAGATTCGGCCTACGTCAGCAGCGCGTTTAATGTGATTGCCATGTCTTATCGCGACCGCGGATTCCGGCAGGATGCCTTAAAGGAATATCAGAATGCCCTTCGGTTTTCGCAGAATACCCGCGACAGCCTTCCTTATTTAAACAATATCGCCCTTGTTTACCAGGACCTCGGAGATTATGAAAAAGCAATTGCCGGCCTGGAAGCGGTTTTGGAAAAAGCTGATGTTGCCGATGCCGATTCCAAAGCGCGTTATATCGATAATTATGCCTATACCCGGTGGCTGGCAGATCCCTCGGTCAATATTCTTGACGATCTGAAAAAGGCTATGAACATGAGGCTACAGGAAAATGATCTCGATGGTTTGTTTTCGAGCTATGAGCATCTTTCTGAATATTACGAAAGCACCAACCCGAAACTTGCCCGGGAGTATGCCCTGAAATCAATGGAAACCGCAAAGGCAGGCGCAGGTAAAAATTCAGAATTACAGGCCTTAAAAAGACTGATCAATCTTTTTCCTCCAGAAGAAAGTAAGGCTTTTACCAATAGGTTTATCGCGCTTAATGACAGCCTTCAGCAATCTAAACTGCAATCGGCCAATCTCTTCGCGAAAATAGATTTTGATGAAAAAAAGAAACGGGAGGAGATTCAGAATTTAGAGACACGCACGAAGGAACAGGCCATAGAAACCGCAAATCTCAAGAATCAGATGATCATCCTTTCGCTGGGGAGTCTGCTGATTTTTAGCCTCGGAAGCTTTATATTGTACTATTTCCGGCAGAAAAACAAACGCGAGAAGATCCAGACCGTGCATCAAACAGAGACGCGCATTTCCAAAAGGATCCATGATGAACTCGCCAATGACCTGTATAATATCATGAGCCGTATGGAACCGATCGCGCCCGCTGAGATCCTCGATAACCTGGAGAATATTTACATCCGTACCCGCAATATATCCAGGGAAAATGCCTCTATCAATACCGGTGCCGGCTACCGTGACAATCTTATTTCTACATTATCGGGAATCTGCCCTGAAAACACACGTTTGATTATTCGCGGTGAAGATACTATTGACTGGAATGCAGTAAAGGAAGAGAAAAAGCTGGTGATCTTTCGGGTTTTGCAGGAGGTAATGGTCAATATGAAAAAACACAGCCGGGCCAGCCTGGTAGCCATTATTTTCTCCAGGAAGAACAGGTTTTTAGAGATCAGTTATTCTGATAACGGAATTGGTTGTACTGAAAAATCGATTAAAAACGGCAATGGGATCCAAAATGTGGAAAACCGTATTTTTTCTCTGCATGGCTCCATTACCTTTGAAACAGAAAAAGGAAAGGGTGTAAAGATCTCTATTAAAATCCCGGTTTAGATGTTTAAAAAAGTTCTGATAGCTGAAGATATGGATAGTATCAACCTTGCTGTTGCCGCTTCTCTTAAAGAAATTGGAATTGAGAACATCGCCCACGCGCAGTATTGCGACCAGGCCTGGCTGATGACAAAGAAAGCCATTCAGGATAAAGAGCCTTTTGACCTGCTTATCTGCGACCTGTCTTTTAAAAAAGATCACCGCAATGAAAAGATCCTTTCCGGAAAAGAGCTTATAAATATTTTGAGATCGGAAGACCCTGATTTGAAGATCATCGTCAATTCTATAGAAGATCATCCACAAACACTTAGGGAATTGTGGGATACAGGAAATATCGACGCCTATGTTTGCAAAGACCGGCAGGGCCTGAAATATCTAAAAGAAGCCGTTGAAACAGTTGCTACCGGTAAAACTTATAATTCCCCGAATATTGACAAGATTCTCCAGCGAAACAATCTTCTTGTCCTTAATGAATTTGAGGTAAATATTCTGAATCTGCTTGCTGAAGGAAAGACCCAGGATGAGATCCAGGAGGAACTCCGGAAAAAAGACATTAAGCCAAGCAGTAAAAGTGCCATCGAAAAAAAGCTGAAAGAAATGAAAGAGGTTTTTCAGGCCAAAACCACGATACACCTGATTAGTATCGCCAAGGACCTGAAACTGATCTAATAAAATATGCCAGTTCCGGAAACTGATAAATTGGGTAGGGTCGATTTATTAGTAGAAGGGCTGGCATTCCAATTAACAAGGAACCAAGTTAGAAGTACGAAGTTGGAAGTACAATTCTTGAATTTGAGAGCCAGGAAAAAAAACAGGAGTCGGGAGTTTAGATCTTAGAGTCTAGAGACTGGAGCTTAGAGCAATGAAGCACGATTTTTTGACTCTTGAATTTTGAATTTTGAATTGATTAAGCCAAAGCCATTTCCAAATTTTCAAATCACCAAATTTCCAAATTGATTAATTTACACAATTATACATTTTCACATTGATTCATTTTCACATTGATTCATTTTCACATTGGTACATTTTCACATTGGTACATTTTCACATTGACACATTTTCACATTGACACATTTTCCCTTTACCTTTGAACTTTGAATCTTGAACTTTGAATTTTGGTAAAGAACTATTTCCTCCTTCTTTTGATCATATTTCCTGTTTTGGCAAATGCGCAACTCGTTAATATTGAATCGAAACGCATGCAAACAGATTCGGTTCGCTTCGCGCTGAATGCCGATTTCGCCTTTGATTACACCAATAACGACGGGGATAAGGTGAACCAGATCGATGCGGCACTGACCACCCAGCTGAAATCTAAAGACCTGAAAAAGATCTATTTCTTTATTGGCAGCTATAACCTCATCGATAGCAAAAATGAAAATCTGCAGAATACCTGGTTCCTCCACGGCAGGTTTAATTATAAGCTTACTAAAATTTTGAGGCTGGAAGCCTTTTTACAGGCACAGTATAATCAGTTGCTGGTGGTGGAACAACGAAACCTCGTGGGCCTCGGACTCCGGGTAAAATGGGTTGAAAAAGATAATTTTAAAGGTTATGTGGGAAACAGTTATATGTACGAAATGGAACACAGCGACACCGTAAACACCACTTACTATAACCACCGTAACAGCACTTATTTAACGCTTTCTTATTTCCCAAAATCGAATAAGTTTTCGGTGGCCAACACGCTGTATTATCAGCCGCTGTATAAAGATCTCAGCGATTACAGAATTCTGGAACAATTTCGCCTGGATATTCCCCTGGCAAAATGGTTCAGGGTCTTTGCGATCTACAACTATTATTATGACAGCAACACACCTCTTAAAACCGAAGAATTCACTTCAAATCTCAATTTCGGTGCGGGAATAAGTATTCAGTGATAGCTTGTTGCAGAGGAATTTACGTTTTCAGATTTTATTTCAGTCTGTCATTTTTTGAAAGTAAACCTTCGATACGAAGCACCTTAAAAAGAAAAGCCCTTTCAAAAGAAAAGGCTTTCCAATCGACACAAACAAACTATTAAACAAATCGAGTCGTAGTATTTACTTACTATTATCAGCTTCGGTTTCTGAAAAAACCTGCGTGGCATAATTCAGTCCCATCTGATCATATTTTTTTCGGAGTCCGGTGAGTCTTTCCTTGAATCCGCTCCAGTCTTTATCGGCATTATCGGTCCAGGCTACTTCAGCGATCGCGGCCAGTCGTGGCAACAACATATATTCCAGTTTATCCATAGTCGGGATATATTCCGTCCACATATTCGCCTGCGTTCCCAGGATATGCTCATGTTGTTCCGGAGTTAATTCTTCCGGAAGGGGATTATAAGAATACACCTTCTCAACGGGAAGATAACCGCCAATCGCCAGGGGTTCGTTCTCTTTATCCTTGCTTTGGTAATAATCGAAATAACAGTAATCTGTAGGCGTCATGATCACGTCATGGCCCTGTTTGGCAGCTTCGATACCGCCTTCTTCACCTCTCCATGACATCACGGTGGCATTAGGGGCAAGTCCGCCTTCGAGGATCTCATCCCAGCCAATGATCTTTTTGCCTTTGCTGTTGATATATTTTTCCATTCGCTGAATGAAATAGCTCTGCAATTCATGCTCATCCTTAAGACCAAGCTCTGCTATTCGTTTCTGACAGCTGGGGCATCTTTCCCAATTGGCTTTTGGAGATTCATCACCGCCAATATGGATGTATTCTGAAGGAAATAAAGGAACGATCTCATCGATCACATTCTGAAGGAATACAAAAGTGGAATCTTTCCCCGCACAATACACATCATCAAAGATTCCCCAGGTTTCCTGAACGATCTTATTTTTCCCTTCTGCCTGAAGTTGTTTGCTTTTTTCAGACATCATGTCGTTATCAACTTCTGTTTTTTCATTAGGGAAACAGCTCAGGTAAGGATATGCGGCAATTGCGGCGCTGCTGTGACCGGGCATTTCGATTTCCGGAATTACAGTAATATGTCTTTTTCCGGCGTAAGCCACTATATCTTTAACCTCTTCCTGGGTATAAAATCCGCCGCTGCGCTCATTGTCATTAGAAGTACCGGGTTTATGCCCCACAATAGTTCCATTGCGGTAAGCACCAACTTCGGTAAGTTTAGGATATTTCTTTATTTCTATCCTCCACCCCTGGTCTTCGGTGAGGTGCCAGTGAAATGTATTGATCTTGTGCAGGGCGAGAATGTCTATGTATTTTTTAACCTCATCTACATCAAAGAAATGCCTTCCCACATCAAGATGAGTTCCGCGGTAAGCGAATTCGGGAGAATCATTTATTTCAACCGAAGGAACTATAAGGTCTCCGTTTTCGGTTAATATAAGCTGCCGAAGAGTTTCAACAGCGTAGAAAATACCTTTGGCTGAACCACCTTCAATCTTGATCTCTTCCGGAGTAACTTTTAAATGATAGGCTTCTTCACCAAGAGAAGGATTTTTGGTAAAAATGACCGGTTTGCCATCTTCAGAAACTTCAATGGCCTTCTGAAAATCAGATTGCGCGTAGTCTTTTAAAAAATTCGCTTCATTCTCGAATTCTCCTGCCTGTAGGTCCACATCGTCTGAAAGAAGGAAAGCACCTTCATCAGGAATTAGCTTTGAAGGCTTGGGGACTATGTAATAATCAGCTTCCTGGTTATCCCTTTCGGTATATTTAGAAGAATTACAGGAGGCTAAGCTCATTAGCATTGCAGCTAAAAAAAGTACCGAAAGGCTTTTAAGTAAAGCTTCGATGCGCCGGTCTTTGGCGGTAAGGCTGATCGTTTTGTTCAAAGTATTAGTGTTCATTGTTTATAATTCCTGAGTGATATTTGGGTCTTTATCCTTGTTTTATGTTTAAAAGATACCTTTTTAAATATTATTCTATAAAAATAGAAATAAATTAGTTAAAACCTAAACATAAGTAATAAATTTATTAAAGTGAAAAAACTTTAAAAATTATTTTAAAATTATAGTTTTCCTTTTCTAATCGGGAAACCACTTTCCTTTCCGCCAGTTTCAGCTGATGCTTCGGAAATATTTTCAGCTGAGATTAAACCACAAAAATTACCCTGGAATGAAACAAACCTGGAACCCGGTCCAAAACAAAAAAAGATTTTTAAATAAAAAGATTTTGGGAAAACAGCGGAAGATTATTTTTGGTTAAGCGATATCTTTCCCTTATTTTTTTCACTGCACATTTCTTTCGAGGCGTGTTTATCAAAGAGATGTCTTATTTCTTCACTGTCCTCGAACCTGATCTGGTTGAGGGTTTTGTTTCGGGACATCATTCTAAACCATAGCCCGACAGCTGTCAATACTACTATTCCCCCGATTATATAGTACAATAATAACAGCATAATAAGCCAGTTTAAATATTAAAAATCACCGAGGGCGCATCCTCTCTTCAAATGCATAATTAAAATAAGAATTTAAAAGCTGTAATTCTAAAAAATATTTCGGTCTTTTCCCGAATATAAGAAAGAATCATAATTCGGTTCAAATTGGCTGATTTTGGTTTAATTATACCCATTAATCAAACCCATTTCCGAATTTGAGACAAAACGTTTTATTGAATAACACTTTCAGAAATTACTAACCGGATAGATGCAAGATCAGGCACTATTTGTCAGGCACATATTTTTCTGTTCGCTGGTCTTTTATTACTCCGTTCCAGTTTAATCCATAGCCAAAGTCATATACGTGACCTTCTGAATCTTTATATGGAATCATATCAAAAGGTACATCTTCATTTTGCTGTTCTACAGTTTTCATATTCACGGGCATCTGCAAAGGAAGCAAACCCGAAGGTTCGGTTTTTCCAGAAATAATATCAAGCACGGCCTGAGTGGAAATTCCAAAATTTAATACTATTCCATCTGCCATATTTTCAAATTCGGAAAAAATCATGGGTTTGTTCGCAGTAACCGAAACGATTACCGGTTTATCTTCCATTAGCATTCGGGTGTCTTCAATGGTTCGCAGATCCATAATATTAGTGGCGGTGCTGGTCTTGTTTTTATAAGAACGATTTGTGATATCTGGATCAACCACGGGATCACCGGCAGCAATACTCTGTTCCCGTGCATTTGTGGCTGTATAGGTTCCATATTGAAGCGAAATGGGAACATAGCCGTTGCCTCCCTGTTTCCTGTCAAATTCGCTGTAACCGCCTTCCTTGCTCTGAGGACTCTCAACAAACACTATAGCAAAATCGGCTTTTTTGGGATCTTCGGTGAGATTATAATATTTCTTTACCACACTGGTATCTACCGGAAATTTCAGACTTGCAGGTGTCGCATTTCCCCACCAGTCGGCTTTCACAGGACTATATATTTTGGGAATATAAACGGTAGACCTTTTTTTTCGCGGAAGCACCTGCGCCCTGTTTTTTAATAGAATAATAGATTTTAGCTGTGCCTCATAACCGGCCTTCATAAAAACAGGATTTCCTACAATAGCTTTTGTTTCTTTCAAATTTACATATGGATTTTCGAATAATCCCACCCTGAAAATATTCATAAGCAATCTTACTGCTGAACGTTCAAATCTTTTCCGCATAAAATCTTCCCCAAATTCATTTATTCCCATTTGGTAAGCGGCTAGAACAGGTTCCTTATCATTATTCCCTCCAAACTGATCAACACCGGCCTTTATAGCCTTATAATGCCTTTCATCTACCGATAGTTTTTCTGTGCCCCAGGGTTTTCCAGCGAAAGTTCCCGGAGTAGTTCCTTCATTAGCAGTAATGAGCCAATCTGTACACACTACCCCGTCGTAACCGTATTTATCACGCAGTAATTCGGTGATCATATATTTGCTGAAACCGTTTCCCACATTTTCATTATAGACCTCATCACGGTTAAAGCTGATTGTGTAATAAGGCATAACTGCCGACGCTTCCTCTGTTCCTCCATCGAGTTTAAAGGCTCCTTCTACAAAAGGTTTCAGGTGGGTTTGGAAATTATCCCCGGGATAAACAGCGAATTTTCCCATGGCCCAATGCGCGTCACGACCTCCTTCTTCAGGACCCCCTCCCGGCCAGTGTTTTACCATCGCGTTGACACTTTCATAACCCCAGCCATTTTTAATTGCAGCATCCCCCTGTGAAGATTGAAATCCTTCTATATAAGCTTTTCCCATATCCTTAACCAGCTCTGGCGACTCACTAAAAACATTTGCTATGCGATACCAACGTGGCTCTGTTCCCAAGTCAACCTGAGGCGACAAAGCTGTAGTTATTCCCAGCGCCCGGTATTCTTTTGATGCCATGGTGGCGAACTGCTTTACCAGTTCAGGATCGAAAGTAGCTCCCATCGCCAGTCCGTCAGGCCATAAGGAGATTTGCCCTCCTGCACCCGCATTGAATTCTGAAGTAACTTTTGCAGTATTTCGGGGATCAGAACTGTTATTAGCCGGAATGCCTAATCCCAAACCTTCCGCAAAAGCCTGTACATTATTATTCCATTCTGCAGCCACTTCAGGCGATCTTACTGAAGTGACCAGGATATGCCTTAAATTATCTTCTTTCAGGAATTTTTTTTGTTGATCTGAAATGGCCGAAGCGGGCATTCCACTTTCTTTTAAAGCTTTGCCATTATAGGTGCCTGCTCCAAAACCAAAAGGATTGGCAGGAATGCTCTGATGGGCACTGTATAACATTAAACCCGCAATTTGCTCAATGGTCATTCTGGAAGCCAGGTCTTTCGCTCTCTCTTCAGCAGATAAACGCCAATCTTCATAGGGATCAACTTTGCCATTTTTGTTGAGATCTTTAAATTTTTCCCCATCTGCACTGAGGATCTTTACTCCGGAACTTTTACTATATCCCAATTCTTTACCACTCCTGCTTTTTACTATCTCTACATCTGATCCCTGAGAAAAAGAAGTCTGAGCTATGAGAATCAAACAGAGCATTACAATAAATCTTTGACGCATTTCCTTATTTTTTCTTAGAAGAGTTTACCGTATAAAGATATTGATTTAGATTTTTAGCAACCAAACCCAAAATAATAGGTAAGATTAGTTCTAAAATGGCACTTCAGATATTTAAGTATATTTACTTTTTTACAAAGGGTTTTAATTTCTACGGCACATTAAATGGCAATAAAAAAACGAAGATATAGTGATCTCGGGCTGGATACAAAATCTCATTCCAAAGGCTACCGGGCGTTGAATAAAGACGGAAGTTTTAACGTCGAGAAAAAGAATGTTTCCTTTTTTGAAAGGCTCAACAGTTTCCACTCTCTTGTCTCTATGTCATGGTTTCAATTTTTTGTAGTTATCGGGATCGTATATTTCGTGATCAATTTGGTGTTCGCGACCATTTACCTGGCGGTAGGCCTTGAACATCTTACGGGCATTGTCGGGAGGACCTTATCAGAAAAATTTATGGAAGCCTTTTTCTTCAGTGCGCAGACCATCACCACGCTCGGTTACGGAAGGGTTGCTCCCATTGGCACCCTGGCCAATATAGTCGCGGCAACCGAATCTATGCTGGGGTTACTCACTTTTGCCCTGGCCACCGGACTCATGTACGGTCGCTTTTCAAAACCCACGGCGACTATCAAATACAGTAAGATCGCGGTAATGGGTCCCTATGAAGATATTAATGCTTTTATGCTTCGGGTGGTGAATCCGAAGAAGAATCAGCTGGTAGAAGTTGAAGTAAACCTGACGCTTTCCCTAAAAAGATCAGATTCTGAAAAAAGGGATTTTTACACTCTTGAAACCGAACGATCTAAAGTAGTCTTTTTCCCAACCATGTGGACGATCGTACATCCCGTTGATAAAAGCAGTCCGCTTCACGGAGTTTCAGAACCTGAATTACTGGCAAGGGATGCGGAATTTATTGTAATGCTCAAAGCCTTTGATGAATCTTTTTCCCAAACGGTTTATTCCCGTTCTTCCTATAAAGCTCCAGAAATAAAATGGGGAAGAAAATTTGTATATCTCACCCAGCAACAGGGCAGCGGACTCGTAATAGACGTTAGCAAAATTGATGAAACCCAGGAGATGGAGCTAAACTGAACATAAAGATCCTAATCTAAAGATCAGTTGTTCCTTCACTACCTGATATTCTAATCCAGCTTTTAATATAGTTCCGGTAACTTCACATTATTTAAAAACTATCTTTAATCGGAACCATTTTTTGAACATCTGGAAACAAACATTTTTCATCTGAAAAATGATATTCATCATATTTTTAAAAGATAACAAGACTGACCTTTATGTATAAATTTACCACTATGGATCTTACTCACGTACACTTGTTAGTCACTCATCTTCCAATTTATGGTTCAATTTTAGGAGGATTTGTTTTAGCTTACGGAATTTGGGCCAAAAGCTCACCTACCGTGGTCGCTGCTTATTTTATTTTTATTATTTCTGCTCTTGGCGCAGGAATCGCCTATGCGACCGGAGAATCGGCAGAAGAAACCCTTGAAGGTCTAAAGCTGCTCAATAAGGGTAAAGTTGATCAGCATGAAGACTTTGCGCTCTCAGCCCTCTGGGGATTTATTATCCTGGGTATTGCAGGCATTATTGGCTTATTCTTCTCCCTAAAAAATTGGGCCGGTACACAATACGTCAGCTTTATTATCTTATTTATGGCTTTTATTAGTTTCGGACTTGTCGCGTATACCGGGTTCCTGGGTGGTCAGATTCGGCATACAGAATTAGAAGGGACTAATAACTCCAGGGCTACCGATTTCCGGCAGGGAGAAGAAACTGACTAAAGCTGATATTTACTCATTTTAGTACTTTTAGCAAGTGCTTTCCATGGCTGAAACCTTCTGAATTTCTGCCAGGACTCATCATTTTATCCTGCAACTTCTGGATTGCTCAGGTGTCGAATTTTCCCGGAAATGGAGAGATCTTTTTAGCCTTTACCCAAAATGAACAATTCTTTTTAAATTTATTTTTCATTTAAATTCTTGAAGAAATCCTGTTTCTGTTTTTATAGACACACGTAAAATGAATATTTTAATATACGGAATCGGTGGCGTGGGAGGCTATTTTGGCGCAAAACTGGCCATCACAAAACACCATATCACTTTTATAGCACGCGGCGCGCATTTAGAGGCCATTAAAAAGAATGGAATCACGGTAAAAAGCATCCTTGGTGATTTTCATTCACGTCCCGGCCTCGCCACTGATGATTTAAAGAAAATACCGGCTCCCGATCTGGTGATTTTTGGTGTTAAAAGCTGGCAATTAGCCGAAGCCGCTAAAAATCTAAAGCCTTACGTAAAATCTGAAACTATATTCCTTCCCTTGCAGAACGGAGTGAAAAATTCAGAAATTTTGATGGAGTTTTTTCCTCAAAATCAAATTCTGGGCGGCCTCTGCAATCTTATTAGCTTTATTGAATCTCCGGGAGTGATAAGACATTCAGCCTTTAATCCCGGTATAACCTTCGGCGAACTTAACAATATTAAGACTTCACGTATTCAAATGATCAGTGATTTATTTGAAGAAGCCGGAATCAAACATTTGATAGCTGACGATATCCATCGGGAGATCTGGAAAAAATTCCTTTTTATATGCACGATTAGTGGTCTTGGCGGACTTACACGAGTGCCTATTGGAGCTATGCGGGAGAGTGAGTATTTATATGAAATGATGCAAAAAACAGCTCATGAAATTGTTTTACTGGCACAGGCCAAAGGAATAAATCTGGATCAAAACGATGTATCGCGGGTTTTCAGGATCATAAATGACCAGGATCCCGAAAGCACGGCTTCCACCCAACGCGACCTGATGGAGGGAAGACCTTCAGAACTTGAAACTTTTAATGGCTATGTGGTTCAGGAAGCTCGAAAAGAAAACATTGCCGTGCCGGTAAATACGCTAATTTATGAGTGTCTTTTACCCATGGAAAAAAGAGCGCGTAAAATATCAGCCGTGAAGAATAGGAAATAACACCTCTATTTTATGTTGTTCAGCTTTATTTACCCAGCGATTTCAGCATTTTAACATGATCTGAAATGGCGCCGGCAAAACTGGATTTTTCATTATAGGGAATTCCGTATTCCAGAGCCGTACTTTTTACAATGGGTGAAATTTGTCGATAATGCACATGACAAATATTGGGGAATAAATGATGCTCTATCTGGTAATTTAATCCGCCTATCATCCAGGATAAAATTCTGCTTTTAGGAGCGAAATTAGTAGTGGTCAAGAATTGATGTACCAACCAGTTATTTTTGATCTCCCCATCCTTATTGATTTCAGGAAATACAATTCCCGGCATTATATGAGCCACCTGAAATACACAACTTATCATTAATCCGGTAACGAGATGCATACAAACAAATGCCAGTAGAACGATCCAGAAGGAAAATGGTAAAAAGATGGCCGGTAAAACAAGCGCGTAGATATAATATGACAATTTCCAGATGGAAAGTTCTATTAATTTTTCCTGAAATTCCTTTTTGGATTCGATCAGGCCAATATTTCTATATCTGAATAATTTTACAAAATCTTTCATTGTAATCCACGCCAGGGTGGAAATACCATAAAAAAACCAGACATAGATAAACTGAAATTTATGGATTTTATATTTCTTTTTATGAGGTGAAAACCTGAGGAAAAATGGCATATTTATATCATCATCAGATTCGGGAATATTTGTAAAAGTATGATGAAGCACATTATGCTGAAGTCTCCAAACCGTGGAATTCGCTCCGATAAAATTCATGGTATATCCCAAAAACCTGTTCAGGCGTGAATTATTCGAGTAAGAACCATGAATGGCATCGTGCATAACTCCCATGCCAATACCAGCCATCCCGAAACCACTAATAATATAAAGAGTGAAAAGCATCCCGACAGAATGCACAATTCCGAGGGAAAGAATTAACAGAGGAATAGTAAAAAGGGAAAGCATGAGCACCGTTTTCAATTTCATGCTTAAGTTGGCATGAGTAGACAAGTTGTTATCTTTAAAGTACTTACGGACCCTCTTTTGTAATTCGCGGACAAATTTTCTGTCAGCCGATTTGGAAAATTTTGGATGTTGCAAAGGTGAATATATTTGAATAGAAAAGAGGGAAAAAGTACTTAGACGGAAGACTATTCAGATATAAGCGTCAGAACCTGTTTTCTGGATATTGAACTTTCAAAAATAATTGAAAGCTATAAATCAGTTCGTAATATTAAGCACAAATATTATGCCTATGATTATTAATTATATTTTTATTGAAAATAATATGAGAGGGAATAACCGTGGAACCACTCAAAAAGGTCTGAAAACCTATCCGCCAATTTAATATTATCTTTATAGGCTTGCTATTTTGTGAATAAAAACCGAAAAAAATTATCTTTTTATGAAGATAACTAAAGAGGTAACTGTTAGTATATCTAAAGATCAGGCATTCCGTAAATTCCCTGACGATTTCAACGAATGGTGGCCGAAGGAATATACCTGGTCAAAAGATAAATTGGTAGAAATAAGTATTCAGTGAAGAAAGGATGGCCTGTGCACTGAAATTGGTCCTTTCGGATTTCGTTGTGATTGGGGAAGGGTCACAGAAATTGAGGAAAATTCAAAGATCTGCCTTAAATGGCAAATTAGCCCTAAACGGGAACCGGTGCCTGATCCTGAAAAAGCAAGCGACATCTATATTCATTTTTTGGAAAAAGGAGAATCAGGCCTTCTAAAGTTTACTCATTTTAATTTTGAAAACCACGGAGAAGGTTTCGAAAACTACTGTAAAACAATGGATTCTGAAATGGGATGGGATTATATTCTGAAGCGTTTTAAAGAGTACTGCGAAGGAATAAAGAGCAATAATAACCATCAACCCTACAATAAAAGGCAATAAATTTTAAAAATCATGTCGGAAAGAATTTTAGACAAACAGGAAAAGGAGTCGATTTTCAAAATTCTGAAAGATCGTTTTGAGAAAAATCAGGAGAGATTTCAGAATATTACCTGGGAAGATATTAAGTCAAAACTGGAACAAAATCCTGAGAAATTATGGTCTATTAATGAAATGGAAAAAACAGGCGGCAAACCAGATCTATTGGAATATAATAAGGAGGAAAACCGGTTTATCTTCTGTGATTTTTCTAAAGAAAGTCCGGCGCATAGAAGAAGTCTTTGTTACGACAGGAAGGCCCTGGAATCAAGAAAAAAATTTAAACCTGCCGACAGTGTAAAAGATGTTGCTGAAAAAATGGGTGTAGAATTAATGGATGAAGACCAGTACAAAAAATTACAGGCGCTTGGTGATTTCGACACGAAAACTTCCAGCTGGTTAGAAACTCCGGATAAAATTAGAAAATTAGGAGGCGCAATATTTGGCGATTTCAGGTATGGACAGGTATTTATTTACCACAATGGCGCCGATTCGTATTACGCAGCCAGGGGATTTAGAGGAATTTTAAAAATTTAAAAGCTGTGATTAAGACGATCAAACTTACCTTAAACTGAAAATTTCCGTACTTTATAATGGGAAAGAGATCATCCAAAAGAATACAACACTAGATTATTTCCTTAGGCCCTAATTACCGGAATTGCCATTTTAAATTTCAAATCTGATACTTCCGATGAATCAGAAATTCCAAAATTGGACGCAAATATATGTTCAACTACAAAAAGCTGAACAGAAACAGGCTTTAGAACCAAATGATTTGGAAAAATATGCTCTTGCCGCTTACCTAACCGGCAGGGATTCAGAAAGTTTTCAGATCTTAGAAAAAGCGCACCAGGCTTACCTGGATGGAAAAAATACCCACAAAGCCGTAAGCTGTGCATTTTGGCTGGGATTAATGCTTATAAATGCCGGTGAAAAAGCCAGAGGTGGCGGTTGGATGGCCAGAGGCCAAAGGCTTTTAACCGAATTAGGGAATAAAGATTGTGCAGAGAAAGGATTCCTTCTGGTCCCGCAGGCGCTTGGCGAACTTTCTGCCGGACGAGGCGCCATAGCCCAGCAGATCTTCGAACGTGTAATTTCAGCCGGTGAAAAATTCCGAAACAACGATCTTCTCGTACTTGGGCGATTGGGATTGGCACAGGCAATGATCCAGCAAGATGATTATTCAGAAGGTGTTAAACTTTTGGATGAAATTATGATCATGCTGGAAACAGAAGAGATCTATCCGCTGGTAAATGGGATCGTCTATTGCGCCGCTATTGAAACCTGCCGAAACGTTTGGGATATGAAAAGAGCACAGGAGTGGACCTCAGCTCTTAGCCGTTGGTGCGACCTGCAACCCGATATTGTTCCCTTCAGGGGAGAGTGCCTGGTGCGAAGAGCAGAGATCTTTCAGTTGCATGGAGAATGGAAAGAAGCCCTGGAGCAAATAATAAAAGCCTGTGAATTCCTGGTGCAGCACTCTCGAGTTTCGGCTACGGCAGAGGCTTTTTATCGGCAGGCTGAACTTCATCGCCTGACAGGAAATATGGAAAAAGCAGAATCCTGCTATCATGAAGCTGCGAAAAGAGGGAAAAATCCGCAACCCGGTCTGGCCTTATTACGCCTATTACAGGGGCAAAAGGAAATGGCTGAAACATCAATCAATAATACTTTACAGGAAACGAAAGATCCTAAAAAACGTGCCGAGCTTTTACCTGCGGTAGTGAAAATAAAGACATACTTAAAAAACCTGACAGAAGCTGCGGCAGCGGAAAAAGAATTATCGGGAATTGCTGCAAAATTGGAGGTGCCCTATCTTCAAGCCTTGAGCAGGTATTGCAATAGTACGGTACTTTACGCCCAGGGAAATTTCCCGCCAGCATTGGAACATCTCCAAAAATCATTGAAGACCTGGAACCGCTTAAACTTTCCCTATGAAACGGCGTGTGCCAGGGAATTAAAAGGACTACTCTATTCAAAATTGAAGGATAAAGATAGTTCGGAAGCAGAATTAATCGCCGCTAAGTGGATTTTCGAACAATTAAATGCCAAACCGGATCTGGAAAGGCTAAAAAAAACGCTTAACAAGGAGGAAAAGCTTAATACGTATGGCCTCTCACTTCGTGAATTACAGGTGTTGCGCCTGGTGGCATCGGGTAAGACCAACAAAACTTTGGCTGATGAATTGTTTATCAGTGAACGCACCGTCGACCGCCACGTGAGTAATATTTTCAATAAGCTAGGCGTCTCTTCCAGAGTGGAAGCCACCGCTTTTGCCTTCACAAATAATCTATTAAGTAAAAACCCGGAATAATAGGTTTTATACCTACACTTAGAATTTGACCTTTTAAGGTAATTAACTCAATTGGGTAAAATTACCCATTCTCTATCTTCCTCCAAATTGGGTAGTTACCCCGATGCTTTGCAGGCTTGTACCGTTTTATTTTTGAAGTATAAAAGATTCAAATTTGAGAATTATGAAAAATCTGGTGGTTTTATTATTTCTAATGATTTTATTTCAGAATAATTATTCGCAGGTTAAAACCAATCTGAAACCTGAGCCAATTATAGACATGCATATGCATACAGGTCTTCCCCATCCGGTTCCTCCAGGAACACTTTCCCTTTGCCGGCCAGAACCCTGTGAAGGCGATGTGGCAGCCACTATTGATCCCGCTGCTCATCTTAAAAAAACCTTAGAGATTATGGATCGGTACAATATTGTGAAGGCTTTTGTAAGCGGTTTTGACCTTCAAAATATCCATAAATGGAAAACAGCGGCGCCAAACCGATTTATTACCTCCCACTTCATTTTAAATCCAGGAAAACCTGATGTACAGAAACTCAGGGAAGAAATTTCTGCCGGCAATCTACAGGGAATGGGAGAAATAGGCACTCAATTAATGGGAATTCCCCCAAATGATCCAAAACTAGAACCCTATTTTGCCCTGGCCGAAGGACAAGACCTTCCCGTCCTCATCCATACCCTCGGAATTGGTCCGTATATGGCCAATTTTCGCTCTGCGGCAGGAAATCCTTTACTGCTGGAAGACGTACTTTTGAAACATCCTAAATTGCGCCTGTACGTTGAGAATGCCGGATATCCTTATAAAGAAGAAATGATTGCCATGATGTATCAGTATCCGCAGCTTTACGCCGATGTTTCAACCATTACCTGGGTGATCCCGCGCACCGAGTTTTACAATTATTTGGAATCCCTCATAAAGGCAGGTTTGGGCAAGAGGATCATGTTTGGTTCAGACCAGATGGTGTGGCCGGAAAAGATCGCTGAAGCCATAGAAGCGATTGAGCAGGCTCCCTTTTTAACGAAGCAGCAAAAACGCGATATCTTTTATAATAATGCGGTTAGTTTTCTTCATTTGGATGAGTCTGATAACATAGCATCCCAAAGATAAAATTGGAATTTCAATATCTACTTAAAGATAAATTTGCAAAATGCTTATGATAAAAGTTTCTCTGAATTCACGGAGATCGGTTTGAATAGAATTTCTCATAAAAATTGAAACTCGCTTCTCACGAGAACAATTTTGCTGCTGAATTCAATTTGGCTTTCAATTTTTCAGCAGCATTTTCATATGCTACAAATCGCCAAAAAATCATTTCTTTTTCTATTCCGCTTAGGATCCTATAATTTATATTAATAGAACCTTCCCTTAAGCAAACTCTTTTGGACCACCCCCGTATAAACCAGTAAAATCGTAAAAACCAGAATCAAAACGAGCAGGAAACCCCGCAATGCTCCAGTAGTCATAAGAATAGTCAGTTCAGATGCAATTAAATAACGTACAGCAACGTCTATTTTACTAATATGATGTGCTTTAAACTTTTTCATGATTTCTGGGATTAAAAATTCATAAAACCTTTTAATTTATATAACAAAGTTCGGATAAAGCATTATCATTCACATTGATATAGATCACATAATAATATTTCCAGAGATTGTTTTATTTCAGCTTCTAAATGAACTGTATTAAAGAAAATATAGGCTGGATCATTTAGAATCAGGTAGAAAAAAAGCCCCGATCAATGTGATTGGGGCTTTTTAGCGGAGAAAGAGGAACTATCCAAAATTTTATTTCTACCTTATTTACTGGGCTTACGCCAGTTTTTAAGAAAAATAAAGCACCGAATTTATCACCGAATTTAAATTTTTCGAGAATTGATAAAGTTATTAACAATTTTTATCAATTATAAAATTGATATTCTTCCAAAATTAATAAAATTTCTTCCAGTTTTGATAAGTTTAAAATTATTGAACCCCTAAAAAAATAAAAGCAATTATGATTTTAAAATATATGTATTACCAGAACTTCAGTTTGTAAGGAATAAGCATTAACTTCAAAACAGTAAAGAAGACCCACACCTTCGTTTATCCCGCCATCTACTCGGATAAAAATATATATTTATAGACATATAACTAGTTGGCACAAATATTTAGATTGAGATTTACAAAGAACATATTATATTTTTCAGAATATCATTAACATAATATTCTTATTATTAGCAAAATAGAGTCTAATTGACGCAACTTTTGGAGCTTATTAGCATCTTTTAAAAAAGAAATTATGAATTTAAAAAAACTAATCTTAATCGGACTTCTAATTATTGTTGCTTCCTGTAGCAAAAATGAAGACAATAGCAAGCCAGTGTTATTAGGAATTTATACTGAGACTTCACCCTTTTCCGAAACACATACAATAAACTTTGTTGACAATAACAGGTTAATTGTAAATGCTAGAAATTCAACACAAGAAGAATATATTTACGTCCTGAGGGATAATATTATAGAACTTACTCCAACTCGGGATTTATCCAAAAATTGGGATTTAAAAATTAATATTATAAGTAATAAGAAATTTGAGATACAAAATATTTTTTATGCAAGCATACCTGAAGATCCTGATCCTTTACAATTTGTGACGTTCGAAAAATAAAAAATTCTTACCCGTCCTTATTATAAATTATAGCCATACATTTCATATAAATTCGGTTAAGTTAAAGAAAGTAATATAGTTATTAATACTTGTGCCAACAGCGGTTATCGCAAATGCCGGGTTTACAAAAAAGAATTAAATTAGTTTCCATAACAAACCAAAGCGTTAAGCCGACAAATCCGTTTATATAATTCCGCGGCACTTGTCGTTAACCGCGAACCGTTAGCACGCATATTCACAGATATAATCCTAAGCACAAAATTACTGATTTCAAAATATCAGATAAAAAAACAGACAGAAGGAATTATACCATAGCAGCCTAGATGAATAAGAAAGAATTTAATTCACAAACTAAATCCGCAACTTGAATTTTAACTAAAAATGATTGTAACCAATACCAAACCTCATTTGACAAAAAGAATAATAGCAACTCTAATAGATTATGGTATCTATTACTTATTTGTCTTCGTTTTTATAATGTTTTTCGGAGAAGATAATGAAGAAGGTGCTAGACAAGTAACTGGAGCATTAGCATTGATTCCTATACTAGTTTGGTTTATTTACTTTGTTTTATTTGAGTTAACCTTTAATGCGACTTTAGGACACCAATTATTTGAATTAGAAGTTAGGAATATTGATGGAAGTAAAATTGAATTTACACAAGCTCTAAGAAGAAGATTATTGGATTTTATTGATATATGTATGTTTGGAATTCCCGCAATAATTACAATAAAAAACACTGAACATAACCAGAGATTAGGAGATCTTTGGGCTAATACTAAAATTATAAAAGTCCAAAATAAAAAAGCTGACGTAGAAGTAAGTTCGTAGTAAAATACGCGAGCTAACATCGGTTAACGGCCAATATGCGGTATTTGAAGAAAATCGATAACTTAGAACTCCAAACAACAACACCATAAGCCGACAACTCCGCGTGCTAAATTCCGCACACTGGCGTTAACCGGGACCGTTGTAAAAAATTTTTAACCGAAAAAATAGATTAATAAAAATGTCCAAATTTCTTAACACCACAGGTGTTTCTTATCATCTTGAAGAATTAATTAAAAACACGAATGATCGATTAATTTTAATAAGTCCATATCTACAATTTCATAATAGAATAAAAGATCATATACATAATTTGAATATCCAGAAAAAGGATATAAGAATCGTTTACAGAGAAAGTAAACTACAATTAGAAGAAAGTAATTGGCTAGAAAGTCAGATTGGAGTTAGAACAAGTGTATGTTCTACTTTACACGCAAAATGTTATTTAAACGAGAGTGAAGCAATTGTAACATCAATGAATTTATATTCATTTTCTCAACAAAATAATGATGAGATGGGAATATATGTTTCAAAAGAAAAAGACCCTGATTTATATAATGATATATACAATGAAGCGCAAAGACTATTAACAATTAGCGAAGAGATTCGGGTTACGGTCAAAAAAGTCGATAAGCAAGCTGAGGATAAAGTAAGAGAAAATAAAAAGCCAAATAAACCAACAAAAGATTTCTCCAACTCAAAATACTTAACGACTAAAGAGCTTTCTAAAAAAACTGGACTAAGTAGTCGAAAAGTCAATTCAATATTGGTGAAAAAAGAATTGATGTATAAAAAAGATGATGATTGGTATTACACCAAAAAAGGTAATGAATTTGGTGCAGAACAAAAAGAAGGTGCTTATGGTAAATTTATTGTCTGGCCAGAGGAAATAGCAGATAGTATCCTTAAATAATTTGTACAAAAAAAACTTTTTACAACAACGGCTCATCGCCAATAACGGGTATCATCAAAAAAGTGTATTTTTAGAAACCAGGGACTAAATCAAATAAGCCGACAACTCCGCGTCCCAACTCCCGCAACTGGCGATAGCCGAGACCGTTGTAGTGCATTTTATACAAAAATCCTGAGTTCAATAACTTAACGCAACAAATCCTAAATTTAGATTTTTCTGTAGAAAGTTTAAAGAAGCGAAAAATACGAATAAAGTTAGCTACTTATTTATCAATATTTTAAAGCAACCAATTAGGGGAAATTGTATCTACTACAAAAGAAGAATTATGAAAAAAATATTTATACTTATTTTCTTTACGGTAGTATTTCTTGATGTGAGTTGCTCAAAAGATGATAATTCTGCAGAATTTGCTTATGCTTTTTATAATCAAACATCTTGTGCTGATATATGGGGCTATTCCAATGATAAATACGAATTAGCAGAAAAAGTAAAAGATTTTTTTGAGACAGAAAACATTGAAATTTTAGATGTGGAATTTGACAATAAAGGAACTCCACAACTCTGTAACGCATGTATATGTTTAACTGGAAAGAGGATTTTCATTAAAGTGAAAATAGATGATTTAAACGCTATTAAAGAATATGGATTTCAAGAATCTAATTGAGAATATTTCAACTAAAAAAATGCAAATAACTAATTGCCAATAAGCGCACACTTCAAAAAATATAGTCAACAATAAAACGCACAACAACAACGATTAACGCAAATACCGGGTTTTTCAAGAAAGAACTAACTTTAGATTCCAACATTTAAAAATCTTCAGCCGACAAATCCGTTTTCATAATTCCGCGGCACTTGTCGTTAATCGAAACCGTTACCCACAAGCACCTTAATTCCGTAAAGAACCAGAAACATTATTCTATATATTTAAGTATTTGCTTAAATAAGAAATATTTGTAATTTTATGTTATGGAAAAAACTTCTTGCATAAGACAACAAGCCGATATTGAACAAATAAATCGGTGTAAAGACACAGTTTCCGGATTAGACGAATCCTTCAACTATTTAGCAAACGGACTATCATTAGTAGGCAATAGTGTTCGCCTAAAAATACTTTACCTTCTGTTTGAGGAAAAAAGACTATGTGTTTGTGATCTAAGCGACATTCTCGGTATGAACATTTCTGCTATCTCTCAACACTTAAGGAAAATGAAAGACCGCAATCTTTTGGAAACTGATAGAGAAGCCCAAACTATTTTTTACTCACTCACGGCTGAATATGAAAAATTACTAAATCCATTCTTTGAAATACTTGATAAAAACAAAATTTTAAAAGCGGTATGAAAAGTGAAAACAAATTACTCGGTGCAGGTGTGTTAACTGCAATCACAGCTTCATTATGCTGTATTACACCAGTTTTGGCTTTAATCGCAGGAACAAGTGGAATTGCTTCAACATTTTCTTGGATTGAACCTTTTAGACCTTACCTGATTGGACTTACAGTTTTAGTTCTTGGGTTTGCCTGGTACCAAAAACTAAAACCCAAAAAAGAAATTGATTGTCAATGTGAGACGGACGAAAAGCCAAAGTTTATTCAATCAAAAACATTTTTAGGAATTGTAACTGTGTTTGCAGTTGTAATGTTGGCATTCCCATATTATTCAGGGATTTTTTATACAAACACAGAAAAGCAAATAATCGTAGTTGACAAATCGGACATTAAAACAGTTCAATTTAAAATCAACGGAATGACCTGTACAGGTTGCGAAGAACACGTAAACCACGAAGTATATAAACTTGACGGAATTATCAACTCAAAAGCTTCCTACGAAAATGGAAATGCTACCATTGAATTTGACCAAGCCAAAACCAATGAAATGGAAATTGAGAAAGCAATTAACTCAACAGGTTATAAAGTAACTGACAAAAAAGAAATCTATTAGTATGAAGGAATATGATGTATTTATAATTGGTTCAGGAATGTCAGGAATGACAATCGCCAACAAATGTGCCTCCAAAGGATTGACAGTCGGAATTACAGATGAATTACCTTACGGGGGTACGTGTGCATTAAGAGGATGTGACCCCAAGAAAGTCATTTTAGGAGCTACAGAAGTCCGGGAATTTGCTAAAAGACTTAAAAGCAGTGGAATTGATACAATTCCTAAAGTCAATTGGAAAGATATAATGTCATTCAAACAATCTTTTGTGAAGGCAATGCCCCCAAAAATTGAAAAAGGATATGAAAAAAAGGGAATAGATACTTTTCATCATACAGCTAAATTTTTAACTGAAAACACCTTGAGAGTTGGAAATGACGAAATAAAGGCTAATAAAATTGTAATTGCAGCCGGTGCCAAACCAAGGGTTTTAGAATTTGAAGGTGGTCATTTTGCCAAGTCCAGTACTGATTTTTTGAATTTAGAAGAATTACCGAAATCTTTATTATTTATTGGTGGTGGCTATATTGCTTTTGAGTTTGCACAAATTGCAGCAAGATGTGGAGCAGAAGTAACTATAGTTCATCGTGGAAGAAATCCGCTTAAGAATTTTGACCAGGATATTGTTACCCATCTTGTTTCAGCCACAAAAAAATTAGGAATAAAAATTTTCCTTAAAACAGAAGTGGAAGCTATTGAAAAAATCGGTAATAAGTATAGAGTGAAAGGTAAATCTGAAGAAAAAACAGAATATTTTGAAGCTGAAACTGTTTTTAATTCTGCCGGGCGACCTCCGGCGATATTTGATTTGGACTTGGAAAAAGCCAACATTGCTTATTCTAAAAATGGTGTTTCAGTAAATGAATATCTTCAAAGTACTTCAAACCAAAATATTTATGCAGCAGGTGATGCTGCAGATTCGGAAGGCTTGCCTTTAACTCCCGTTGCAGTTTTGGAAGGTCACACAGTTGCGTCGAATATAATTAAAGGTAATTCTAAAGAAATAAGTTACCCACCAATGCCAACGGTAGTTTTTACATTGCCTACTATGGCCTCTGTTGGTTATAATGAATCAAAAGCTAAAGAGCTAAATAGGAATATTCAAGTAAATTATAAAGAGGCTTTAGATTGGTTCAATGCCAAACGTTTGAAGGTAGAAGAATATGCATTTAAAACTGTTATTGATGAAGATACCCAGACAATTTTGGGCGCACAATTAATTGGTCCGCATACTGAAGAAACTATAAATCTCTTTGCGATGGCTATACATACTAAAATGAAGGTGAATGATCTTAAGAAAATGATTTTCTCATATCCTACGATGGCTTCAGACATTCCACATATGCTTTAAAAAAAGAAAAAATGAAAACTATATTAAAATCAGAAATAACCTGTCCAAATTGCGGACATAAAGAGGTGGAAGATATGCCGACAAACGCTTGTCAATTCTTTTACCAGTGTAAGAATTGCAAAAAAGTTCTTAAACCAAAGGAAGGAGATTGTTGTGTTTATTGCTCATACGGCACTGTACCTTGTCCACCAATTCAGGAGAATAAAAGTTGCTGTTAAAACTAAAAAACAAAAGTATCCTGGCCTGTGGGTAACATCGGCTCATCGCAAATAACGGGTATTGTCGAAAAAGTGTAATTTTAGAAACCAGGAAAGAAAATGATTAATCTGACAACTTCGCATCCCCACTCCCGCAACTTGCGATAGCCGTAACCGTTGGCATTAATACTTAAACAGAGAAAAATTTAATTTTGAAACTTGATTTAAAGTAATAACTTTGTATTTACAAAATAAAAGTTATGGAAACTTCAATTATACAGATTGGAAATTCAAAAGGACTTCGTTTAAGCAAAACGATTCTTGAAAAATATCACATAAAAGATAAAGTAGAACTCATTTTAGAAAAAGGTCAAATTATACTCCGACCAATTGATTCGCCAAGAAAAAATTGGGAAGAAAAATTTAAGAAAATGGCCAAAAATGAAGATGATCAACTTCTGATGAATGATGTGTTTGATGATGAAAACTTCGATGAATGGATTTAAATCAATACGATATAGTTCTAGTTAATCTAGATCCGACTGTTGGAAGTGAAATCAAGAAAACCAGACCTTGTGTAATCATTTCTCCAAATGAGATGAATAAATATTTAAGAACGATTGTTGTTGCTCCTATGACAACAAATACGAAAAAATATCCGACAAGAATTCCGGTAAAATCAAATGGAAAAAAAGGAATGATTGCAATTGATCAAATTAGAACAATTGATAAACTAAGAATTGTAAAAATCTTTGAATCATTATCCAACTCGGAAATCAAAAAGTGTAAAGAGGTGCTTAAAGAAACATTTGTGGACTAAGTACTAATGCCAACTTCGGTTCATCGCAAATAACGGGCTTAGTCGAAAAAGTGTAATTTTAAAAACCAGGAAAGAAAATAACTAATCCGACAAGTCCGCGTTCCTACTCCCGCAACTTGCGATAACCGTAGCCGTTGTGCACTATTTTTATTAAAAATTGAGAAAAGAACTAAAATACATCGAATTAAAAAGCGGATATTCCGATAATGGTCCAGCTTGGATAGGATTTGTTTCATTTTCAAAAAGTGGAAAAACACTTTATTTTGATGGAAAAGGATTTCAAAGTCTAGATGGAACAGGAATACAAGGAAACTATTTTGACCTTGAAACAGGTGATGAATATTGGATATCCGGAGTTAAAAAAGATATGTCTGATCGACATAGATTTGGAAGTGGGAATATTTTGGTGGAGAAAAGAAGCTTATCTGAATATTTAAAAATTATTGGACAAGATGATCTACCAAAAAGCGGATATGAACTCGTTGAAGTAGATATAGAAAAACCAACTGATAAAATAAATAATTTGGAAAATGCTTCTGTTGAAAATACAGAAATTGATGAAAAACTTTATTTCAAATCTCCAACGGAATTAACTGTAGAACAACTCGAAATACTAATTGAAGACCTGAAAAGAGAGGAAAAAGAAGCTAAATATAACAAAGGTCGGAGATCCATAAAAAATAAGCGAATTGATTTAGAGTTAGAACTTGATAAAAGAAACTAAAAAAACAGTGCACAACAGCGGTTCATCGCAAATAACGGGTAATTGAGTAAAAATTGTAATTTTAGAGACCAAGAAACAAACCGGTAATCCGACAAGTCCGCGTCCTTACTCCCGCAACTTGCGATAACCACAACCGTTGGCAACAAATGCGATGGAAAATTCTGCTAAGAAGAATGTTTTTTAAAATGGTTTTCCCAAAACTTCACAAGAAAAAATCTACTGAAAAACAAAAAGTTCTAATGAATGTTTACGCTTAAAGAACCAAAAAGTTCTACAGGAAATTTTGAAAAAAGAAGAAAAATTTAAAACTGGCGTTCTATTGAAAATCAGCAGAAAAGAACGTGAAAAAACTGACATCTCATTGGAAAATTTGAGCAAAAAACCAGAAAGTTCTACAGAAAGTTTACCGCAAAAAACCAAAAAATCCTATTGAATATTTAGTGCTGAAAAACAGAAAAGTCCTCTTGAAAAATTTGAACTAAATAACTGGAAAATATAGAAGAAAATCCAAGTAAAAAGATTTCAAAAATTGACAATTTCAAAAGATGTTTTGTGGTGAAAATCAAGAAAAAAACGCATCAGTTGCCAACATCGGTTAAGGCAAATAGCCGGTATTTTGCGAAAAGTGTTATTTTAGAGATCAAAATAATAAATCGGTAAGCCGACAAATTTGCGTTCCCTACTCCGGCAACTTGTCCTTAACCGTATTCCAAGATCAAATCCAAGTTATTTTTCGATAAATTTAAGCAGCATATTTGCATAGATCTACGTAGGGTGTTCCTCGCTTGATCACCGCAAATGCTCTGGATATAAGCTTATTTCTAACATTGTTCAAGGCTAGCATTTTCGGTTTTCCTTCCTCCACTTTTCTTTGGTAATATGATCTCAATTCGCCGTCATGTTGAATAGCTGAGATACTTGCCATATTTAATAATGTTTTCATTTTTCTGTCGCTCATTGGATGCCCTTTTGATCTTCTATACACACTGGTTCCCGAACTATATTGAAAAGGAGCCGTACCACAATAACTCGAAAATTGTCGCCAATCGCTAAAGCGTTCAAAGTTACAAGTGTGGTAAATCAGTTGGCAAGCCAGAATTCTACCTACGCCTTTTAAGCTAGTCAGTAATTTGTAATTCTTGCTCATACGATCCTCTCTTTTTACGAGCTCATCTATCTGTTTTTCCAGTTTCAAAATTTGTTTGCTTAAATAGGCTATGGTGTGCTTTAAACTCTTACAGCTGACATCTGTTGAAGGACTGGATAAAAGTCCGCTAAGTTCTTCTAATGTTCCCATAAGACCCGTGCGATTTCGCACTAGCTGATCTCTTAGACTTAATAACCTTCCCAGTTCTAATAAAGCTTCATCACGAATACTACTGCATACTAACTCTTCCCTGTGCAACCAGGCATACCTGGCAATCATTTGAGCGTCCACACGATCAGTTTTAGTTCTAACAAGTCCCGAAGATCTTTTGATTACTATCGGATTTTCCTGAACATAGTTTAAACCGTTAGTCTGCATGAAGATCGCTAGCTTCAAGGAATAGTTTCCGGTATGTTCAAAACAATATAAAACTGACTTTTCGATTTTAGAAAATTTACTAACCCATTTTAAAAGTGAATCGTAACCTGATCTACAGTTATCAAATACCCTATGTTTATTGTAATTATGGATAAATACATCTAAGGTTTTTTTGGATACATCTATCCCAACGGCTAGCTCATAATTTTTCATATCTTTAAAATCGAATTAAATGAAGTTGCAGTAACTATTACCTTTAACGGGTCCTGCTAGACCTGGTATTCCAATTAGTTCTTTGCAACATTTATAGAAGCTAAGGGGACTCACACGGTTAATGGTTCTATTCTAGCAACCGTTCTAGTTCTCCCCTTAGTTTGCTATAATCAATATAACGATTCAAAGTAAAGGTAGCCGTTGTGCACAAGCCTCACAAAAATGAGAACTACGATACAAATATTTCTGATTTTGATTTCTACTTTGACATTTGGTCAAAAGAAAATTAGTGGAAAATATTCCAATAAATTCGGAGAAGAAATTGAATTAAAAATGGATTCAACCTTTGTTTATAATTGGAAATTTGATCTAGCTTCGAGTTGGTCAAAGGGAAAATGGAGTTTAAAAAATGATACAATTTTCCTGAAAGTAATTCCAATAATGGACACTACAAAAATTGTAGAGAAGAATAAATATTCAGATAGTTTAATTTTATCATCTGATCAAAAAGCAAGTGTGATTGAAAAAGATGAACTAATCACAAATGCTTTATCGAGTAGTGGACAAAACCGACAAAATCCACCTACGAAATTAATTATTAAAAATGAAAGATTATTCCGGTTAACTGAGAATAATAAAATTGATAGTAAAAAACACAAGCATCCGAGTTCGAGCAAAAAATACCAAACATTTTTTATAAAGAGTAAGTAATCATTTTGAAATGAGAACGGAGAAAAAAAAGATTATTGACAATCCTTGGAACAACATCGGAGTGATTTTCGTAACCGTAATTGTTTTTACTACAATTACAATGTCAGCACCAGATTTAAATCAAGCAGAGCTTGGCGGTTTAGCTAATTTATTTTTCCCCGCAGTATTTGGACTTATAACTATTTTGATTTATCTAATTTCAAGAATATTTATCCGAAAGTGGAATTGGATAATAACAATTTGTGGAATTATATATATAGGATATTTATCAATAATGCTATTTTTTGATAAGCTTTAAAATACATTGGACAAAAGGCCAGTGCACAACAACGCATAACTCAAATAGGCGGTGAAATTTTAAAGAAAATAAGTATCTTGATCAACAATCCAGGCTTAAGCCGACAAGTTCGCTTTCCCTACTCCGCCAACTTGTGTTATGCGAAGCCGTTGTGCGTAATTTACTTATGAAGAAATTCCTTTTAATATTCTTTTTAATTCTCCAGAATGTTTATTCTCAAAAGAATTATACCGAATTACAAGAACTTGGTTTGCATGGAAATGTAGAATCAATAATTACTAAATCCTACTCAAGCAAGATTGATTCAACCGACCTCATTTCTAAACAAATTGCGATTTTTAATAAAAAAGGAAACATAATTAAAATAATAGATTCAATTTACGAATCTGGCAAACTTAAAGTCGCAGAAAAAGAATATTAAGAAAGTATTGATGGAACTAAAAGTTTATTCAAAATTAAGATAAATGGTGAGTTATCTGAATATGGTTCTTATAATTGGATAGATGATAGAAATTATACAATTATTGCATTTGGAGATGATGCCATAAAAACTGAATACAGATATTATCTCAGTCAAAACTTAAGAGATAGTATTGGACGAACTAAATTTTATCTATACAACCCAAAAGATTATTCTACTGTAGAATATTTAGCAAGTTCAGAATATCAAAATTTTTATGACGAGAATGGAAATTTGAGGAAGGTAATAGAGTTTGATGATCTTGATAATGAGAAACAAGTAATAATCTATAAAACTATAGAACTCGATGAATTAGGAAATAGAACAAAAGTCAAATTATTTGATAAAGAATCAGATTCATTGATTTTAATTAGAACTATTAAATATAATTATTACTAAAGTAAACAACGCACAACAGCGGTTCATCTCAAATTACGGGTTTTACAAAAAAGAACTAAATTAGATTCCTAACAAACTAAAGCGTTAGCCGACAAGTCCGCGTTCCTACTCCCGCAACTTGCGATAACCGCGGCCGTTACCTACAATAGCCACATTGAAATCGTAAAGAATTATGAAAAAAATAATATTATATTTTAGTTTAATTTCAGTTTTAGTTTCTTGCTCTAAAGCAGATTGTGATAATCCATTAGTGTAATACTCCCCGAAATTCAGACCATAGGTTGAGTTAAAAAATAGTTTATTAAATTCACCGAACCTATGAAGAAATCCAGAAGAAAATTTAGTGCACAATTTAAAGCCAATGTAGCCTTAGAAGCTATCAAAGAACGTCATACTCTAGCAGAACTCTCCGAGCGTTTTGAAGTAAGCGCAGTAATGATCTCCCGATGGAAGAAGGAGTTCCAGAAAAACATGGCCCAGGCATTTGAAAAAGAGCAACCTAAGAAAACCGATCAGGTGGATCCAGAGAAGCTTTATGCTCAGATCGGTCAGCTCAAAGTAGAGAATGATTTTTAAAAAAAAAGCTTAAAGAAAACAGGTCTATGAGCGATCGGAGGTCCCTGATCAGTAGCCGACAAAAGCGAATGAGTATCCGTAAGCAATGTCAACTACTCTCAGTCAATAGAAGCTCGTTATATTATCGTCCCAAGGAAGAAAAACCCGAAAATTTAAAGATCATGCGTATCATGGACGAACATGCTATCAAACATCCGGCTGAAGGAGTCAAGTCAATGGTCTTCATGTTAGGTCTGAGGGGCTATCATGTAAATCCTAAACGAGTGAGAAGACTGCTTCGTAAAATGGGCCACAGAACGATATATCCAAAGAAGAACCTGAGTAAGTTGGGACAGGCAAAGTACATCCGCCCTTATCTTTTACATAAAATGCCTATAGACAGGGCTAACCAGGTCTGGAGTATTGATATCACCTATATCCCCATGAAAAAAGGATTCATGTACTGTACGGCTATCATCGATGTATACAGTCGTAAGATCATGGGCTGGGGTATCTCCAACAGCCTGGAAACAAAATGGTGTTTACAGGTACTTGAGGACGCTATCAAACGCCATGGAAAGCCAGAGATCATTAATACCGATCAAGGTTCTCAGTTTACTTCTGCAGCATGGACCTTAACCCTAGAGGAAGAGGGTATAAAAATATCTATGGATGGTAAAGGAAGAGCTATTGACAATAGATGGATCGAGCGCTTTTGGAGAACACTTAAGTACAAATATATCTATTTAAACCCTCCTGAAAATGGTCTTGAACTCTATGAAGGAATACGAGATTATATAGAATATTATAATCATCAAAAAATACATCACACCTTCAAGGAAATCCCAGGGCAACGTTACCAGGAATCAATAAATAAAACAAAGAATAGTAACCCTAAATCATTAACTAAGAAAACACCTGTTTTGGTCTAGTAAATGGGGAGTATCCCATTACATAATGCAATTAATGCCAGTTTCTTTCTCTTACCCTTCTGTACGCAGGAAGATATTCCTTAGAGTTGATCTAAAAGACTATTCATAAAACCTTCCTTTAAGCAGGCTCTTCTGAACTACTCCTGTATAGACTAGCAAAAGAGTAAATGAAAGGATCAAGACCAGAAGAATTCCGCGAACTGCCCCTGTAGTCATAAAAACTGTCAATTCTGAAGCGATTAGATAGCGTACTGCTACATCCACTTTGCTGATATGCTGTGCTTTTAAATTTTTCATGATTATGGGATTTAAAAGTGATTATAACATTTTTACACCATCAAAGTTCGCACATATATACCTCTTCGCCATTGACTTAAGTCACATATTAATTTTAATATTAAACCCTATATTGAAGTTCATTGCAGGTTTTTATAAAGTATTTTATAGCTTCGGAATATGGGAAATAATTTAAGACACAGCATAAAAGAGAAAATTGATATCAGTGAAGAAGAATTAGCTTTTGCCGAAAGCCTATTTGTGCGCCGAAACCTAGTAAAAAAAGACTCTATTTTAAATCAGGGAGAAATCTGTTCTTCTACCATTTTTGTGGAAGAAGGATTGCTTCGCAGTTATACTATCGATTCCAAAGGCAAAGAACATATTCTCCAGTTTACCACCGAAGGAAGATGGACAGCCGATCTTTCAAGTTTCTTTTCCGGAGAGCCTTCATTATATAATATTGAAGCCCTTGAAAATTGCGAATTATTACTTTTAACTAATCAAAAATGGGATCTTCTTTTAAAAAAACTACCCGATTTTGAAAGATATTTTCGAATGCTCATTCAAAATAACCTCATCGCAACCCAAGGACGTCTAATGGGTACTATAAGTTCTAACGCAGAAGAAAGGTACCGAAAATTAATAACCGATTTTCCAAACATTATCCAAAGAGTTCCGCAGCACATGATCGCCTCCTACCTTGGAATTACCAGGGAGACTTTAAGCCGTATTAGAAGGCAAATATTTTAGAATATACGGGATCTTATAATTTTTTCCACCCCAGGCCTCTTCTTCCAATTTTCGGGATTAATTTGATGTTTATTAAAGTATTCCAGTAATCGCTATTTTTGTCAAAGGGGAAAAAATTGGCTGAGAGAAATTAGCGAGCGGACTTATAATATCTACTGCTTCCAAATCGAAAACCTGAGAATCTGAAAAAATTGATAGCCCTAGATCTCTTTAAATAAAAAGGAATTTCGCTATCAGAAGAGCTACCCATCTCTAAAAAGATTTTTTACAATCACCTCAGGTTTAAAGAAGATTTGAGCGGCAAAGCAATAGACTAACAGTTTTTCTGCGAATTGAGCTTGTAGAGGATGGATAAAATTATTGCTTCTAGTGACCTTTCTAAAAGTTATTCCACCGTAAATTAACCAGGCATTCCATTAGCCTAAGCTTGTAAAGTATTTGTATCTAACCAAAAACAATATGATCTTTACCTTTATAGTTAAGCAAGTTAAAATTGGACCTCTAATTAATCCATGGACTAAATATGACAAAGAGGGATATTTCTATAGAAAAAAAATTAGAAGAGCGCATCAAAGAATTATCGTGCCTCTATGAAGTGTCCTCTGCCCTTCGGAAACATACAGATTCCATTGCCGATACACTATGGGAAATTTGTTACAGCACCCGAAGGGCCTGGATGTTTTCAGATATCGCGATCGTTCAACTGAAATATGAGGATCATGAGCTTATAACCTCTGGTATACCAGACAAAAATATTTCTCAGGAAAGCATTATAACTGTTGCCGGCGAGGCAAAAGGCTTTTTAAAAATATATTATGATCTGGGGCTTCATCCAGCTGCCTATTTCTTAGAAGAAGAACAAAAATTACTGGACAGAATCGCCCTGGAAATAGAACAATTTTTTGAACGTCAGGATACAAAAAAGAAAGAGGAAGTCTTAAGAAGAAGCGCCGAACGAAATGACCGACTTTCCATTTTAGGAGAAATCACTGCAGGTATAGCCCATGAATTAAATACGCCCCTGGGCAATATTCTTGGTTTTTCCGAACTTATCAAATCTCAAACAAAGGATAAGCAGGTGCAGGCGGATAGTGAGAAAATTATCAAAGCGGCCATTTATTCAAGAGAGGTTGTAAAAAAACTTATGTTTTTTGCCTGTGAGATGCCTCAAAATAAAAATTGGATATTAGTTAAACCTGTTATTGAACAGGCATTGCGTTTATTGGGTCAGAATTTCAAAAAGGCCCAGGTTCATTATGAATTTAGAATTGACAATAACCAACTAAAGGCCCAATTAGATAGCATACAATTTACTCAGGTCTTATTTAATTTACTTATTAATGCTATTTATGTTTCCCCCCCTGGAGGTAAAATTACTATAGAAATTAAAAGCAATCCAGAAGCATTTGAAATGAGAATTATCGATCAGGGACCAGGGATTCCAGAAAAGCTTAAATCTAAAATTTTTGAACCATTCTTTACTACCAAACCGGTAGGCGAAGGTTCCGGTCTGGGTTTAAGTGTAGTGCATGGAATCATTAAAAGTCATCGTGGCGAAATAGTTACTTTTGACAATCCGCCTGCCGGCACTGTTTTTCAAATAACTTTACCTTTAAAAATGTGATCATGGCATATAGAAAAGCGAATATTTTAATAGTCGATGACGACTATGATATGCTTGAACTGGTTGAAAGACACTTGCAGAAAAATAATTTTTACTGCTACAAAGCCACCTCGGTAAAGGAAGGGATTGGCATTTTAAAATCTAACGAAATTGATCTCCTGATCACCGATTTACAAATGCCGGAAATAAATGGGATGGAGTTAATAAAGTATGTCGATGAGCATTTCCCAGAGGTTCCCAAACTGGTCATTACCGGGTACCCATCTGTTGATGGAGCTTTGTCAGCAATGAAATCAGGGGCTCTGGATTATTTGGTTAAACCCTTTACTGCTGAAGAATTAATAAAGTCGGTAGAAAAATCAATGCCGTTAGAAAAGCAACACTATAAATCAATTCAAGCATCTGGTGAGGGAATTTATGCAGGCATTATTGGCCGGTCAGAAAAGATCAACCAATTAATCGATATTATTGAAAGAGTAAAAAACAATCGAGCCACAGTGCTAATTGAAGGAGAGAGTGGTACCGGAAAAGAACTGGTCGCCCGTGCTATTCATTATAAAGGCTCCTTTGCTGCGAACCCTTTTATTGCGGTTAATTGTGGGGCAATTCCGAAGGATCTGTTGGAATCCGAACTTTTTGGTTATAAAAAAGGGGCCTTTACAGGAGCCGTGGAAAATAGGGATGGCTTTTTTCAGGCTGCGGCTGGAGGAACTATCTTTTTAGATGAAATCGGTACTGCCCCCTTAAATGTTCAGATACGATTATTACGTGTTCTCCAGGAAAAAGAGGTGAGAAAAGTAGGAGAACAAAGGGCTAAAAAGATCGAAATTCGAATTATAGCAGCTACAAATAGTAATCTAAAAGAAATGATCAAAAATGAAAGTTTTCGAGAAGATCTTTATTACAGATTAAATGTTGTTAATATAACCACTCCACCCCTGAGGGACAGAAAGGATGATATCCCGCAGTTGTCCCAACATTTTTTGAAAAAGTACGGCCGCGAATATGGGAAACCTCAGATAAGAATTTCTGATAAGGCCATGGAAATCTTGATCCGTTATAATTGGCCCGGCAACGTTCGTGAATTGGAAAATGCCCTGCAGAGAGCCATAATCATGAGCGATTCCGAAATTGAAATCGCCAATCTACCCGAATATCTCAAGTATCCAGATCCACAAATAAGCAGCGAATTACAGAGCCTGGAAGCAATGGAAAAAGCACATATAAAAAGGGTACTGGCGAGTGTCCAGAATAATAAAACAAAAGCAGCAGAAATACTTCAAATCGATCGAAAGACGCTCCGCAATAAACTAAAATAATACCAGCGGTACTTTTTTCCCCGGCCGGGGTATTTCTCCCATGCACATTATATTTACTTATATTTTAACTAACTGTTTTTCAGTTTTTTAAATTAAAATATACTGTTATTTCTTTCCGGGCATACAGTTTGACTTATCCATATATGAAATTTTTTATTCATCAAATTTCGGGATATGTTCAAAAATTTTATCAAAACCTTGATGTTAGTCCTAGTAATAGTAATCATTCGTTCTCTTTTTCTACAAAAGGATTTCTATTACATGATTTGGGAAAATAATCCGGTTACCGTAGTTTTTATAATCAGCATTCTTATTGCTTTATTCGGAGTGGGAATCAACTTGCTTAGAAGAAAAAAGTTGAATAAAGATTTGTTATAATAGCTCTTATTGAAACCGCGCTCTCTTCTCTTCTTTGTTATTAAATTATCTTATTCCCAAAGCCATGGTCCTATCTGCTTTAAGAAATTGGGTTTCTGTGCTGCTTTCATTACCCATAATACAGAAGCTGATCCGTACCAAAAATCTAAAACCTCCTCATAGCTCTAAAGGAGATACTAAAACATTGTTGTGGCTTGATGATCGACTAAACCCCATGGATACCAGAATGGACTGGTTATCTTTTAGTCCGGTAGGACGTGAAGTTGAAGTGATTTGGGTGAAGAATTTTCATGAATTCCAAAATTGGATTTGCAACTATGGCCTTCCTAAAGGAATTTGCTTTGACCATGACCTCGGAAAGGATAAACCCACAGGATATGATTGCGCTGCATGGCTAATAAAGTATTGTACAGAACACAATAAACCCTTGCCTCTTTGGAGTTCACAATGTGCAGATCCTGCAGCAAAAGCGAAAATTAAAAAGCTCCTTAAAAGCTATTCCGCAAGCACAGAAATACCTGCTTAAATAAAAAAACTCAAAGAGGCTCAACCACATATTTTTTGGATTATTTGTGTGAAATTCAAAATGGAAGATATTTTTCTCTACCCTAAAATGTTCAAAAGGAGACTAATAATACAAAATCTTATCTTTTTACCTATATAACCCCATTTTCTGCAGGCCTATATACCGGTACAAAACTCCCCAGCTGAATCATTCTTCTCCACTAGCCTTGAACTTGAAAATCTTTTTTAAAAGTTTAAATATTTCTTTTACAGTTACTTACGAATAAAGTATGAAATTAATTTATTAACCGGCATGTACTTTGACTTTGATGGTACACACAAAGTTGAAAACAATGAATTTGACAAAAGAAAAAATAAATCAGGAGTTACCCTCGAACAAATCTTCAACTGAAATACCTCAGGAGATGCTCAAAGGTTTGTGTTTTAATTGTGACCACCGAAAATATTGCATCTGGAAAGAAGATCGAAAATTAATATGTGAACATTTCAAGTAAAAAAGAATGATAAATACTCAGAAAATAAATCGCCAATCTATGTATGAAACTGTAATGAATCAGTTTAATTCCACTGCAGATATCATAGATTTAAATCCTAACATCCGAAAGATTTTAGGGATCACCAACAATGAGATCATTGTACATTTTCCTGTAAAAATGGATAACGGAAAGGTGGAGGTTTTCACAGGCTACCGGGTGCAACATAATAATGCCCTCGGGCCATACAAAGGAGGTTTACGATACCACGACACAGTAGATATTGATGCCGCCAAAGCTTTGGCCATGTGGATGACCTGGAAAACCTCACTAGCCGGTCTCCCATATGGTGGAGCCAAGGGAGGCATTAAAATCGACCCCCGTAATTATTCCGATTCAGAATTAGAACGTATCACCCGACGGTTTACTTACGCACTAGGGGAAAATATTGGTCCCGAACATGATATTCCAGCTCCTGATGTAAACACTAATGCCCAAACTATGGCATGGATCGCAGATACCTACATGTCTACCATTTCTTCATCTGAACGATCTCACAATCAGCATGTAGTTACCGGAAAGCCTATAGGAGCAGGAGGATTGGAAGGTCGGGATCGCGCTACAGGTTTTGGGGTTTATCTCAGTATAAAACTCCTTTTAGAAACTAGAAATGAAGATTTTAAGAATAAAAAATTCATAGTCCAGGGATTCGGTAATGTCGGTTATTGGGCATCCCATTTCATCTCCAAAGATGGGGGTACACTAATAGCAGTTCAGGATGCGCATGCCAGTCTATTTAATGAGAATGGTATCGACACCGAGGCCCTGGCACAACATTGTGAACCTCGGAAAGGTTCCATCAAAGGCTTCAAGGGCGCTACGGAGATTGACCCGGAAGATTTCTGGGGCCTTGATTGTGACATTGTGATTCCTGCCGCCCTTGGGAATCAAATCACCCAGGATAATGCCTTTAAAATCAAAGCAGCTATAGTGGCGGAAGGTGCCAATGGTCCTACCAATAGTGAAGGTGAGAAAATCCTGCTGGAAAAGGGAATTACCATTATTCCCGATATCTTTTGTAATTCCGGCGGAGTTATTGGCAGTTATTTTGAATGGTTACAAAACCGAAATGGTGAATTGTGGCAACTTGAAGAGGTCATGGAAAAAATTGAAAAAAAGATCACTCAAAATTTCCACAAAATAAACTCGGAAGTTAAAAAACGGAATGTCGACTGGAGAACGGCAGCCTACATCCTCGCCATATTGCGCATTGAAACTGCGTACAACCAACGCGGGATTTTCCCTTAAAATTATCAACGCTATTAAAAACTTATAAAATGAAATACGGAAATCTGATTGTAGAAAAAAAAGAATATGAGTTTCTAAAACAAATTATGTCTTTAGCTAAATATTATAAAGATACCACTTATAAAGCTTCGATATACAAATTGAGCGAAGAGCTCAAAAGTGCCAAATTAATTCCTAAGAATAAGATGCCGGAGGATGTTATCCGACTGAATTCCTTAGTTACTATAGAAACTCCATATGATGTAGTTAAAACCTACCAGATCGTCACACCTGAAAAGGGAGATATTCGAAAAAATATGGTTTCCGTGTTGGCGCCTATGGGTTTGGCGCTTTTTGGATATGCAGAGGGAGATGAAATAACCTGGATGTTCCCAATGGGAGAAAGCCAGATAAAGATTAAAAAGGTGGCTCAGATTGACCCAGAAATAATAAATAAAAAATATGATAAAGGATATTCAACAACACCATAGGGAGGAGGAAATCCAGATCGTGAAGTTCGAAAATCAAAATCATTATTGGATTAAAGAACTTGGTTTCCTCTCGGAAGAATTAGATTTTTATAAAGAACTGCTCAGTAATCCTTTGAAAGAGAAAACAAAAATCAAACAGGCAAAAGCCGATGTTTTGCTCTATGAGTTAAAGAAGCTGAAAAAATGGAATGATCTATACCTTCAGGAGTGCTACAATTCACAGAATAAGCTGGAAAATCAAAAAGAATGTGATCAAATTGATTGCGATTATGCATTTCTCAGGGCTCAATTAGTAATACGAAGAAAAATTGAAAAATATATTGAGGAAGTTCAGGCTTTAAAAAAAGCAATCTTTAGGTTCCTGAAAAGGAATCCAGAAATCATTACTTCATTTCAAAATTAAAATTTTACCGTTTGTTTTATTTTTAAGCCAGGTGGCCCTATAAATACCATTTAATCCAGGGGTCATCTGGTTTCTTTTTTATTTCATGAAACTGACTTTATTTAAGAAATTAGGATATTCATTTTGTATAATCTTCTGGTACTTATTGATTTCAAAGACAGATTTTACTCAAGTAATATTGAATGAAAACATTTTGATTACCGTTATATTAATTCTTTTATTAATCATCGTCATTTTAGGTATTATTTCTTTAAAAGAATTTGAATAGGTTCCAGGGAGTATATTATTTGTGGTATTTGCTCTATTATTGCTGATAGTTTCTATAGATATCGAATAGTGATTGTGTCTGGGAGAGACAGGGAATTAGGTAAAATGAATATTGATGTTTTATAGCTGGATTTATTTGATATTGTTTCTGAGGTTTGGCTCCCCAGCTGTTATCTCCACCTACTCCCCTTTGCATCATATCAATATTCAGTTGGATCAAATCCTGTTTTTTTATATCACTTGTATGTTTAGAAAAATTTAGGTCTGGTGCGTTTTTGTAATCGTCCGTAGCCGTTACATCGAAATCTTCATTCTTCATGGGTAAAGCACTAAACCCTAAATAATTTTTATTATTCGTATCATTAACAATAATTAAACCTACTCCTGAATTGTTGGATAAGGAAATCCAACGAGCTCCCGTTTTATTTCCATTTTCTTGGGGACGAATGTATGGCACGTATTGATCAAAAACCTTTGAGCTATAGATGCCTATAAACGCTGAATTATTTCTATCCTGGTAATTTTCCCAGGGGCCCCTTCCATAATACTCCAGATTGTCAAATTCCCCAGGCATTTGCATTCTAAAGCCAAATCGTGGAATATCATTCTGATCTTTTGCAGGTAATAAGGTTGATTGAATTTTTACTGCTCCATTTTCAAAAACCTCATAGATAACAGAAACGCTGGTTCCAACGGGTTTTAAATCGTAAACTACCTTTAATTCTTGATGATTATTTTCCTTAATAATTTTAACCTGGTCAGCCTTTAACGGCATACTGGCTATTTTCCATGCTATATTTTTAAAATGCATCCTATTCCCGAGGTCGTTATCGGTAGGAGCTCGCCAGAAATTAGGAAGTGGACCTTTTTTATCTTTAATAAGATCCCATCCTTTAAATACATATTTGATGATTCTTCCGGAATTTTTATCAAAATGTATTTCGAAATCATTCCCTTCTGACTTAATATATTTTGGATAATCATTTAGCTGGGCATATTTAGGCAAAGTTCTTTGCCCTTTTCCTTCGCCCATATTCCTAAGTTTGAATTGTTCATGGGCTACTAAGTAACCCTTGGGTAAAAGGCCCCAGCCACTTTTTAAACTAGCAGAAAGATTGAGAAAATATTCTCTACCAGGCTCCATTGCAATATCGCCCAGATCTACTCTTAATAATTCTCCGGTATGCGGTTTGATATCGATGGTAATGGGAGCTAATCTTTTAAGAGTATCACCTTCAGACCAAACCACTCCCTTAAAATCAAAGCGGTCGCAATTTGTAAAATCGTATCGGTTCTCAATGAAGACCCTGAGCTCATCGTTTTCCGTATAACCTTCTTCTTTGAAATTGATATATTCATAGACCTTTTTAACTTCATGCAAAGCGGGCTGTGGATTACGATCCGGGAAAACGATTCCATTGTTTAAGAACGTATTATCGCTGGGCATATCCTTTCCATAATCGCCTCCATAGGCATAAAACCGATCTCCATTATCATTTGTCTTCCAGAGGGATTGGTCTACCCAGTCCCATATAAATCCCCCCTGGAGATTATCATGGTGCTCAATGATATCCCAATAATCCTGAAAATTACCCGTACTATTTCCCATGGCATGAGCATATTCCGATGGAATAAAAGGTTTATTAGTTAGCAAGTTTCCTATATATTCAAAGGTTTGTGGAGAAGGATACTGGGGAACAATAATGTCTGTATTCCAGTCCATATCCAGAAGATTACCGTCCTCTTCCTTATAAGCTCTTTCATATTGAACCGGCCGTTTGATAGGATCGTGTTTTTTAATTTCTTTATAGCCTTTGTAGAAATTAATTCCATTTCCTGCTTCATTACCCATACTCCAAATAATAACGGAAGGATGATTTTTATGTCTTTCGACCATATTGATCATCCTGGCCAAGTGTGCTTTTTCCCAAACCTGATTTTTGGCTAATGAATATTTTCCATAATACATTCCATGAGATTCAATATTGGCCTCATCAACGACATAAATCCCATATTCATCACATAATTCATAAAATCGATCACTGCGAGGGTAATGACTCAGACGCACAGCGTTAATATTATTCTCCTTCCACATCCGAATATCCTTCAGCATTAAGTGTTCACTCATTACATGACCAGTTTCAGGACTGGTTTCCTGTGTATTAACACCTTTCAAAGTAATGCGCTGCCCATTTAACCTTAGTATACCATTTTTGATTTCTACTGTTCTAAATCCGATTCGTAAAGGAATCACTTCCAAGGTTTCACCTTTAGCATTTAATGTCTTTACCATCAGGTTATATAGATTCGGATGCTCAGCGGACCAAGGTTTTATGTTTGAAATCTCTCTATGAAAATGAATACTATCACCCTTTTTCCCATTGATTTCTCCCTTGACTACTTCCTCTCCATTTGGATCAGTCAGGGAATATTGTAAAATGATATCCTCTGCATTCTCAAAAAATGAGGTGACATCCAATTCTCCATCCTGAAAACTCTCGTCTAAAGTACCCGTGACCTGTAGGTCTCGAATTCTCTCTATTGGTTGTTTGTAGAGATATACATCTCTTTCTATTCCAGAAATTCTCCAAAAATCCTGGCATTCTAAATAAGAGCCATCCGTCCACCTAAAAATTTGAAGCGCAATAATATTTTTACCGCTTACCAAGAATTTAGAAATATCAAATTCAGCCGGGAGTTTACTGCCCTGAGAATACCCCACGTATTTTCCGTTAACCCACACAAAGCCTCCAGATTTCATAGCTCCTATATGCAAAAAAACAGTCTGGTCTTTCATCCAATTTTTTTCCAGCGTTATTTCCTTTCGATAAGAACCTACGGGATTATAATCATCTGGTACATTCCCTGGATTAGCAGGATAAATTTTATCTACGAATTTCATTTCCTTCGAAATAGGCGCTTTATAATCTGCAAATTCATATTGATGATTAACATAGATAGGTACACCATACCCCTCGACTTCCCAATTGGAGGGTACCTGGATTTCATTCCAATCTCTGTCATTAAAGGAAGGATTTATGAAATCTACAGGGCGATCCTTAGGTGATTGGACCCATTTAAATTTCCAGGGTCCATTGAGATCAAGTTTATTAGGATTTTTTGCCTGAAAAGCAGCACTTTCCGAAGGATAGGATTCAAATCCACTTCGTGGTGGCATTTTGTTTTCCCCGATCATTTGTGGGTTTTCAATATAGTTCTTTAAGGTTGAAGGAATGTTTTGTCCGACCATACCTAATCCAGTCCACAAGAACAAAAGGTTAAAAAAAATAGACCTTACTTTTACTTCATTCATGAATATTACGTTTATGAAAAATTATTAACACCTAAAATTATTGTTGCGAACCATGACCACAGCATCTTTAATTAAAAAAGTACACGTCATTAGATAGACTCTATTTTGACGTGCACTTTCCGTTAAGTTGCTCATAAGCTTTAATGACAACTAACTAACTCAAATTAACTAAAACTACTACTACAAAATTTTTGATTTCATGATTCTCTTATAGATTTCTTATTCCTAATTTTCAAATTTAGAAAGATCGATTCCTGGATTTTTATTATTTAAGCCACGCGAAAAATCTTTCTCTATTTCTGTATAACCAGTAAAAAAACCGGTATTTTTTAAAAAAAATCTTTTCCCTTCAACTCCTCCTTTGAAGTCCAACCGAATGTTGCTTCTTCCCGTATCATCGGTGGTAAATTTGGCTTTGCTCAGTTCTGTCCAATTGCCATTTGTATCAAATATCCACTGATTACCAAGTAAAACCTCTCTTGTTAAATTACCTGTATCAGGATTAAAGTTTTCAAGAAATGAATGAAGCCTGGTTAAATAACTATTTATTTGAGGTCTTCTAAAGGCAGCGATAAACTTCCAGTCTTCTTCCTGTATATTTTTAAAATATGCAGAGTATGTTGTCGAATTATCATTATTGGGTGTTCCCTTTAATAAAAACTGGTAGGTCAAATTAGGTTTCCATCCATACACCAAATAACTCTGCCCACCGGAGCCTTCATTACCAAACCTCCCTGTAATTACATTTTCGCCTTTGGATAAAAGCTGAACGCGTGCATCGTCGGGAACGTTATCTGGGTCATCCGTCTGGTAGGGACTCCAGACTGAAAAAAGAATTCGACGTTCTTGTGAACTATTAACCTGCATTCCAAAATACCCCTCTGCAAAACCATTGGCCATAAAATAAGAACCTATCTTATCTTTTCCTTCCGGTACTGTCAATTCGTTATAAAAGAATATCACATCTTTACCCTCAGGTTGCTCATAGGTAAGATGAACGGAAGGACCTCTTCTACCGAAATAAAAATTCTCTTCTTTAGCCACAAAATGAATATCTTCATCAGAAATACTACCACCTAATAAGACTTCATTAATATCAGCGATATAAGTACCTGTTTTACTTACTCCCTGGAATTCAAAATAGTGATAGCCAGGCTTGTCCAGGTAAAATTCATCAACATACATATCCCTATAACTTTCATTATTAAACTCATAATCGTTCATGGATCCATCAAGCCCTAATCGAATAACCGAAGTACCAGATGGGACTTTAATATTTAATCCCATCCGAACTTTGGTTGCCACTTCCGAATAAAAATAGATCCTAATAACATCCTTCGTATTCGTCCAATTATGGATACCTGAATTTGTTATTAAGAATTGATTTCTTTCCAAATCATTAACTACCCAGCTATTTCCTCCTGCAGGAATTCTAACAGATAAGCTTATCTCCGGCGATTTAGACCGATCCCCACTGTCATATATGGTGTCGGGCTTACATGCAATTGAGCCCAATATTAAAAGACTTATAATTAATCTCCTGAATTTTAGATTCCCTATATGACAGTTAGAGCTTTTAATCATTTTGAATTAACGAAGGTTGTGCATTGATCTGAGCCTGAGGGATATATTCAACAACACGGTCTGCTGTGGGCGGTATTTCATAATAAGGGTTATTTCCAACTAAATGCGTACCTGGATAATCACGATTCATAGTTCTGTTGTTTCTAAAAACATCAAATTTTCGATGTCCTTCGTAGGCCAATTCTCTTCTTCTTTCGGCTAATACTACATCAAGTATTGATTGGCCGGCTTCCAGGTCGGTTTCACCCGAGATAGCAGGAATTCCTGCCCTTTCTCTTATCACATTTAAATTTTCTAGTGCCATGGGAATATTACCCATTTTTGCGTAAGCCTCGGCTTTATTTAGGTACATCTCGGCTAATCTGGAAACTACAGGTGACCATAGATGTGGAACGTCTTCTTGTAAAGAAGCTTTTAAAATGTAAAATTTGGGATAGCCATTTCTTTTGGCCATATCAAAATCTTTAATTACATATTGTTTACTTCCTGAAGCATCGAAATAATATTTTGTTTCACCATCAATTTGCTCTTCCTGCAACTTGACACTGGAACCATCGAGATCAAAATAGGTTTCTCCATTTTGTTGGTAGGTTCTTTTAAATACATACTGATTATTCTCTTCATTCACCCAGTATACAGCAGGTATACGATCTCCTTCCTCATCGGTAAGATATTGAGGATCAATGAAACCCATCCGCTTATCACCTGGGTTCTCCCTTAACAAATCCAAATAGGTGCTGGAAGCATACATTTCTCCCCAACCGGCACCCTGAATGTTCGCATATAAGGAACCAACCGTATACCAACCATGATTGTAGTCTGACTCCTCTAAAAATTTAAATGCAAAAATTGTTTCAGGATTTCCATCCGGGTTCAAAGTAAAGTACTGAGCCAGCTGATCTGTAGGCAGTAAAGAGAACCTACCTGAAGTAATCACCTTATCAGCATATTCAATAGCCAGTTCATTTTCTTCCATATAAAGGTATACCCTGGAAAGCAAAGCCTGAGCAGCTTCTTTAGTCGCAAAACTGTTGGATTTATCGATATTCATCAATTCTTCCGCTTTCTTGAGATCTGAAATAACCTGATCATAAACTTCTCCTACCGTATTCCTATCCGGTAGATCATTTACATCCGAGGTTAGTTTCAAAGGAACCGCCAGGTTTTCCGTTCCCTGGACATAAGGTCGCCCAAAAACATTGGCTAATTGAAAAAAGGTCAAAGCCCTTAGATAATAGTTCTCCCCTATTAGTTGATCTAATTCTTCTGATTGACCCTCAGAGGTGAGCTCAATAATTTTATTAGTGCCTACTATCGCCCTATAACCACTGACCCAAAAATCATTTACCCGACCACTGGTCACAAGATTGTTATAATTATAGGTATAAAATAAAGGATCTGTAGTGGTTCCGCTGAGGGAAACATTATCCCCTGGATACTCACTCAGCCTGTGTAATTGCGGAGCAAAACCTCCTCCGTTGGCATCTCCTTTTAATAAGGCATAATTTCCTAATGTCGCCGCTTCTAATGTTCCTTCCCCTTCAAAAATTTGATCTGAAGGAATGGAATCATAGGGATAACGATCTATCTCACAAGAAATCAAACATATTGCAAGAATGAATAGATATATAATTTTTTTCATAATTATTATTTTATAATGACAGGTTAATTCCTAATGCAACCCGTTTGGATACGGGGTAAGTTGTTGATGCAAAACCATCAATACCAACTTCAGGATCTGTTCCGGTATAATCTGTAATAGTCATTAAGTTATCAGCCGTTATATAAATCTCGGCATTACTAAGACCGATTCGTTGAATCAAATTTTGTTCAAAAGAATACCCTAACCTGATATTTCTTAATCTTAGATAACTTCCATCTTCCAGGTAACGCGAAGAGGTTTTATTGGATAAATTATTCCCCCCGTAATAAGGCTTGGGATGGGTAGCTATATCTCCTGGGGCTTCCCACCTACTCCAGCCATCGGCTAGTACCATCTGATTATAGGTAGGGTAAGCTCCGTCTGAATCGTAAAGCTCTCTTGAAGCATTGTAAATCTTACCCCCCTTGCTAAAATTAAAATTCGCAGAAAGCGTAAAGCCTGAGTACCTAAAATCAGTAGCGAATCCTCCATAAAAATCAGGAGAAGAAGTTCCGACAATTTGCTTATCGGCTTCATTATAATTAGTGGTTTCTGAACGCTCTCCAGTTTCTTCATCGATCGTTTCCCAAAGTGGATTTCCCGTTTCCGGATCCACTCCTAGCCACTTAGGCATATACCAGGAATTAAAGTCCTCTCCCACCTTGGTTATTTTTGTGCCACGATCAATTGGCTCTCCTTCATATACGGATGTAATCTCATTATCATTGAATCCGATATTTCCTCTGACACTCCAGTTAAAACCGCCATCCCTGGAAGTAAAAATGTCATAATTGAAATTTACTTCAAAGCCTGTATTCTTTATCCCTCCGATATTTTCCCAATAGCCGGTATACCCACTGGTTGCAGGTAGAGATACGAAATAAAGAAGACCTGAAGTATCTTTGATATAGTAATCTAATGATAGATTAAAACGGTCCCATCCTCTAAAATCAAGACCGAAATTCGTTTGATAGGATTTCTCCCATTTTAAATCCTCATTCCCAAGCTGGGAAGGGGCTACAGCTGGAATGCCATTATAATTATATCCTAAACTGTGCAATTCATATTGTGGGTATAGAGATCCCGGCCTGTTTCCCAAGCCACCGTAACTGGCTCTTAATTTCAGTAAATTAATGGTTTCAATATTAAAAAAATCCTCGTTATGAATATTCCAACCTAAGCTTCCGGAGAAAAACGTACCATATTGATTTTCCAGACCGAAATTAGATGCCCCATCCCTTCTCAGCGAGAATTGTACAAGATACCTGGTATCATAACTGTATTCTGTATTAAACAGAAAGGATTGCAAAGCATAATCGTTGGCTCCTCCGCGTACATCTGCCGGCGTAGTTGTATTATTTAATATCTCAGAACCGGGTACTATTCCATATCCGGTACCTCCGGAACTTTGATATTTATAATTATTGTATTCATAAGCAGCCAGTGCATTGATATTATGATCACCAAAAGTCTTGGAAAATCGAAGCATCTGGTTGGTAAAATTTGTATAGCGTTTTGCGTTGTCATTTGACACTGCACCAAGATTCGCTCTTCCGCCATTGGAATTCGGATCCGTATAATACATAGAATCGGAATAGAATAGCGTGACCGAATTGGTAGATATGAAGGTTAGATAAGGCAGAATTTTATACTCAATATCAAAGTTTGTCAATAGATTTAAAGTCCTACTCTTACCATAATTATATTGCAAATCATATAAATAATTACTTTGATCCCTTCCATACCAGGTCACATTATCCACCTGGGGATTGATTAATTCCCCCTCATCATTATAAGGTTTATCCCAGGGCAGATAAGTGTATAATGAATATAAAGAATGCTCCCTACTGTTATCTTTTTCATAGGTAATTCCAATCTTAGGTTTTAGGGTTAAATTCTTAATAACTTCATATTCATGATTAAGGCGGAAACTAACACGATCATAAGTAACATCTTTTAGCGTACCTGTTTCTTTAAAATACCCTAAAGAGATAAAAGTTGAAGATTTTTCATTCCCACCGGTGAAAGATAAATTGTGATCCTGTACTATACCGGTTTGTGTGCCATTCCCAAACCAATCGAAATCATTCGTCAAAACCTGCTCATCAATACCTTCCGGGATACTTTCCGGATTTCCAAAGGACTGGTAATAATCATACAACTGCTGAGAATTCATAATCTCGAAATTCCCGTTGTTGAAATACGATAAACCGGATCGTGAAGAAATGCTTAACTTCTCTACGCCATTTTTACCAGACTTAGTAACCACCTGTACAACCCCATTGGCTCCCCTTGAACCATAAAGAGCCGTAGCTGACGCATCTTTCAAAACGGAAATTGATTCAATATCATTAGGGTTAAGATTGGGGACGCCATGTTGAATGACGCCATCTACCACCCATAAAGGACTCGCATTACCCCCCGTAGATGCAATCCCTCTTATTCTAATCGATGAAGAGGAACCAGGACGTCCAGAAGCCTGTACCACCTGCACTCCCGCTGCCTTTCCCTGTAAGAGTGTAGAAACATCTGGAGCAGTCGCATCAGATAATTTTTCACCATCTATCTCGGAAACAGATGCGGTTACATTTGATTTCTTTTGGGTGCTATACCCAACCAGTACTACTTCATCCAAAGATGCGGTTGCCACCTGGAGTGCAACGTTAATTTCAGAGGATCCATTAACAGCTTTCGATACTGTCTCATACCCAATGAAACTAAAGACAAGAGTAGCATCAGAACTGGCCTGGATGCTATATTTTCCGTCGAAATCAGTGACAACACCATTACTTGTGCCATCGACAACTACCGTAACACCTGGTAGAGGTAAGCCTGAATCAGCCTCAGTAACTATTCCTGTAACCTCCCTCTCCTGAGACCATATTAAAGACGAAGAGAGCAAGCTCAGAAACAGAAAAATAGTTTTTCTACTCATAATCTAAGTTTGTTTAATTAAAGTTTAGTTCGTTTAGTAATTAATATTTGTTTTAAGTTATGTTTTGGTTAATTTCCATACCTAAAACTAAAAATAACGTAACGAATATATTAAATATTTCTAAAAAACAAAATTAAATTAGTTTTTTACTTTCGTTTCTTTTCTTTTTTAAAGACTTTATTATTTGTTTTCTTTTATTTCAATCTTCGTAATAAAAAGAATAGGATTTATAAAATACCGCTTAATGCTTGATTAAGGATTAAAAAAGAATGAATACAGAAAACCCTAAAAGATAATTTCCTTGATGTTTTTCCATAATCGAATTAGCAAAACAGAAGCAAAAAAAGTGACAGTGGTTAAAATAGAAGCTTTGAGATAGTAGCCGTAGATCCAATAGCCCGTGGCGAACAGTCCACCGTAAATAACAAAGCAACCTGCTAGGGTAGCAGCAATTCCATAGGGGACATTCCAACTTTCAGAAGTTTGGTCATCTCTTTTATGCTGCACACTGAAAGCTCGCCAACCGGGACCCCCAGGCCGAATTTCCTTACAAAATCGTTCTAAGGTCTCCTTTTTTTCAGGTCTTGTTAAGAAGGTTACGGTCAACCACACCAAAGTGGTTATAAAGACTAAAAAAGGATACTTCATATACCCAGGCAATAATCCCGCTACCACATCTTCGTTACCATCCAGTACTGCACCCCCGAACATATATATCCCTAAGCTGGTGAAATTCAACAGTAAAGAAAATATTCCTGAGATAATCATTGCCGATATTTCACTCCAGGCATTTATTCGCCACCAAAACCATCTGAGTATAAAAATTAAGCCGGTACCCGCACCAAACATGAGAATCACATTAAAAAGCTGTAACGCATTTTGCAAAACAAGTGCGAGCAATGCAGAACAGACCATGAGCGAAACTGTTGAAATCCTTCCCGCCGCAACCATTTGCTTATGAGAAGCGCCCGGATTTAAATATCGCTTATATACATCATTCACTATATAACTGGAACCCCAATTTAAATGTGTTGAAATAGTAGACATATAAGCCGCTATCAAACTAGTCAAAACTACACCTAACAAGCCGTTAGGTAATTTTGTAAGCATTGCCGAGTACGCCAAATCATTCCCTAACTTATCCGGAGAGATCGCAGGAAAAGCTTCCTTAATACTAGCTACATCCGGATACACCACCAAAGAAGCAAGAGCCACCAAAATCCATGGCCATGGTCTTAGGGCATAATGTAAAATATTGAAGAAAAAAGTAGCACCTATTGCATGATTTTCATTTTTTGCAGCTAACATCCTTTGCGCTATATAACCACCTCCGCCGGGTTCAGCTCCCGGATACCAGGCACTCCACCATTGTACCGCCAGAGGAATGATAAATAATGTTATTAAAACCTCCTTATTGTTGAAATCAGGAAGAATACTCATTTTTTCCGCTACACTTTCATGAGCAAGCAACGTGGATAACCCTCCCACTTCCGGCAGATTAACGATATAAATTGCCGCGCCAATTCCTCCCGCCATGGCAACGAAAAACAACAAAAAATCAGTATAAACAACTCCTTTAAAACCTCCTGCCGTGCTAAAGATTACAGTAACCAGGCCAGCGATTCCAACAGTTTGTAATGGACTCAAACCTAGCATTACCTGGCCAATTTTAATTGCGGCCAACGTAACTGCAGCCATAGCTAAAATATTAAAGACCACCCCAAGGTACAGGGCACGAAACCCCGTAAAAACTTTGCCGGCTTCCCCCCGTAACGCAATTCATAAAATTCAATATCGGTAGTCACACCAGATCTTCTCCATAGTTTAGCATATACAAAAACAGTAAGAAGACCAGTAATAAGAAAACACCACCACACCCAGTTACCTGATACACCATGTGTACGAACTATATCCGTTACAAGATTAGGGGTATCGGTCGAGAAAGTTGTGGCCACCATCGACACCCCCAGTAACCACCAGGGCATGGTTCTACCCGATAAGAAATATTCTGAAGAACTCTCCCCCCCGCTTTTTTAGAAACTAAAAGGCCAATCCCTAAGGATATTAGAAAGAAGAATCCAATAAATGCGTAATCAAAAATATTAAGTTCAATCATTATATAGGTTATTTTTATATCAGACCAGTTAGCCTGAGAAGAAATTAATAGTAATTAACAAGTTTATTTTTCAAACCTAAAAAAAATGTATCGAAAGTTTTTAAGTTTTCGTTTTATTTTTTTTATTTTGCTTAACACAACGAAAGAATTATTTTGTCTATTGCTTATGAGAAAATAATATTTGAACCTATTTATCTATGGAAATGCAGTTTGCGGATTATACATATCACACCCAAAAAGAAATATTCGATCAGCCATTGATATGGAAGAGAGTATATGAATCGCTCAAGTTTGAGGAAGCAAAAATTAAAGACTTCCTAAATCCTATATTGGAACTAAAAAATTTAAGAATCATATTGACAGGAGCCGGTTCTTCCGCTTTTATCGGTGAGTCGGTTCAGGGAATCATTCAGGAATCCACCCAATTATGTACTGAAGCCAAGGCTACTACAGATCTCATCACACATCCGCAGAACCATTTTCTTCGTAACATACCAACCCTGTTGGTTTCATTTGCGAGATCTGGAAATAGCCCCGAAAGTGTGGAAACCGTAAACCTGGCGGATAAATATTGTGATACGGTATTTTACCTGAATATTACTTGCAATAAAGATGGAGAACTCGCCAATTTTGCCAATGATAACCCTGAAAAATCATACAATATCATTTTACCAGAGGAAACTCATGACAAAAGCCTGGCAATGACTTCCAGCTTTACCTCTATGCTCCTCACCTCCATACTTTTATTGAATTCAAAACAACTAGAGTCCTGGAAATCCAGCTTGGAAGATCTCTGCAAGCATACCCAGGAACTTCTCAACCAAAGCGGTAAGCTAGAGGAAATAATCGCTAAAGACTTTAAAAGAGTGGTGTTTCTTGGTTCCGGACCAATGCTCGGTATTGCGCGTGAATGCCATTTAAAATTACAGGAGCTTACAGATGGCCAACTAATTTGTAAGCATGATTCCTTTCTTGGATTTAGGCATGGGCCAAAAGCAGTAGCCGATGAAAATACGCTGATCGTTTATCTACTCTCTAATCATAATCACGTCCTAAAATATGAAAAAGATCTTATTGAAGATGTGGATAAGGATCCCAGAAAAATACAGGCTATCTGTTACGGAAATGGGGAAGAACCCATATCGGATAACCTCGCCCTGCATTTATCCAGTGAACAATTAAGCACCAATCCGTTTTATCTCGTAAGTGCTGCCCTTATAGGTCAGTTAATGGGCTTTTTTGCTGCTTTAAAATATAATCTGAACCCTGATAATCCCTCACGAACGGGTGCAATTAGTCGGGTAGTTCAAGGAGTTAACATTTATCGAGAATCATGATATTATGTCTTTGTCCAAATCCATCTGTTGATAGTTATGCATGGTTAAATACTATGGATACAGGAACAGTGAACCGAATTTCTTCCTTAAAGGCTTTTCCAGGAGGTAAAGGAACTCATGTGGCCTGTGCCTTGAATGAAATGGGAATCCCGGTAAAACTTATGGGAATCTGGGCGGGAAAATCTGGCGAATATATTCGCCAGGAGTGTCATAAACGCAATATTCCAACCTGTGGAATTGAAATCGATGGAGAAAACCGCAGGTGCTACACCTTTCGGTCCCTTAATACAGCTTTTAATTCCACCGAATTATTAGAACCTGGACCTGAGCTTTTAGAACAAAACTGGAAGGAGTTTTTAAAAGACTTTCGAAAACAAATCACAGAGGTTCAATTAATAATAATTTCAGGTTCCTTTCCTAAAAATGCTCCCCAAGATGCCTATCTTCAACTTATTGAACTCTGTAATAGAGTTGGAAAGAAAGTAATTATCGACTGTTCTGGAATACAACTCAAAAATGCAATGCGATCATCTTTTTTCGGAATCCATATCAATGAACAAGAAATAAGGAACCTAGCAGCACATAATTCCATTACCGATACCATCAAATCTCTTAAAGAAAAAACTACCTGGTTGGCCTTGACCTTAGGAAAGAAAGGATTACGACTCATCAAAGGCAATGAAGAGGTTCAGGCAAATGTCGTTGTTAATAATGTAAAAAGCACTGTAGGAAGTGGCGACTGCCTAACCGCAGGAATTGCTGCGGCTATTTTCAAAAAATTAGGTATGAAGGAGATCGCTCGTTACGGTGTAGCCTTTGGTGCTGCAAATTGTCTAAATGAAAACCTTGGTATGCTTCGCAAAGAAGATGTCAATGACCTAATTAGAAATGTGAATATAAAAATCAGCAGCTATGTCAGCTAAAAAAATATTGGTAATAGGAGAACTTAATGTAGATATACTTCTTAACCATATTCTAGGGTTTCCGGAAGTAGGAAAGGAAATCCTGGCTTCAAATATGAGTACAGTTCTAGGAAGTTCCTCAGCTATTTTTGCCTCCAACCTGGCTTCTCTTGGCGCCAAAGTAAGCTTTTGTGGCACCATTGGCCAAGATGCCTATGCTGATATTGTCCTGGCTAGCCTACGAAAAAGCCAGGTTGCTACCCAATTTATTCATACAGTTTCAGAAGAAAATACAGGAGCAACAATTATTTTAAATTATAACCAGGACCGGGCAAATATTACCTACTGTGGGGCCATGGACAGCCTGACTTCTGATTTAATACCATGGCAAAAGATTTCTGAGTTTGATCATATTCATATTTCAAACTTCTTTATCCAAAAAGGAATTCGAGATGATATCATTGAAATTTTTAAAAGAATAAAAGGTTATGGCGTAACCACCTCCCTGGATATGCAATGGGATGTTGAAGAAAAATGGGACTTTGATTACAAAAGGGGACTTCAGTTTATAGATATTTTTCTTCCCAATGAAGCAGAAATTTTAAAATTAACAAAGAGTAAAACACTCCAGCAAGCCATTGGTAAAATTCAACCTTACGATGGCTACCTTGTTATCAAGCAAGGAATAAAAGGTAGTAGAGGTATCCATAAAAATGAAGAAGTGGTATGCCCTGCTTATCATTTAAAACCCTTTGTGGATGCCATAGGTGCGGGGGATAGTTTTAATGCAGGATTTATTTTAAAATTTTTAGAAGAAGCTTCACTAGAGGAATGCCTGGATATGGGCAATAAGATTGGAGCCATTAGCACAACCGCCACAGGGGGTACTAAGGCGTTTGAAAATAAGAAATCCATTGAAAAAAGATTAAGCCAATTACATTAAAATGAAAATAAAAGACAGACTAGTAGAATTTACGAAGAAAAAAAGGGGGTTGCTGGCAACCAATTTTTACAATTTAGAGACTTTACATGGCGTTCTTCGAGCTGCGGCTGATCTAAATGAACCACTCATTTTACAGCTTACCCAGAGTTCAATAGATTATATGGGATTAGAAACTGCCGTAAATCTTGGACGTACCGGATTGAAACAATTTGGAGTGGAAGGCTATTTACACCTGGATCATGGCGGCTCTGTAGAATTAGTACAAAAATGTCTGGATGCAGGATTTGACTCTGTAATGATCGACGGAAGTGAACTTCCATTCGATGAAAATATTAAAATTACCAAAGAGGTCGTCAAAAGGGCTAAAAAATACGGCGCCCATGTAGAGGGAGAACTGGGTTATGTAGCGAAACTGGGACAAGATCACGGCGGTGGTTTCACCCAACCCCACGAAGCAAAAACCTTCGTAGAAGCAACCGGCGTAGATGCCCTCGCAGTAGCCATAGGAACTGCTCATGGCTTTTATAAAAAAGAACCCAAATTAGATCTCCCCTTACTGCAGCAGATTGCAGCAATTACGCCATCCACCTTAGTATTACATGGTAGTTCTGGGGTGCCTTCCAAACAAGTGCAGGCCGCCATTAGCAAAGGGATATGCAAAGTGAACCTTGCCACAGAGATTAAAAATATATTCATGAGTACTCTTCAACAAGAATTACAACAAAGCCAAGAGATTGATTTACGAAAAGTCTTTCCAAAAGCAACAATGAAGATTACAGAATTGGTTAAGATGAAATTGATAATGATAAAAAATGAGAATTATGCTACGACCATTCATTGATGCCCATGTGCATTTAAACACCCCTACTCTTGAAAAACTCAAGATGGCCAAAGATTTAGATGCCTATTTCGTATCTATCAATACCGAAATCCCATTCTTTATTAGCCTAAAGGAGCAAGAGAAAACGATTCATAAACTAAATGAATTTGATAAACGAATCGCTTTTATTACCAGTTTTGAAACCAAGAATATTAATGAGGATAATTGGAGCGATAGAGCCATACAGCAGATAAAAACAGGTTTGGATCATGGGGCTAGAGCCGTAAAAATATGGAAAAATATAGGAATGGATGCCAGCCTGAAAGACCGTGAAGGTAATTTTATTATGGTGGATCATCCCAAATTAATGCCTATTTACCAATACTTAAGTGATAATGATATTTTACTTATAGGACACCAGGGTGAACCTAGAAATTGTTGGCTTCCCCTGGAAAAAATGACAGTAGACTCCGACCGTAATTACTTTTCAGAGCATCCAGAATATCACATGTATAAGAATCCCGAATACCCTTCCTATGAGGAACAAATGAAGGCCCGTGATAATGTGCTGGAAAAATTTCCGAAAATGAAATATGTGGGACTCCACTTATTTAGTATGGAATATGATATCGAGGAGGTTGCCAAAAGACTAGATAAATACCCGAACACAAAAACGGATCTTGCAGAGCGGATATGTCACATTCAACTCCAGGCAAAAAACGATCCTGAAAAAGTTCGTGACTTTTTCATTAAATATCAGGACCGAATAATCTATGGAACAGACGTCATAGATGACGGCTCATTTACGGCTAAAGAAGCCACAGAAAGACTGAAATACCTCTGGAATTACCATTGGAAATTTTTTAGCACTTCACAGACTATGGAGGCGGAAGAATTCAAAGGCACTTTCAAAGGGCTTGAACTACCGGAAAAAGTTCTTACAAAGATTTTCCGGGACAATGCGATTGAAACCTATCGCCTTGATAAAGAATTATTGACTTATTAAAACTTAAACCGATGTCCGACAACACAAACAGAAGAAATTTTTTAAAGCTCTCATCCCTGGCAGGAATTGGCCTGGTTAGCGGAAATGTTATTGCCAAAAGCAGTGAAAATTACATTCCTTTCAAAAACCCCTTGGAAACCTCGCATTTCAACATGTCAGGTTACGCAGCACCAAAGCTGGAGACCGTACGTGTCGGAATTATTGGGCTTGGCATGCGAGGACCAGGAGCCGTTACCCGCTTAAGCTATATCGAAGGTGTGGAAATTAAAGCGCTGTGCGATCTCCGACCAAAACAAGCTGAAAAGGCTAAAGAATTATTAAAAAATACATCGCACGATCCTGATTTATATTCTGGAAGTGATTACGTTTGGAAGGAAGTTTGTGACCGCGACGACATCGATCTTATCTATATTGCCACTCCCTGGGAATGGCATACCCCTATGGCTGTTTACGCTATGAATTCCGGAAAACATGTTGCTGTAGAAGTTCCCGCTGCCAAAACAATTGATGAGTGCTGGGAATTGGTGGAAACTTCCGAAAAAACAAAGAAGCATTGCATGATGTTGGAAAATTGCTGTTACGATTTCTTTGAGCTTCTAACCTTGAATATGGCCAGACAGGGATTTTTCGGAGATATTATTCACGGTGAAGGTGCCTATTTGCATAACCTATTAGATTTGAATTTTAGCAAAAATGGCTACGAGGATATGTGGAGACTTAGAGAAAATGCTCATAGAAATGGTAATTTATATCCTACACATGGTTTGGGTCCCATCTGCCAAATCATGAACATTAACCGTGGAGACCGCATGGATTATTTGGTTTCCCTCTCCAGTAATGACTATAATATGCACCCTAAAGCAGTGGAGCTAGCCAAGGAGGATCCATTTTTTGAGAAGTATACCGATGTTAAGTTTCGAGGTAATATGAATACCACCACTGTGAAAACCAAAAACGGTAGAAGTATAATGGTCCAGCATGATGTTAGCTCGCCCCGACCTTATTCAAGAATTCATCTGGTGACAGGAAATAAGGCGACAGCAAGAAAGTGGCCTGAACAACTAATCTCCAAAGGACATGAATGGATGAGTCCGGAAGAAATGAAGGAAGTTGAAGAGAAATATATGCCAGAAATCGTTAAAAAAGTGGGAGAACTCGCTAAAAAGGCAGGCGGCCATGGAGGAATGGATTTCATTATGACCTGGAGGCTCATCGATTGTCTTCGAAATGGCCTCCCATTGGACCAGGACGTTTACGATGCAGCCACCTGGAGCGCTATTGCACCTTTAAGCGAATATTCCGTAAGAAATAAATCCCAAACATTAGATGTGCCTGATTTTACCCGAGGGAATTGGAAAACTAACGAACCTGTCGATATCAGTTTAAAAGGAGCAGGTAATACCAAAATTCAAATACAATAATAAAAGCTATCCCTTCCCAAGACTATAGTTTTGGGAAGGATTTTTGAAACAAAAATAAATTTCTATCATAAACTTTCGTTTTATCTGAAAAATATTTCGATTATTGCGATATTTGTAGAAATTCGTAAGGCCTATGAAAAAAACCGCGCAACGACGTTCCCTGATATTAGAAGAACTTGATAAGAACGGACAAGTAGATGTTAATGAATTAAGTGAACTATTAGGGGTTAGTGAAGTAACAATCAGAAATGATTTAGATAAACTAGCCAATAACAATCTACTGATAAGAGCGCACGGCGGTGCCTTTAAAACGAGTAATATAGCCCTTACGATTAATGAGAAAAAGCGCTTAAATATTGATGTAAAAAGGAAAATTGGTAAAAAAGCTGCTTCCTTAATTAACGAAGAAGATTCCATAATTTTAGATTCCGGGACAACCACTTTTGAAATCTCTAATAATCTTGGAGATTTTAACAGGGTTACCGTTATAAGTAATGCACTGGATATCATAAATAACTTAGCAGAAAAACCTTCTGTAGAAGTTTTTATGCCTGGCGGCTATTTAAAAGAATTCTCCATGTCATTGGTTGGACCTATGGCTGAAAGAAATTTGAAACAACTTTTTTGCAACAAATTATTTCTCGGGGTCGATGGAATCCGATTAAACCAGGGAGTCTTTACACATCACATGGAGGAAGCTTACCTCAACCAAATCATGATCGACATTGCCGAAGAAGTCATCCTTGTAGCAGACAGCTCAAAATTTAATAAATCTGGATTGGCCTTTATATGCGGTTTTGACAAGATCAACAAAATCATTACTGACGATAAAATTTCTCAAAATGAACTTTCCTTTTTTGAGAAAAATAATATCGAAGTAATTATTGCCTGATTTCATTTTATCCAATTATTTACCTCGCTTCCGATTACCCTTTACTGTCGATAATTAATAACCACCCTTTCCTGGGTGATACAGAAATGGTTTCCCCTATTTTAAATTGCTTAGCGGGCTGGAAATCTTTTATTTCAGGAGCATAAATCCTGGCCTTATTTGGGTTTGATACCTAATAATTTCCAGTTGATTTGAAGGGATACCTCTGTTTGTTCAGGATACCAGCTGGCCATAGAGATTAAAACTTTCTTCCCCTTTTTATAAACCGTCACCAGCACTTGATCATTGTCGGTTTTAACTGGACAATCCTCTGCCCAATAACCTATCATTTCTGATCCCTGTATTTCAAATTCGTCCCAAAGTTTCCATATAGGTCTTGGATCTGCATTTGCTGACCATGGCATTCGATTTGTCATACCATATAACATTCCGCGATATAAATTACCTCCATCTTGTAACATTTCACCCATCAGACCAAAAGGAATTCCACTTACTTCGGTAAGCATAAAATCCGGTCCATTGTTTTCATAATCAAAATATTCTCCAAACCAGAGACGATTCAAATATGGGAAATGTTCCAAATACAAATTGGCACTATTATTAAATCCATCTCGCTCATTATATTGATTAGCCGAGTGTAAATCAATAATACCCGGATGACCATTCTTAGTTAAAACACGTTTTATCCTTTTCATGGTAATCCGGTCAAACGCAACATCATCAAGATAGATTCCATCAATGTCTATATTATCTACCAGCCAATTCATTCCTTCCACATAATAATTATGCCACCGATTCATTCCACTATTAATGATCGCAGCGTCATGGAATTGAGGCACATACCATGCGGCTATATAATCATCATTTAAGTGCTCTTGCAACCAGGAATAACCTCCCCCCTCTCCCGAAGAAAAAACTTCATGGCCCAAACTCCGGATGGGATATAATTCATAAAGTCTATTGGAAACCTCCCGTATCGTATTGTAAATTTTTACTTTTATTCCTTTTTGGTGGGCCTCATCCACATAATCTTTCATTTCCTTCGTGGCAATAAACGGATAATTGATATAAGGATTTATCTCGTTACCGTGATGGATATTTACCACCGTTGCACCTGAGGCTACCACAGTATCAATTGGTTTATAAGCATGATAAAATCGCATATCCCACTGTTGTGAAGTGTTGAGTGTATGAAATGGGGTTATTAATAAATGAAAATTGTAATATAAAGAATCACCCTTTTTCAGATCTCGGGTTCCACTATAGCAATTTACCGTAACCATATCGTCCTTGCTATCGATATTAATTCCTCCTTTATTATCATTTCCCCATGAGGTGGGCAATAAAAGCGGTTTTTTCAGATAAAAATTGGTATTTAAGGGACGCATGTAGTGCTGGTCGCGCAACGAAAACTGAATTCCCCCATTGACGCCACCAAACCATCCTCCATCCTGGTTCTTGTGGGTAACATCCCATTTCCACTTTAAGGAATCAGGAGCATTCCCTCCTTTTTTACCCAGGCCCATGAAGTAACGGAATTTATTTTTGGCTACAGGAATCTCCATGGCGATATCATTTAAACTGACTGGCTCCTTTGCAATAACTTTCACTTTATAATCCATAAAACCATCAAACTCTATGGAACCTAAAATCTCCAACTCCATTTTTGAAAAAGTCAGAGTTGTCTTCCAACTTACCTTTCCATCTTCCTTTTGAGTAAATTTTAAGGAGGAAGCCTTAAAATGAAGGAATTCATCTCGACTATTTTTGATTTGAAATTGAATAGGCTTTGCTAATATATCTGATGGACGGTCCAGAATCCGTGTCATCCTGGAGTTAAAATAAGTAAGAATTCTTTTTGGTAATCCACTAGAGTCAAGAATTACTTTTCTTCCAAGAAGCTGAATTTCATTTCCTGTAATCTTTAAAGGTTCATAAGGAGCAATAACAGTATTTCCTTCGGCTAATCTAGAATTAAGCCACGGTAACCTCGTCATTTTCCATGGCTCGTCAAAACTGAGATTTTTGGCAATATCCTCTCTTACATCAAATTGTAATTTAATTTCCTTTTTATTCTTTTGACCCACAGTAACTGTAGCAATACCCGTGTAAGTTCCGGGAGCCAAATCTTTCTTAATTTCAAACCCACACCACAGGGGCTGAATTATCCCTTTGGGTATATTCACCTCCTGACGCATTGGGTTTCCTCTATAATCCACCCCTTCCGTATTAAAACAGGTAAAATTATTACGGCTAATGACATCTCCAGTCTCGCTTTTTAAGTCAGAAACAGACACTTCTACTTGATCAAGATTATGGTCAGCAGACCAAATTCCTAACTGGAAAGCATAAAAGGCTCCTCTAGATACTCGATCCCGCAAAATTTCCGAAGCCCCTTTTTTAATCATCCATTTTTTAGGCAGCCTATTTTTCATTATAATCGGCTGTCTAAAAGTCTCGGGGAAGACATAGTAAGGTTGTTTACCCGTTTTATTGAGGAATTCTGTGATTTCATTCGGTGAGGCAATAATTTCCATCTCCGAACTATTATTAAACTCATTTACTGATTCAATTCGAAGGAATTTGGTATTGGCTCCCTTTTTTAATGCACTTGTTTGCAAGGGAACTTCTCGCGTTAGATAAACGGCGTTTGGATAATTTTTAGAACCATGTAATTCATATGGTAAAAAATAAACATAATAAATTCCCTTACCTGAATTTGGATGAAAACGAAACGTTCCAGAAAGTGCATTCATTTCATTGTATTGAGTCGGATAAAATCGATGATTGGAAAGACTATCTACAATAATTAATTGTTGTTCATTTGAAACATTCCTATTCCTCCACGGAATAGTGGCTGATACGGTATCGTCATCAGAAAGAACTTTTAATACAGCTCTTTGGGTGCCTAACGAATCTGCATTCCATTTGTACTGTTGCGGAGGATATGTATGTTGTGAAAACGCAGATACATACAGCAATATCAACAAACCAAATAGGGTATTTTTCATAGCAAGACAATACATTTTAATACTTTTTAAAAGGAATTGGAATGGAGATTTTTATCAACCATTATTCCCTGTGAAAGATGTAAGTTATAGGTGACCGGACGTTTCGCCTTTAATTTTATGATCATTAATTCCAGGTCTCCGTTTAGGGTTTCCTTATTTCCCAGGTTTACAAATGTGGGGTATAAGATGGTTTGTCCATTAGTATGCAACCTGTTATTGGTGAAATTTTTCATTTCTTTAGTCCCTAAGGGTTCCACTCCCAAATATTCAAACTTACTGGTATCATAAGGCAGGGCAAAGCTAAATGCATTGACTCCTTCCATTTTTTTCCCAATTACCTTTATTTGTATAATCTCACCCTTATCGAATCTATTTTTTTCTGTTTGCAATACAATATTTCCTGCGATACTATCTGATTTCTCAGTCTTAGCGATCCCTCCCTCTAACTTGATAGCAACATTGGAAATATCATAGGCATCTATAATTCCATTTTTATTTACATCACCGTTACTAACGTATCCTTCAAAGTCTGAATCACCAAGTTTAAGACCTGTATAGTTTTGGTAAGAAGTCAGATCATTAGAATCGATTAATTGGTCGTTATTTATATCTCCCGGCAAATAGGATGAAGCTCCTGGAACCCTGAACACATATAGTTCACGGCCCGATCCAAAACCACCTACTCCTTCGGTGACAGAAATTTTGATATACCTGGCCACCGGTTGTTTGGTAAATTTTAAATGCTTGTTTTGAGAATTGTTATTCCATTGAATGTTTCCACCTGGGATCCAATGTTGTGCATCACTGCTGTATGAGACAGCTCCTTTTAATATGATGCCATTCCCTCCACTACTGCGTGGCACATATTCCAATTTATCCAGTTTAGTAAAAGAGTTCAGATCGATCACCAATTCAAATGGTACAGCGGATTTCCCCCACTGGGTATGCCATAAAGTTCCCTCGTCAAAATCAAAAAGATTCGCAATCCCATCTCCTGGTTGATTTTTAACATTCGTTTTTGCCGTTATACCTCTTATGGCAAATTCTAAAGGGTTAGCATTCGTGGTTGCAGAAAATTCCTGCCATGGAGAATATTCATTTTTATTTACAGCCCTAATTTGAAAAGAATAGGTTTTTTCAGGTTGTAGATATTCTATAAGGTATTCTTCCTTTTTTATAGTAGAATAGATAAGACCATTAAACTTAATTTCGTAATAATCCGCATTGGGAACTGATTCCCAGCTTAATTTAATATTATAAGGACTGGTTTTCGCCTTAATTTGATTTATAGGTGTTAATTTCCCGCTACTCCTTTTTTGTTGATTGGGTGAATTGAATTCATAACCTTTTATAAAAACCGTAAGAGCCTGTGTCGTGATATCGGCTTTTTGAACCTTAACAATCAATTGCGGATTCCTTCTGATCTTCACTTTTTCAAATTCGGATCCCTTAGTAGCAAAACGGTTAAAATCTGTATCATCATTATAATAATAGGCATTTTGGGATTCCTTGAGTTTATTTAATGAAGTAACTTCCTTAAGATGAATATTTTTGTTGTCAATTTTTAGCTTAATCTTACGTGGCCTTTTTGTAAGGTTAATCCTGAATTCTGTTGATTTTTCTTTTTCAAAACCTTTAAAATTCCCTTCGGAGGGATGAACCATAACTGTTAGATGATCATCTTCAAGTTTAGATTCTATTAAGGTATACAGGGCCTCGCCTTTTTTATACGCGGTTGTTTTTCCATCGTCATCATATTGTTTGAATGTTGTTGTGCCATAAGGATATATTTCATAGATTCGATGCTGGGTATCAATTTCGGATATATTATTATTAGGATTATTCAAAGGAATGATAGCTCCTTTTTTTACAAAAACCGGTAATTTCCATATCGGACTCCAAAAACTATTAATAACCCTTCCCCCTTCATATTCCTGACCGGAAAAAAAATCAATCCATTTACCCTTGGGTAAGTAAATGCCATGTCGAATATCATTCCCTTTGGAATCTGCATTGGTGTTTTGATATATAGGAGCCACCAAAAAATAAGGTCCATACATGAATTGATACCTGGTCGCTGATCCCAGTGTGTAATTATTTTTTTCTTCTAAAAACATTGGTCTGATCATGGGAAGACTGTCCACGGCTGTTCTGGCGATCGTGTAGCTATAGGGCAATAACTCAGATTTTAATTTTAAATAATTTCTGTTAATGGAGGTCGCAGGTTCACCTAGCGCATGTGGATATTTAGGATTCTTCCCCCATCCATCCATATTTAATTGCATGGGAGTGAAGGTTTTCCATTGGAAATCACGAATATTGACAAGGGTATTTTCTCCCCCAAAGATACCATCCATATCTGAAGTTATATTTGGTTGGCCTGATAATCCCGCTCCAATATAGGTAGGAATGTGAAAACGAATGTATTCCCATAGTCCCCCGGTTTGATCCCCTGTCCAGATGGCTGCATATCGTTGCGTGCCTGCCCAGCCATCCAAAGTGATAATAAAGGGGCGCGCCTGATGTCCATATTTGGGCATAATTTGACCGACATCTGCTACTCCATTTAAACCGAAGGAATAACCCGATCCTACCCAGGCTACATCTGTCTTTAAAACACGCACGCCAGCTTCTCCTACTTCTTTGATAATATCCCTTTGCAATAAGGGATCTATCCCTTTTTTAGGGTGTAGGTCGGATTGGGTCCAAAGTCCTATTTGCACCCCATGAGCTCTCGCATACTCCCCAAACTCTTTTAAATTTTGAATGTTCCCTTCAAGTGTTCCAGTTTGTCCATATCCAGCTCCATAACCATCATTAGGCAGAATCCACCCCAGGGGCATATCATGCTTTTTATAACGATCTATAACAGCACGTGCTGAGAATTGATAATTATTATTTTCCCCATTAAGCGATTCCTTAATTCCACCGCTATCGGTTTGACTTTCAGAATACTTTTTTCCATTTTCAAAAGTTATGCCCTCCTTCTTATCCTCAGCCCAGTAGTCTCGGTTATAAGCATTTAGATGACCCTCATAAAATCCAAATTTTGGAATTAATACAGGGTTCCCCGTAAGCTGGTAATAATCGTTTAAAATTTCAAAAGGTTCCTTGTCGATCATAAAAAATACATCGAGATGATCTGTATTGTGACTAAGTAAAACATTTCCAGGTATTTTTTTACCAAAATCATATTCCCCCTTTTCGAAGGTATACCACATAAACCCGTAGCCATTTGTAGACCAGAAAAAGGGTTTTGGGGAGGCTACACCTCCATCTGTCCATCTATTTTGGTTTTCAATGGCTATTGTTTTTCCCTTATGAGAAAACCTTCCATTTTGGACCCCTCCGCCATAAAAAAATTCATCGGGATCCTCTCTTAATGCTATACGCACCCGGGTACTATCCATTTGTACCGGCGCCACTTCTTCTAACACAACATGATTCGATTCAAGATCTGTAACGTTAAAAGTGCCAGATGTTTTATTAAAGACAATTTTAACGGCATCAGTTCTGATAATTATTTCCGTATCATTATTAGAAAATTGAAGCCCTGAAATGGGTTGTTTGGGATTATCCACTAATATCTTGGCAGGAGGATTTGCCTTGGGTAAATGCACCCCGGTAAAGGGCATATCCTGATACAATCTAAAGATTCTATTCCCATAGAAATCGACCACGATACCAGAGGAATTCTTCTGATCTATCCTTATCGCTGTTTCGCTTATTTTGGTAAGTTTCCAATCCTCCCCTGGATGATCCAAAGTTGATTTTTGAGCAAAACAAAAAGTGATTGTAAAAAATAAAAAAATTAATAATAAAAAATACTTTGTAAATTTTTTTAATTTCATTTCCTTTCTTTTTAATATTACAATATTAAGAATAAGTTCAAAAGAAATGAAAATATATAAAACATTTATCACAACTTCTTTGATGACATCATGGTTCCTTCTTCTCTTTAACAGATTTCGATCGAAAAGAAATAATGGTATGTATTTACTTTTCCTCAGTTTACTTTCGCCCAGCTTGACCTATTGCCAGAAAACTCAAGAAAGTCAAGTGGTGAATTATAAAGAACTGCCAAATCCCATTCACCCCCCTTCCGATCTGTGGAAAAAACGTAACCAGAATTTTATAAGTTGGGGCAGCACCTATGAACGTTACAAAAAAGAGGCGCCACCCTCGATAGGAAAAGCTCAAAAAAGAATACATCTAAAAGGGTGGAAAGGTGAAAAATTAAATGCTCAATTCCTGGTATCCACCTATAAAAAGCCCCTTAATCTGTCCATTGATATTTCTGATTTGAAAAGTTCAAGTACCGCGTATACCATCAAAAATGACTTAATTGAAACCAATTTTGTTCGTTATGTGATCACAGACGAATTAAACCACGACGGTAAAGGAGGTTGTGGTCCGAGGAATGCTCACGATTTTGATTCTACCCTGGTGGCGGACCCCCTGGATAATATTACGGAAGTTTTGCCGGTTCCGCTTCATACAACCCGGCCCGTATGGCTAAAAATAAATATTCCCCCCTTTGCTCCAGCAGGCACCTATAAAGGATTCGTTAAGATAAAAGATCATGATCGCATTCTAAAGGAACTTATCATTTATTTAAAAGTTATAAATAGAACATTACCTGCTTCCAAAGAATGGAAATTCCATTTGGATCTATGGCAAAATCCTTACGCGGCAGCTAGATATTATCAAGTCGATCCATGGAGTAAAGCACATTTTTCGGTGATGAAGAAAGATTTGAAGCATTATGTCGAGGCAGGTGGTAAATCAATCACAGCTTCCATTATTAATAAACCTTGGAATGGACAAACTTATGATGCCTATCATTCTATGGTTAAATGGACATTAAAAAAAAATGGAAGCTGGAAATTTGATTTTACGACTTTTGATAAATGGGTAACCTTTATGACTGATTTAGGAATAACAAAACAAATTAACTGCTATTCTATGGTTCCCTGGAGCTATTCCTTTGACTACTTCGATGAAGCAACCAACACTGTTAAGACAATTAAAACGCAACCAGGAGATCCTACTTATAACCGTATGTGGAAATCCATGCTTATTTCATTTGCCGACCATCTGGAAAAAAAGGGTTGGTTTGAAAAGACATTTATTGCTATGGACGAACGTCCAAAAGAAGTCATGCTTTCAACCATAGCATTAATTAATTCGACCGGAAAAAATTTCAATATTTCATTTGCAGGTGAAAAACATGCGGAAATTATGAATGAAATAAAGGATTATTGTTTCCCTATTGACAACCCCTTTTCTCCAGAGACTATAATAAATAGAAAAAAGAAAGGTTTTACGACCACCTTCTATACAAGCTGTTCTCAATCTTTTCCCAATAGTTTTACCTTTAGCGATCCAGGGGAAACCGAATACTATGGATGGTATGCTGCCTCCCACAACCTGGATGGTTATCTCCGTTGGGCTTACGCAAGTTGGGTTGCACAACCTTTATTGGACAGTCGCTATAAAACCTGGGCTGCTGGTGATACCTACTTAATCTATCCAGATGGTCGTTCATCTATACGATTTGAAAAATTGCTTGAGGGCATCCAATACTACGAAAAGATCCGTGTTTTGAAAAAGGAACTTAGAAAGAATACCGCTTCCTGGAATAAACTCGAAAAGGTATTAGAAGAAAATAAATCGGCAAAAAATAGGCAAACTTTAAGAGAGCAATTGATAGAAAGTAAGGAAATAATTAATTCACTTTAAAATAATTACAAAATTTATTTATTGAAAATTTCTGAAACAAGGTTGAAATAAGCCGCTGCATATTTTTCCATTCCTCCATCGGTTGGGTGAAGACCATCAACAAAGTCTCTTGACTGCAATCCAATTTGCTGTTGGGTCAATAAATATAAATTCTGATCTCCCTTTGCTAATAATAATTCATAAGCCTTATGATTCGCTTTATTTAAACGATCAACTGCGTGCTTTCTAGGGGAATAAATATCAGCATCCCCATAACCCGCATGGTCTGTAAAAATTATGGGGGTATTAGGATGAATGGCTCTTATTTTCGCAACGGAATAAATTAATCTTTTGTAGGCTTCATCCGGTCCAAGGGAAGGTCGGTCAAAATTTGCCAGACAATCCAAAATATAAGCCCGTGCCTGCTGTTGTACCAAATACTCCAGGATTTCAGGTTCCAGCCATCCATTTCCAGAAAACCCAAAATTGAGAATAGGAATGCCGGTCTTGCGACCCAGTTTATTGGTCCAGGCGTTACCAGGTCGGCTCGCACATGCTCCCTGGGTAATTGAAGTACCATAAATTATCATCGGAAGGGAACCCTCCGATTTTTGAATATTAATACCATTTGATTGAGATACGCCTATCTGCATTCCCTCAACCGTGGCGTACAAGGGTAAGTAAAGCATAAACTCTTTTAGCTTTCCTGAGGAGTTATCTAATTGATAGTTATAAGAAATCGTATCACTAAAATGATAAGTACCCTTTACCCATTGCCATTTATCCATTTTATTCTTTAGGTAAAGATCGATTCCACTTACTCCTGTAGCCGGCATATGAGGAAATGCTAATTTTCCTTTGACCTTATACTTGATAATTATTTGATCGGCCTGTGTCTTAAATTTAATAGTAACCCCTGCCGGATTTAACGATAAGCTCCACACTTCAGGTCTTACTGCCTTTTGCATCGTATCGGGAAATCGCTGAAATGGATTTTGAGTGTTTTGTGAAACCTTACCATACTTATAAACCTTGGCAAGATCATACCAAATATAATCCGTGGATTCCTGTGCAGAAGTAGCAGAGAGAAACAACAAGGCGATTAAAAGATTGAAAAAATTGCGTTTCCTGATTCTGACAACCATTATATCGATTTATTACTTTTTATTCGCTTATTTTTTCGGCTATATACCAACTCATTCGATACCGGTGTTTTCACAGGAACGAGTAATGAAATAATATAGCCCGTTACGACACAGGTAGGAATAGCAATTAATGGATATATATAAAAATTCAGTTCCGTGTAATACTTTACAAAAATGAGGGAAAGAACACTTAAAATTGCTCCTGACAAGGCTCCAATCCAATTGGCTTTTCGAAAAAAGATTCCCAGCATAAAAACTCCAGCCAGGGCACTACCAAAAAGTCCCACTACTTCCTGAAAGAAGAAAAATAAGGAGGCTATAGGATAGGCTGCCATAAACGCGGCGACACCCGTTCCGAGCACTCCAACAATTATAGTAACCCATCGTGCGATACGCATAGTGGTTACATCAGATTTAGGTCGGGTAAAGCGTTTAAAATAATCCACTGTAACCACCGTAGAAACACTATGCATACTACTATCTAAACTCGACATAGCCGCCGAGTAGATACCTGCAATAACCAATCCAGCTACTCCTGGCGGTAAATGGTCCGCAATAAACAATGGGAAAATCCCATCATTCTGCATACCTATTTGCAGAAACTGAGGATGATCTTTAAAATAGACGTATAAAAAGGTCCCTAATAAGAATATTAAGAGTCCCGCCGGTATTGAAATGATGGCATTCATCCAAATACTCTTTCGAGCTTGCTTCTCATCAGAAGTAGTAAGATAACGTTGAACCACTGCTTGATCTGTGGTATAGGGTGCAAAATTCAAAGCAAAAGTTCCAAGAAATAGAGACCATGTAACTACCTCTGTAAGACTCCATCTAAAATCAAAAAGCTGGAACTTTCCGTCCTGGTAGGCTGTTGAAAATATATACCCAACATCACCTATATCATATGCAATAAAGATTAATCCAAGTATAAGACCCCCGATTAATACGATGACCTGAATTACATCGGTCCAGATTACAGCTTCAATACCCCCCATTACGGTATATAGTATTGCTAATACTCCCATAATTATAATGGCCATATAAATATCAATTCCTACAACCGTGGATAAGGCCAAAGCTGGCAGGTAAACCACTATTCCCATACGAGCTAACTGGAAAAGCACAAACGAAGTGCTTCCAAACATCCTTATAAAAATATTGAACCGTTTTTCAAGATATTCATAAGCGGTGGTGATATTTAGTTTTCTATAAAATGGCAAATAAAAGGTTATAATTATAGGCACTATCAAGATAATGGTAAAATATCCTAAGTATGCCTGCCAATCGTAACTGTATGCTAAGGCTGGTTGAGAAAGATAGGTGATCGCACTTAACATGGTTGCGTAAATACTTAAACCTGCAGCCCACCAGGGAATTCGGCCCCCAGCCAGGAAATAATCGTTACTACTTTTATTGCGCCGGGAAAAATACCATCCAATTCCGATCATTAACCCTAAATAAAGAATAAGGGTAGCATAATTTACCAACCCGAAATTTGTTTTTCTTGGGTTGACATCGACACTTCGAATAATTGGAGTTCTAATACCGGGACGGATTTCCCCTAAAGGTATAACAATGTCATCATCCCATTTAAGTGCCTTCGCAACTACTTGAGTCTTTCCCGGAATGGTTCCTCGTTTTGACCAGGTATCTGTAATGGTATGATACGCCCATATGGTTTTTGAAAATGAGGTATTTTGATAATTTTCCGCAATTTTATTGTTCAGGGAATCCAGCTTTTTTGAACCTGATAAAGAATCTTTTTTTTCTGATTGAATCGATTGAAGCTGTTTTAAAAGGGGAAGTCTTTGGCTCCATAGCTGATGATCACCTCCTGCACCTCCAAAAAATAATATATGTGCGTCACCCAGCTTAGTTACCGGAGCCGCTCCAACATACCCACCCTGAAGTCCTGGAGTACCATTGTTAGGGATTGAGGCTTTCTGACTCCATTGATCCGATAAAGGATTGTATTGCCATACATCGGTCAGGAATTTATTAGGATCCTGAGCAGTACTATCATAATACGTCCCGCTAAAAACATATACGACATTGGTTTTTCCATTGTTCTGAGCAATAACAACCGGCTGAATTCTACCCTGCCCAGGAATATCTTTTAATCTTTGCCAGCCCTTTCCCGGGGTAAATGAAAAGAAATTTTTAGTTGCTTTCCCACCTATTTCTTCCTGTCCCCCTGCAATATATATTTTATCATTTATAACCGTGGCATCCATATTTGCCAAAGGCGTCGGAAGCGGAGGCTTCTTTTGAATCCTTATTTCTTTTAAATCCGAATCCCATTTTATAAGAAATACATCTTTGTATATTCCTTTAGAATTCATTCCTCCAATGCACCACAGCCCTTGTGAGGTAACGACTGAAGCCCCATAAGCCATAGGTTTTGGTAGTTCAACCTCATTCTTAATCCAATTATAGTGGTTGTTAATTTTTTGAAGAATGAAAATCTTCTTGTAATATTTCTTATTACCTCCTTCCCAAACCGGTTCATTCGGAAAATTGGCACCCCCTGCTATGATTAAAACACCATCATTAATCCCTGCAAAGCTTCCATTAAGACCTTTTTCTAACGGTAACTTCGCAATAGAATCCCAATGGAATTGAGCTTTGTCCATTTCTTGAGAATAGGTAGTGCATGTTGTAAAAACAAAACAATACAAAAGGAAAAAAAATAGAGATTTGCGAACCATTCTTTTTGTTTAATTATGAAAGAAAATTAGTTAGATCGTAAATATAAAGAAACTAATGTTTTATGTTATACATATTAAGAACTATTTTGAAAATCTATGGATTTACAATTAATTTGAATGTCGAAGCCGGTAAATTTTCACTATTGTAAAGATTCCCTGTTGAAAATGGTTGCCATCCATAAAAGATATATTCCGGCTGCTCTTTAACCTTGATAATCACTTTGTCTTGATGAATTATTGCAGGGATCGGAGTTTTTCCATTTATAGAAAAACCCAAAAGTTTTTTGTTCCCCATTGTTTTCAATCCATCACCGGTATACTGGAAAGAAATGATCACTTTCCCATTTTTATAATGTGCTTGAACGGGTAACGGACCAGAAGTAATCATTTTTACACCATAACAATCATTTAAGGCCCAGCGAGCTAGCCGTTCTCCCACATCTTTTTTATTACTTGGATGTATATTTGTTTGGTTCCCAATATCACTGCTTACGACCATCCCCCCATGCTTTATACTTTTCAATAAAAGACGTTGATTATTTCTAAAGGGAGGCCAGTAATGGGAATCATAGTTTATCGTATCAATGGAAGATAATTGCACCCAGTAAAAAGGCATTTTCGGCTGGCGCCATTTCGAACGATAATTCTGTATCATTAGCTTTTGTAACGCAGGATACTCCTCCACCCTTTCTTGTTCTTGTGCATTACTTTCTCCCTGGTACCACACTATTCCTTTTATTGGAAAGGGGAGTAACGTTTTAACCATTGCTTCATAGGCAAAACCAGGCTTATAGGAATGATTAGGACCTAAAGAATCCTTGTAAATAAAACTATTTCTCACGTTCTCCATTCCTCGTTGCCTGATCCAAACCGGTAAAGCATCATTATATAACCAATTTCCTTGAACCTTTTTTCGGAATACTTTTGAATTCTTCAGTCTATTAACTGAAATGAAGGTCTCAATAGGGGCTCCGCCAATCGCAATATTTATTAAGCCAATAGGAACGCCGGTTTCGGTTATTATTTTTTTTCCAAAATAATATCCTACCGCACTTAATTCTTTTACCTCTGGCAATTGACTCTCTTGCCAGGTTCCTGTAAAATATTCTTGCGCATTGAGTTTATTGAGTGCTTCTCTGGTATACTTTTCACCATAAATACCTTTCCCGATATAATTCGCATTGAAATACCTTAATCTTCCATCTACTAGTTGTTCTTGTTCTTTGGCAAAATGGGCCTCAGAACCTAAAGGATATTCCATATTAGACTGTCCAGACAACAACCATACATCCCCAATTAAAATATTATCCAGTACTATTTTTTCATGCTTGGACCAGATTTCTAATTTTTGGGGTTCTTTTGTAGCCGGTAATGGTTGAAATTCTACATTCCAAGTACTATCAACTCGGGTTACGACATTTTTGTAATTCCCGGAAAATAAAATATTAATATGGTTCCCTGGGGCCGATTTCCCCCAAATAGTTATAGGAACATTTCTTTGAAATACCATATTGGAAGTAAAAATTTTCGGTAAGGTAACCTGGCCATAGCTAGCGCAGACTAGGCAGGTTAAAACTAATAGTAACGTTATTTTCCTATAAAAACCAGTCAAGAACATAAGGTGTCAATATTGAGGTTATTATTCCGTTCAGGCACATGGCTAAACCGCTATATACCCCTGCAACTTCTCCAATTTCAAAAGCTCTCGCGGTACCGATACCATGTGCAGCAGTACCTAGCGCTGTACCAATAGCAGCTTCATCCCTAATTCCTAAACCCATTAAAAAGCTTGTCCCAAAAACATTTCCAAATATCCCTACAAGGATAACCATTCCTGCTGTTATCTCAGGAAGTCCTCCTAGAAGTTTGGTAATCTCGATGGCGATGGGTGTTGTCACCGATTTTGCAGCCAGTGATTGAATGAGAATTTGGGGAGTATCAAGAAATAAAAGAAAAAGAACCATACTTATGATACCCGAGATCCCGCCAAAAAAAACAGCACAAACAAAAATTTTAAGCCGCTTTTTAATTTCATTGAATCGCTCATGTAAAAAAACCCCCATTGCCACAACCGAAGGAGCTAAAAACATTTCTAAATAACTGGCCCCCACTTTATAATCGGTAAAATCAATATTACTAATAAATAAAAAAGTAATTATCAGCACAATGGCCATTAAAACCGGGTTAAGGAATGGTAGACGAATTTCTTTATTGATTTTTAACGCTAAATAATAACACATAACCGTAAGTACCCCCCCAAAAAGATGAATGCTGAAAAATAATATCATTCTTTTTTGAATTGTTTAAATATCCAGGCGGTGATCCATAAGGTGAATAGTGTACTCAAAAAAATGGCCCCTAACATACCCATCAAATTATTCTTTATTAGGTTAAAATACTCCATTAAGCCAACCCCAAAGGGTACAAAAAAGAGTGCTAAATACTTTAAAAGGAAGTCGGAAGCAGGTTTTACCCAATGTAATGGAACAATTTTCAATTGCAAGGAAATAAAAAGGACCAACATTCCTACGATACTCCCAGGAATAGCTACACCCATAACCCCTACTATTAAGCTACCGATACCTAAGAAAAAAAGCAGTATGGCAAGGCTTCTAATCGCCCTGAGAATAGTATACCAATAACCTTTTATATATAGGATTAATTCTGTGATAGCAATTCCCTTGAAATTACATTAGGCTATTGGTCCACATCTTCAAAGATGTGAGACGCATAGGTATAACCCAGCGCTTCATAGCGCTCTTTTAACTGAAATAATCTTGTTTTGAAGCCGTCCCAATCTTTCATACCCCGAGGTGTCCAATCTACTTCCGCCAAAGCACTCATTCTTGGCAAAACCATATATTCAACATGATCCGGGGTTTTCATATATTCCGTCCACACATTACCTTGGGCCCCAAGAATACGATCTTTTTTTGAAGCCGGTAAGGCATCAGGAATTGGTTCGAAAGAATACACTTTTTTTACTGGAGTATATCCGCCTATTGCTAAAGGCTCATTTTTAGGATCAGCCTGGTAATGATCAAAATACATATGAGAACCCGGGGTCATTATTACATCATGCCCCATTTGTGCAGCTTCAATCCCTCCTTCTATCCCTCGCCAGGACATGACCGTAGCATTGGGAGCCAGTCCTCCTTCCAGGATTTCATCCCAACCTATAATCATTCTGCCATTTTTATTTAAGAATTTTTCGATTCTTTGAATAAAATAGCTTTGTAACTCATGCTCATTTTTTAAGCCCTCCCTTTTGATCACCTCCTGGGCCTGTGCACTCTCTTCCCATTCCTTTTTTGGAGCTTCATCTCCACCTATATGAATATATTTACTAGGGAAAAGATCCATGACTTCTGTAAGTACATCTTCTAAAAATTTGAAGGTAGTTTCCTTTGGAGCAAATATTTGAGGAAACACGCCCCATTTAGTGGCCACTTCATAAGGACCTGTATCGTTACCCAATTCCGGATAAGCAGCCAAAGCAGCCAAAGCGTGGCCCGGCATCTCAATTTCAGGAATGATTACAATTTGCCTTTTTTGGGCGTAAGCTACAATATCTTTTATCTGATCTTGAGTATAATATCCTTTATAAGCCTGACCATCACTTTTGTAAGGATCGAAATTTTTGCCAACGATAGTTTCTTTTCGCCTGGAGCCTACCTCCGTTAATTTGGGATACTTTTTTATTTCGATTCTCCATCCCTGATCTTCGGTAAGATGCCAGTGAAATCGATTCATTTTGTGAAGCGCCAAAAGATCAATATATTTTTTTATAAAAGTTGTTGAGAATAGATGTCTTCCCACATCCAGGTGCATTCCCCTATAAGGAAAACGTGGTGCATCATCAATACTTACAGCAGGAAGGGTAAGATCAGAAATTGCTTCTTTTTCGGAAGAAGGAGGCAGCAACATACGAAGGGATTGAATTCCATAAAATACACCCGCAGCAGTTGCTCCAATGATTTTAATACCATTGTAAGAAATATCTAATTTATAGCCCTCTGGATTTTTAATTGAAGAATCCACCTTTAAAATTATTTGATGCCCTTGAGCGTGCTCCTCTGAGCGGTTAAGTTCGAAACCGGAGGCTTGAGAAAGCATATTTACCAGGTAGTCAGCTTCCCAATTAAGAGAATCAGCTGCAGCCACTGAAGTATTTTTATCAATCAAAAACCTCCCTTCATTGATTTGCATTTTTTCCGGAAGTGGAATAATAGGGTAATCGTCCTTGGTATTTTTAACCGTTTTAAATTCTTCATAGGACTTATTAGGAGCACAAGAAAAAATAAGCGTTATTAGGACGACCAAATAAAATTTTCTTTTCATAGGTAAGTATTGATTATTAGACTGGCACTACTTTTTTAATTCTGGGTAACAAATTCAATGGGAAAGCTTACAAATACATTTTCCGTGTAATCATCCTTTTCAAAAAAAACTCCAATATCTCCATTTTCCAGCACGGTCATAGATGAATAAGCAGCACTGCCCGGGTAGATCACCTTCCCTGCACTCCAGGTTTTTCCCTGATCATAACTAACTTTTATGGTAAGGTTTTTTCGACTGTCCCTGTTGTTGGAATTAGTAAATAGAAGTAGGTTTTCTGTTTTGCCATTTTTATGGTAGGGATATACAACGATGCTGGCATTATTTCCAGGATCTGTAAGCTCTTTTTCAGGCCTGGTCTCCCAGGTCTTTCCCTTATCATGAGAAATATGGACATACCTATACCCCATACCACCGTTAACTCTTGAATTAATCATATAATCCCCATTGTCTAATTCAATGACTTTAGATTCATCGGCAGGATTCACCGGCGAATCAATAAAAAACCAGCTGGCACCATGGTCATCACTTCCAAATAAATAGACTCCCTTATCTAAATCGACAAGCGTATGGAGCAATCGACCCGATTGGGCTTGAATACCATGTCCGGAGGTTATAAACTTGAAATCGTTATACCATTGATCTTTAGTTATTTGGGATGTTATATCTTTAGGTTTACTCCAGGTTTTTCCATTATCTGAACTTTTGACAAACTGTAAATAATAAATATCCTTTTCATTCTCTAAATCCATATAATTATAGAATAAAAAGACCTCTCCCGTCTCTTGATCCACAATCATTGAAGGATCAGAGGCAGACACTCCAAAAGGAAAATCCACGACGGTTTCAATATCACCCCAGGTTTTTCCATTGTCCTGGCTTCGTCGGATAACAATATTGATATCCTTACTACCCCGAAGATCAGCACAACCAAGTGCACGCTCATCAATAGCCGCAATAAGGTCTCCATTAGGAGCAGTTACAAGTGCTGGAATCCGAAAACATTTAACCCCATCAACCTCCCGGGCATCAAATAATTTTTGATAGTTTGATGTTTCTTCAGGGAACTGAGAAGGAACTGGTGGATTTTGAGCTGAGCAACTCGTTAAAATCAAAAAGACAAATAGTAAGATTACTTTATTCATAAGAGTATGTAATTAGGTATTATGGGTTAGGTTTCATAGAGATTATCAATGGAGCATTTTTGAAGTTCTTTCAAAAAACCAGCTATTTTTTTAACAGAATCCTGAAAAAATTTTTTACCGTTTTCTTCCGTAGCTTTTCTTGGGTTACCCACCCCGGTATCTTCTGTAACTTTGGACCATTCTCTTTGTGAAACGACCCATCCTTCACGAATGCCCCTTAATTTGGATTTTTTTTCTTTTCCTAAACCAGCCTGGTTTAAAGGCAACACCAGGTCGGGTTTTAAATACATCATTGCAGCTGTTTCCAACTCCCCCGCATGATCGCCAGGTTCGGAAAAATATTCCGTAGCCTTTTCAATCTGCCACCAGTTTATAGCACATGTAAAAACCTCTGGATGCATCATACTTAGTTCACGAATAATTTGTTTAAAATTGTTACCCCCATGCGCATTAATGATCACCAGTTTATCAATACCATCTTTTTTCAATACCTGTATGATATCCGAAAGAAAAGCCAGTTGGGTACTGGGATTCATGTTCATACATAAAGGCACTTTCATTTGCCCAGTATTAACGCCATAAGACATGGTCGGTAATACAATGGAATGAATATTATTATCCCATGCCTTTTCCGCAGCTTTGATTGCTACTTCTTCTGCTAGAAAATTATCCGTACCATATGGTAAATGATAATTGTGGGCCTCTGTGGCACCCCAGGGAAGTAAAGCCATATCAAACTTCATTTCTCTGACACTTTTAAAGTTGGTTTCCTGTAAGGAGAAAGATCGTATAGTTTTCATATTTCGAACTTTTTATGACCCCCGTTCTTTTCCTCAATGGCCTGGAAATTTTTCCAACATTGGTATAAACCTCTGGGAACATGGAAGCATCCCTTCCATTTTCCACCTTTCAAGGTTAAATGTGGCTCGCCTTGTCTATTTAGATAACCAAACCATTCTCCGAATTTTTTATCAGGAAAATGATTCCAGGTATACTGGTGTACTTTTTCAAACCATTTAAAGAGCGCTGGATTCTGCGTATGTAAGTAAGCCTTTGATAAAGCTATTAGCGCTTCCAGATGTACCCACCATAATTTTTGATCCCATTCCAGTTGCTGGGGTGGGTATCCCTTTATGTCCATGAAGTAGAAGATTCCTCCATACTGTTTGTCCCAGCCATATTCCATTATATTAAGGATAACTTCAGAAGCCTTTTGTATTAGATCCACGTCTTTTGTTCGTACACCAATATCAATCATAAACCACATGGCCTCCAGCCCATGACCTGGATTGATGAGCCTGCCTTCAAAACTATCATTGAAGCCTCCGTCGGGATTGACATTTTCAAAAATGAGCCCCGATGAAGAATCCAAAAAAGTTGTCATTATCTCATCACGACTAAAAGCAATAGTTTCTTCAACTTCTTCATTAGATAACACATCTTGCAACTCCAGCACCAGGTTCGAAAGAATCATCGGAAGTGAAAAATTCTTTAGTATCCTTGCGCCCGTAGCCTTTTCATATTTTCCCTTAGGATTTCTACGACGTCGTAGTATACCGCGGTAGGTATTGATGGCAAGATTTTTAACTTCATGATCCCGTGTTGCCTTAGTGTATTGGCCGAAGGCCATTGCAGCAAAACAATCGGAAAAGATATTATAAGGCTCAATAAGAGGCGTTCCTTCACGAGTCAATGAGAAATAAAAATCGCCAGCTTCATTGACCGCTTTTTTCCTAAGGAAATCTATCCCTTGTCGAGAAATTTCGAGCCATTGTGGTTTCTTTTCTATGTTATTGTATAAAAAAGAAAACATCCATGCCTGCCTTCCCTGCATCCAGGTAAATTTATCGGTTTCGTAAACTCTACCCTTTTGATCCAGGCAAGAAAAGTAACCACCAAAGTCCGGGTCTAAAGAATTTTTTTCCCAAAAAGGAATAATATTATTAAGTAATTCTTCTTTATATAATTGGGAATACTTCATATTTATGTTATACATAATACAAATATATAAAAATCTTTTACTTTGAAATTACCATCCAATGGAATTTTGTGGGTTTTAAACAGGAATTAATAGTACTACCACTGCCCGCTATATAACCACATCCGCCTACAGTAGAGGACTTATACCTTAATGAAATAAGCATTCATTAATTTTGAGGAAAGGCCGCTGAGTCATATTGAAAAATGTTATAGGGCAAAGCTTTTCCTTTAATTTTCAATACCACGGTACCATGAGGTAGTACTTTAGCACTTAAATCTTTCCTTACTCTAGTTTCAAGGTCCTTATGTTTCCAAAGATCCCGTATGTTGACCGCCGTTTGAGAATCCAACCCAACGGCTTCGAGTGAGAATTTTATGATTTGTTCCTTATTAGATCTATTCAAAAGAGCCACTGCAACCTTCCCGCTCATAGTTGAAGTTAAAGGTTTTGCCCAGACTTCAGTATCCCCATTGTCAATGACACGCCTTGCCTGATATACCAAAGGATCTTGATTAAGAGCTATGAGTTCTTTATTCGTGAGTATTTCTAAAGTTGCTCTCGAAATTTTGGTCAGATCATTACCAGCGATCAATGGGGAGTTTAACATGCACCACATACTAAAATGTGTTTTATCTTCCTCATAAGTCATACCTCTTCCCATCTTGAGCATATCCATGTCATTCACGTGTCCAGGGCCTGAATAGGGCCATAAATTTGCATTCTGATCAATAATGTGCATGACGGACTCGAAATTATTAGCGATATCTCCTGAAATTCTCCAGGAGTTAGCAGGATATATCACCCAATCACCTGGAAATTTCCAACGGCATATATTATAATTCACTTTAGGATTTATGGCATATATGATTTTCCCAAGCATCATATACCTGCTTCGATCGTCCAGCCCCAAATTCTTACCCCCACACCAATCAACTTTTATAAAGTCATAATTCCATTCTTTTAACATCAAAGTTAAATCCTGGACTTCATGGCCGTAAAGCCCCATACCTACTCCAATGGTATCATTATCCCATATTGAAGCACAGGTATTAATACCGGCATCTGTGTAAATACCAGCCTTTAGACCCTTATCATGAAGATATTTAGCTAACGCTTTCATTCCGCTGGGGAACTTTTTAGTATTTATCAATAATTTTCCCTCCTGATTCCTTCCTCCGAAATATCCATCATCAATATTTATATAGTTATATCCGGCCTCCCGCATTCCTGTCTCTATAATGGCATTGCCCTGTCCCTTGATAATTTTTTCATTAATATGAATTCCGTAATGATTCCAACTTGCCCAGCCCATTATAGGAAGTTGGGAATCTTGAGAATAGGTTTTCGCCTGACTGTAACCATCTAGACTTGAAAAAATTAAAAAACCTAAGAGGGGCCATGTAAAAGAGTGTAACTATAATTAGATTCTCGTTTAATTGGTTTAAAAAAATTAAATTCCATGAGATCCTTTAACGCTGGTTAATTATTCGATCCACTACCTCCGGATTCAATAATGTTGACGTATCCCCAAGATCAGAAGTATCTTTGGAAGCTATCTTTCTTAAAATTCTACGCATGATCTTTCCTGATCTTGTCTTGGGAAGACCTTCTACAAACTGAATCTTATCAGGTTTGGCAATGGGGCCGATCTTATCGGAAATCTGCTGATTAATCTCTTTTCGAAGGTTATCCTGATTCCTGTATTCTCCAGATTCTTTCAAAATCACAAATCCATAGAGCGAGTTCCCTTTCACCTCATGTGGGAAACCAACTACTGCCGATTCGGCTATAGCCGGATGTTCATTGATAGCATCTTCAATTGGGGCGGTACCCAGATTATGACCGGAAACGATGATCACATCATCTACCCTACCGGTAATTCGATAATAGCCGACTTCATCTCGAAGGGCGCCGTCCCCGGTAAAATATTTATCTTTAAATGCAGAAAAATAAGTATCGCGGTATCTGTCGTGATTGCCCCAGATAGTTCGGGCCATGGAGGGCCATGGGAATTTGATGCAAAGTCTGCCATCAACCTGGTTGCCTTTGATCTCCTCACCATTTTCGTCCATTAAAACCGGCTGTACCCCCGGAAATGGTAAAGTGGCAAAAGTTGGCTTGGTTGGAGTCGCAAATGGAATCGGAGAGATCATGATTCCCCCGGTCTCTGTCTGCCACCAGGTATCCACAATAGGGCTTTTTCCTTTACCTATATTATCATTATACCAGTGCCAGGCCTCCTCATTGATAGGCTCCCCTACTGTTCCAAGTACTTTTAAAGAAGAAAGATCATATTTATCTACCAGGTCAAGGTTCTTCTTGGCTAGCGCACGAATTGCTGTAGGCGCGGTATAGAACTGGTTTACCTTATGCTTTTCTACAACTTCCCAGAAACGTCCGGAATCTGGATAAGTGGGCACGCCTTCAAACATCATCGTGGTTGCCCCATTGGCCAGCGGACCGTAAACGATATAGGAATGCCCGGTGATCCAGCCAATATCTGCCGTACACCAGTACACATCATCATTCTGATAATTGAAAATATTCTTAAAAGTATAGGCCGTGTAAACCATATAACCCGCGGTGGTATGAAGCATTCCTTTTGGTCGGCCAGTTGATCCCGAAGTATAAAGAATAAAAAGCGGATCCTCAGCATCCATGATCTCTGGTTCGCATTTATCTGAGGCTTCATCCAACAAGGGTTGCAACCATTTGTCTCTGCCCTCTTTCATATCGATATCTGATTTGATCCTTTTCGCGACCAAAACCGTCTTTACATCGGGACATTCTTCCAGGGCTTTATCTACAATTCCTTTCAGGTCGATCGTTTTGCTGCCGCGGAAGGAACCATCGGCAGTGATCATCATTTTACAGTCGGCGTCCAGTGTTCTCGTTGCCAAAGCCGATGCAGAAAATCCGGCAAAAACCACCGAGTGGATCGCACCAATTCGAGCACAGGCAAGTACGGCATAAGCCAGTTCCGGGATCATGGGCAGGTAAATACAAACCCTGTCGCCTTTTTCGATTCCGTTCTCCTTCAGCACATTCGCGAACTTATTTACCTTTTTGTGAAGTTCTTTGTACGAAATATGAAGCGCATCTTCCTCCGGGTCGTTGGGTTCCCAGATAATAGCGGTTTTATCGCCTTTGGTAAGCAGGTGGCGGTCAATACAGTTTTCGGTAATATTTAGTTTGGCATTTTCGAACCATTTTACCTCTGGTTTTGAAAAATCCCATTTCAGCACATTATCCCATTTTTCACGCCAGACAAAATGTTCTTCGGCGACTTCCTGCCAGAAATTTTCGGGTTCCCTTACAGATTTTCGGTATACCTGGAAATACTCTTCCAGGTTCTTAATGTGATAATTGCTCATTTTAATTTATGATTTTTAAAAAGTAATTAATTCCAATCCCATGTTTATTAATTTGCCACTGAAAAACCGATTTCAGAAGCAGTGACAGTTTTTTTATCACCCGCTATCTTCTCAGCTTTTATCCGAAAATATCTACTCATTACGGGTTTTCTAAATCGGTAAATCCTTTTGGAGGGATCATTATAAATGTTACCAAAATGAAAACTTCCGATTTCATCCCAATGAACCCCATCCCTACTACTTTGAATCGTTCCTTTTTCCATTAAACCTTCGCCCATTATTTTCTTGGGAGCATAAATAAAACCTCCTACTTTATACTCTTTTGCAAGATCCAAAGCAATATAATGTTCCTTGTTAGTTTCATCTGAAATCCAATAACTATCAGAATTAGCATCAATAGCATTTAATACTAAATGATTCTTCCTTGAATGACTGGAAGACAACACCTTCCAATTCTTTTTAAAAAGCCCGAAATATACTCCTGAACCCGGACTCTCTTCATCCTCATTTCTTATAAAAGCTTCTACCGAACCTTGTTTTAAAAAAAAAGGCCCGTCATAAATTCGTAGGGGTTCTTCCCCATTAATGCCAAAAATTATTTTTTTAAAACCTAAAGCCCGGTTTGCCATACTATCATTAATGGAAATATGGACCAGGCCGTCAGAATCCCGGGTGATGGAAAGCTGAGGCATCGGTTGATGGTAATAGAAAGCCCCAACGGTAGCAATTACCGGTCGGTTTCGAACCTTTAAAAACTTAATTCGGATTTTTTTTAATTCTACAGGAGAGAACCGGAGAATCCGCTTATAGCCAATATTGGTTCCCTCACCCAGATCCTGCCACCTACCGTTAATCCAGCCTTGTACAAGATGCTTTTCAACCCTTTCGCCATATGAGCTTACCGCCTCTTGAATAACAAAGCGGTTGAACATAATAGGTTGCTTTAATGAGAACTCAATGGTTGAGTCATTTTGAGAAAGCAATTCGAAAGTTTCAAGATCATCGTCCAAAAGTCTTTCATGCTCCTCAGATCCGGACAGCAGATTATCCCGATAAGTATCCTCTATAAATTGACCCACCTTTTTTAATACCTTTAAGTCCTTTTTTGCAAAACGACCTTCTCTGTTAGGAGGAACGTTTAAAAGAAATATGGCATTCCCTCCTACTGCAGATTCATATATATTAAATACTTCTTCCGCGCTTTTCACACTTTGGCTCGTCTCATCTCTATAAAACCAACCATCTCTTATGGATGTATCTACCTCAGCAGGATAGTAGTGAAGAAAATGAGCATTATACAATTTTGTTCTTGACCCAAGGTCGTTTTCTGTTAAGTCAGAAAACATATTGATAGAGTCGGGATTTTTCTGGAAAGGAATTACATTCCATTCCGTTTCTCGGGTGTCTCCAGCCTCATTGCCAACCCAACGAAGATCCTCTTTACCGAAAATAACCGCACTTGGAGCTAAGGTATGAATCAGCTTTTTCCAATCCTGGTAAGCATATTTTTGATTACCTTTTTTCTTAGGATTTGCACCATCAAACCACACCTCACTGATTGGACCATATTCCGTTAACAGTTCAAATAGCTGGTTCAGAAAGTACTCATTGTAATCATCAACTTTAAATGTAAATGTCGTTTTATTTTGGAAAGGGCGGTTCATAACCGGACGGGGGATTATCCTTGTAGAATAGGCACTTGAATTCCCATAATAGCCTTTGGGATTCTCTAACTGATACAAATCGGCCGGTGATAAATACACCCCTAATTTCAATCCGTATTTCTTGCAAGATTTAGATAATTCTTTAAGAATATCTCCTCTTCCTCCCTGGTAGGGCGATGACATTATGCCATGTTTAGTGTACCTGCTTTGCCAAAGAACGTAGCCATCATGATGTTTTGCCGTAAAAATAACTTTTTTCATTCCGGCGTCTTTCATAGCCCGGCACCATTGGTCTGTGTCAACAGAAACCGGATTAAAAATTCCCGGATCCTCCTTTCCGGTACCCCACTCTCTTTTGGTAAAAGTATTCGGTCCAAAATGAATAAATCCAATAAAACCATCCTGAAGTGCCTCCAGTTGAGAGTGTGTGGGAACGACATGAGTCGCCTTATCAATAATAACCGATTCGGAATCTCCTTTTTTAATTTCAATAGTATTGTGGAAAGAAGCATTCTTGGCTTCCTGCGCATGCAGGCTAATGCCACCGCAGATTTCAATAAAAACAAGGATGATTATCCGGTAGATCAGATGAAAAGGATTCATTAGTGTTGGGAAATTTTGATATTCTAGTCGTGAAATTCCATTTAAAAATTGGATTAGATTTCTTTATTTTGTTGGCTCTTTAAAGAAATAAATTTAAATATACTCCTTTTATTATTTTTATGTCATACATATATGTTTTAAAAAGTGTATTTTTAATACCTAATTAGATAAAATACTAATCCGAAAATTTTTCATGAAAAAATTCAAAAAATTACAACCTGTAGAAACTCTATCTCTCGTAGATAAAGTAGAGTTAAGATTACTGGAATTCTTTAAAGAAAATGAATTAGAACCTGGAGATTCCATCCCCAAAGAATTAGAATTTGCCGAAACCCTTGGAGTAAGCAGAACAGTAGTAAGAGAAGCCCTTCTTCGTTTAAGAACTCTTGGTCTTGTAGAGTCGAAGAAGCACCGGGGAATGATCCTGACCGAACCAGATATTATAACCAACTTCGAAAGGATTCTTGATCCTAGCTTATTAGGAATGGATATATTGAAAAACCTTTTTGAACTTCGTCTTATACTCGAAATGGGAATGGCAGATTTTCTTTTCGAAAGAAAAACCGATAAAGATTTATTAGAGCTTCAGGAAATAGTAGAGGCCGAAGAAAAAGCGGAGGCAGAAAAATCTCATTTTAGTCTTGACAGAGAAATCGCCTTTCATGGAAAATTATATGAAATATCACAGAATAAAACCTTACTTAGATTTCAAAAACTACTTCTTCCTGTTTTTGAATATGTTCATCTTAAAAATAAGCCGGAAGATTTCGAATACCGATATAGCAGCGGCAAGTTTGTCACCCACAAAATGTTGGCCGACAATATTAGAATGGGAACTCCGGAAACCTTCAGAAATGCCATGAGACAACATCTAGAACCTCACTTTGATTCCATTTTCAAATCCTCTTAATCCTTATCGGGGGGTAAATCCCGCCCTGACCAATGTAAAGCTGGCCCACCCCCGGCAGTAAAACCTAAACTTTCACCGGTAATATAGGGAGAAAACCAAAAAGAGAATAAGGCGCCCTTTTCAACATAAAATTTTAAAACAATGGATTTTGAAGCGATCGACAACAGCGATTCTTTAGTTTCCCATCGAATTCTATATTTGGTATCATTCTTACACATAGGAAGACAATCATCTTTAGAAAAACCTGGAATTACTTCCAACTGGTCATTTAAAACTTCGACTTTTAATATTCCTTTGCTCATATTCGCATTTACAAACAAGAATTCACCTGTAAAATCAAATAAGTTCGTTATTAAAAAACCATCTTCTTTTTCAGCTCTTAAGGATACAAAACCATCCCTTCTTAGTCGCGCCAGCCCGGTAGACATATGACTATCCCACATAATATCATTCCGTCTTCTTCCTGAAAAATAAAAGTAGAGAAAATCGCCTACTACAATTGGAGAACCATTATAGGACTGCACATTCCCATAATTCCAGGATCCAGGTGTTTCATCAACTCCAAAAAATACAGGGTGATCAGTTTTGCTAAATGAATTTCCGTCTCTGCTGAAACCTAAGATCACTTCATTACGCTTATGAATGCCCAATTCCTCCGCCATCTCATTCGTAGGTCCCTGCCAAATAGTATAATATCCCAGGTAGATACTTTCATATGCAATAACATCAAAATTATATATCCCCGGATGAATTTCCGGAAATCGAGGATGACGTGGTTCCGTCCCATCGGGGCCAAACCAAAATTTTTCTTCCGACTTTCCTATACCTTCGACAAGCTTCTCGGGATCCACATTGGTAGCATAGGTTCTGGTTTTAATTGCATCGGAAGTTTCATGGCGAAGGCTAACAACCCAACGCGACTGAAAAGGATCAAAATAAGCAGAAAAGCGATCCCTGATTTTACCTGAAATGGCTTTAGGGGGGGACCAGTGGATACCGTCACTAGAATATTTTAGCATCAGCCTGGAATCCTTTCCTTCCGATCGCCGATTGGTTAAAAACATTTTATACCGTTTATTGGGTTGCCTATCCATTTTATCTAACCAAATGGTGGCGGCATCTCTTATGGTACAATCCACCACATTCGTATCGGGGATGACATCACGAAATTCTTTCTTCCAATGAATCCCGTCATCAGATTCCGCATAACAGGTATAAAATGCATTTTCCAGGGACGGATATTGATTACCCGCTCCAGCCATATACCACATTTTAAAACCACGTTCTGATTCATCATACCATACTCCATCACTAAAAGGAGCGGCATATAGCGCTCCAATACCGGTTTTTTCCCATTCCTCTTTGGGTTCCAACACGGGGTTAAACTTATAAGGTTCAGGCACATGAAAGGTTCGTTCGAGGTTTGTTTTATTTATCAGAAAATCATCCACAAAGAGCTGTCTTCCTTTTTGTAAAAAAATATGCCTCATAAAAGATCAATTTCTAAAAGCAGAAAATTAACTTACCTAAATTAAGAAATAAAAAAGGCCATCGGATAAAGATGACCTTTTTTGAACTAAACCAAACTAACTATTACTAAAACTACTACTGATATCCTGGTGTTTGTTCTAATAGGGGGTTTCTTCCAATCATATCCAAGGTGATTGGCAATAAGAGTTTATATTCATCTCCTGGATTTAAATATTCTACGTTGTTGATGACATAAGAATCTCCGGCTCGACGCAGGTCCCACCATCTTTTTCCTTCTCCAATAAATTCAATATATCTCTCTTTCAAAATGGCTTGTGTATTTTCCGCTATAGATCCATTCGCATAAGCATCAACCGCAGGATCATAATTTTCCCCATAAGCCCTTTGTCTTATTTGATTGATCTCCTCTGAAGGATCTTCACCCAAATGATTTTTTGCTTCCGCAAGTAAGAGAAGGACATCGGCATACCTGTAAATCGGTACGTCGTTATCAAAAATTCTTACACTACCATCTACTCTGCCTAAAAATTTCTTGAGAATAGCTCCGAAATATTTCTCCTCGTTTAAACTACTGTATCCTTCACCATTATTGGAATCACTGAATAAACGAATAAAGGTAGCATCTTTTCTAGTGTCGAAATTATCGTCAGAAAGTTGTAGTGTTTTTATACTGGGACCATAACGGTTGGATCCGTTAATAACAAATCCTTCCATAGACTCTCCTTCTTCATTGTACTGGGGCCATATTTCAGTAGTTCTACCGGTAAACAAGTTATAATAATTTTCAGCTTCATTTTCAGCATATTGAATAGCAAAAATGAACTCATTGTTATTTTCATTTTCCGGCCCCCACAGATCGGAGTAATTTGAAACAAGATTTATATTGGGGATATCTTTTATTTGCTCTAAAGCATTTTTAGCCTCCTGGAAATCAGAATCTCCTCCGTTTAATAAATTTCCGGACCAAATATAAGCATCTCCCTTCAAGGCCAGCGTTGCCGCTTTAGACCAATAGTTTCTGTTTCCGTTCCAAAATGAATCGTCATCACCAAAAGCTTGCAAACTTCTCTCAAGGTCATCTTTAATTAGCTGCATTACTTCCTCCTGCGAAGATCTAGGCTTGCTCAATCCTTCGGCAGATGTAGTATTCAGGATTTCTGTACTAATAGGAACCGCACCCCAGGTTTTTAAAAGGGTATAGTAATAATAGGCACGTAAGCCGTAGGCCTCCCCCATTAAATGATTTTTGGTAACCTCATCGCTAAAATTGATGTTCGGTACGTTTTGAAGAAAATCATTTATTTGATGAATTCTTCCATAGAAGCCAGCCCAGCCCCCAAATGGTGCCGTTGAGACGGTAATATTAGATTCGATTAAATCAATATTAAAAGGAGATTCGAAGGTTGGCCCTCCCCACTCATCACTCCGTATAGCTCCTAATAACCAGATATCATAAGTTTCTCCTCTTAAGGCTCCGTATAGACCGGAATGTGCGGCAAGCGCTCCGGTTTCACTATTCCAGAAACCATTATACGTAAGTTCACTTGGCGAATCCAGCTCCAGTTCACTCTCACAAGATGTGAGAAACAGAGCAGCCAAAATGATATATAAATATTTCATAATTCTATAATTTATAAAGTTAAGTTAAGTCCTAAAGTGAGTGTACGAGGTAAAGGAAATTCTCCTGCCTGATATCCTCCCATTTCAGGAGTATCCCCACTGTAGCTTTTAAAATAGTGCAAATTCGAACCTGTCACATACAGACTTAATTTTTGAATTTTATCTTTCAACAGTTCTTCCGTGGGAACGTCATAGCTAAGCGTGATTTCACGCAGTGCTAAATAGTCTCCTTTTTCCCAGAACCTGCTGTTTACAATCCCTTCACTTCCTCGAAAAATATTTCTTTGGGCATCCACGAAAACAAATCGTGGAACATCCGTGTCGGTATTTTCTGGAGTCCAGGATTGAAGGACCAGAGCATCTTGATTCAAATTACCCTGAGTTTGAGCAAGTCCTTTACCTCTGATATGGTTGTAAATGATATGACCGGCAGCAAAATCAGTTTTAACATATAAACCAAAATTTTTATAATTAAGGCTTGTGGACAATCCTCCATAAAAATCCGGCGTTGTTCTTCCAATTACCTGCCTGTCATAGCTATTAATGACATCATCCCCATTTACATCGACCCATGCCACATCTCCCGGATATCTTTTAAAAGGATTTGGAAGAAGATCATCCTGCACGTTGGCATCCGCATCTACTTCAGCCTGGTTTGCATAGATGTAATCCTGCACGTAAGTAACCACTAAATCTGTACCTACTCGTTGACCTTCCTGCAATCCTCCAACCCATTCTAACTCCCCGGTATCTGGATTATAAATCTGAGTACCTCCCTGGCGATTCAATTCATTATCATTTTCAGGTAAGGAGACTACAAAACTTTTAATCTTGGAGAGCGTTCCCCGAATATTCCAGTTTAAATTCTCTGTTTTAATAAGATCGGCGCTCAACTGGACTTCAACTCCTTTATTTCTAAGTGTTCCATTATTGGTAGTAATCCCACTGAAACCCGTCCAGTACGGCAAAGTCAGCGAAGCCAGTTTATCTTCAACATCTCTTATAAAATAATCCCCGATAAAATTTATACGGTCATTAAACAGGGATAGATCCAACCCGAAATTCAAAGTGGTTGAACGCTCCCATTGTAATTCAGGGGTGGGTAAGGAAGTATTTGCATACCCCGTTTGCCCATCATAAATTCCCTGAGAACCATAAGATCCAAAGGTTGAAAAATTACCTAAAACATCCACGTTTCCGTTTACACCGTAACTTATTCTAGGCTTGATTTTTGAGAAAATATTATCTAAGGAAGAATCTTTGAAAAAATCTTCCTTATGTAAATTCCATCCAAAAGAGGCACCGGGGAAAAATCCGAATTTATTATTGCCCAGTCGGGAAGAACCATCATATCTGAAGGTAAGGCCTACCAAATATTTTTCATCAAAATCATAATTTAATCTTCCGAAGCCAGAGACAATTTTATGTAAAGTCCTAAAACTATAAGGAACACCATTTGCTTCAGATCCCGCATTGAGCGTCGTGATTAAATCTGTTGGAGAATTTTTCGTTCCCGCACTGAAAGTAAAATATTCATCTTTATAGTATTCCGAACCCAATAACACATCAAAATAATGTTTCCCCAAGGTTTTGGTATAATTTAAAGTACCTGTCAGCTGATTCCGAAGAGTTTTATCGACTCCTGCCGAAGCATTTCTGGAGGTAATTAAAGAACTACCGTTTAAATATGCTTTATTGAACGACTCATCCAAATTATTAATAGCAAAATGACTACCTGTAAGAGAAAAGGTAAGGTTAGAAAGGATGTTCCAATCGATACCCATGGAAGCCGTAATTCGCTGTTCCAAATTATCTCTGATAAATTTATCTTGATAATAAAGGGGATTACCAAATCCGGCATTGGTACCAGGGTTTAATTCATCAGACAAACTCCCGTCAGGATTGTTATTATACGTCCGGGATGTAGGAGGTTGCCCTGCAAATCTTCTAAAGACGGTATTATTACTTCCTAAAGGGCTGAGACTTAAATTGGAATGAGAATATAATACATTGGCATTTACACTGAAATTATCAAAAATATTATATGAACCTGTTAATTTTCCAGAATATCTCTTAAACCCTGATCCTAAGATCAAACCTTCGTTATCCAAATATCCGAGACTGGCATATAAAGAACCTTTGTCATTACCTCCCTGGAAAGCTAAATAATGATCGATGCTTCGACTGGGTTGATAAATATTCCCACTCACATCATTTTGACGGAATAAAATTTCCTTGGAGGGATCTACTGGATCCGTAATTGTCGCCCATCCAGGATAATTTAGTAAATAGCGGTTATCATCGGTTAAATATTGCGTAGTGAAAGGGGAATTTGTGGTATTACCTCCCGTACCAAAAGCCGTGGCTCCATTGAGGAAACCAGCATTGAAATTGGTCCTTCCGGTAGCTTCATTGTAATATAAAATCGCCTGTCTATTGTATCGAATGAAATCTGCAGCATCCAAATACTCAGGTGTTTCTCTGCGGTAATTAAAACTATATTTATGCTTATAAGTAATGGTTGCTCTACCCGCATTTCCCGTTTTTGTGGTTACCAGAACCACACCATTGGCAGCTCTCGCCCCATATATTGCCGTTGCGGCAGCATCTTTTAATACTTCTATAGACTCAATATCATCCGAATTTAGGGCATAAAAACTGCCAGGGACCCCATCGATTAATATTAAAGGAGATCCGGAACCACTGAAACTGGTTCCTCCTCGTAAGACAAGATCCGGGGTAGCTCCCGGTTGGCCTGTGGTATTAGTTACTCTTAAACCAGGAATGGTTCCCTGTAATGCGGTAGCGGGATTTGACCTGGTAGAGGTTTCCAAGATCCGGGTATCCAGTTTCGAAATCGATGTAGTAAGTTTAGCACGAGATTGCTTTCCATACCCGGTAACTACCACTTCGTCAAGGCTGGCTAAGTCTTCTTTCATTGAAACGTTTATTTCAGATTCAGTTCCAACTACCTTTTTTTGAGTTTCAAACCCCAAAAAACTGAAAACCAGAATATCCCCTGGAGTCGCTTTGATATTATATTTACCATCAAAATCGGTTTGGGTTCCTGTGGTTGTGTTTTCAATAACCACATTAACCCCCGCCAAAGGCATCTGATTTCCATCTGTCACTAATCCGGTGATTTCCTTTTCCTGAGCTAAGGCCGAAACCCCAAGCAGTAAAACAAAAAGGAAAATTCCAGTACTCTTAATTTTTTCAATAGCTGTTTTGATCGAAGGCAAACAACTTAGAAAAAAAGAATTGAAATCTTTTTTCAAGTAATAAGGATTCATAAGTTTTTAGTTTTCGTTTAAGAAATAATTAACAAGGGACAATTTAAGCATTGTTTTATGTATTACATAATAAATATCAAAAAAAATTATAAAACTTTCGAGTTCTTACTTAAAAAATTTGAAATACCTAGTTGACCGAATTCCTCTCTTACCTCTTGAAGCTCTTTATCTGTAAGGGTTGGATGGGGAAAACGAGAAGGTCCGCAATCAATTCCAAGGGATTTCATAAAGCTTTTTCCTCCCCCATTAAAGCTTCCGGCCCGGCTCAAAATTTGTACAAATTTTAGTACAAAAGATTGCAGCTCTCGAGCCTGGGATAAATCAGTATCATAAAATTGATCGGCAATCGATTGATATAAAGGCATTAAATGATTAAAAGTACTTCCCACCCAACCTTTGGCACCTGCCGCCAAACTAGGAAGGAAAGCTTCATCAACACCAAAAAAGATATCCTTTCCCCCCGCCTGATCGTTGGTTTCTTGGAAAGAGACAAGGTTATTTTCGGTAAACTTTATTCCTGCAAAATTTTCAATGCATTGCGAAGCCCGTTTTAAAAATTCGACCATATTAAAATTAACACCTGTAAGTGCAGGCAAATGATAGTAGTAAAATGGCAGATCAGGAGCACAAGCAGCTATTTCCTCACAATATTTTACCAGCTGATCCAGAGAGGATGGCTTAAAATAAAAAGGAGCAATTGCAGCAATGGCATCCGCCTTTCCCTGTGAATGGAATGCTAATCGTTTAGCTTCCTCCAAACTGGTATCTCCAACGTGATTAATTAGTGTTAAGGCGCCTTTGTGCTCTTTCCAGGCTTCAAGTAGTTGCATTCTTTCATCGGTACTCAGGGACACAAAATCACCAGTTGATCCATTTATAAAAATACCATGGACCTTATTCTCCTGTAGATACAGGCCATAATCAGGCACCACTTCAGGGTTCAAAGAAAGATCTTTTTTAAAAGGGGTGTAAGTAGCAGCAAAAATTTGCATATTATTAAGCATTATGTTATACATATAAACAAATAAAAACTATTTTTTTTTATTTTTAAAGGATTTGAAGAAAAAACTTATAAACCTCAGAAAATTGAGAAGCTCTTTCCTTGCAGTTCATTTTTGTTCGTCCTGTAAAGGTTACCTCGGCAAAATCTGAAGTACGCTGTGTTTTCCTTTTTATTTCACATTTCACGCCGGGAAATCGTATCACTAAAGAGTCGGAAAATCGCTGTTGTTGGTATAAATCAAATTCCGCCTCCAGAAGCCCCAGTAGCTTCATATATCTGCCAGGTCCTGCTGTCTCGAATTTCATTTGAAACAGGAAAGTCCTACCTGTGGTCTTCCAATTTTCGGCTCCTATATCCTTTCTTCTTTGAGGGTTCATAGCTGTTCAACTTAAGGCATTCGAAAAATTTATAGCTTCATTCGCTTAAATGCTTCCATGGCTGCATATTTTGCTAATCCCAGGTCCCTGTATTTGATAGCCGTTTCTTTGTTACGATCCTCGGCCCGGACCCAAAACTCCCGAATGTCTTCTCCCTGAAACATGACTCCATCCTTTTGAGATTGATGAAAAAATATGGCCTGCCTTTTTTTCAATACCTGATCAGGACTTAAAGGAACAGCCATATCTATTTCATGTAACTCAAATTCATGCCATGCTCCTCTATAAAGCCATAACCAGCAATCTGCCATGTAATCCCGATCTTTTAATTCTGCCAATGATTCGAGAATTATATCCAGACACACCTTATGAGTGCCATGAGGATCGGCAAGATCTCCAGCGGCATAAATTTGGTGGGGTTCTATCTGATCAATCAATTCTTTAACTATATCAATATCTTTTTGAGACAAAGGATTTTTCTTGATTGTACCGGTTTCATAAAAGGGAAGGTTCAAAAAATGTACATTAGTATCTGGCAATCCTTCAAATCTTGTGGCCCCTAAAGATTCATTCTTGCGAATAAGTGTTTTTAATCGCCTTACCTGTTCACTATTAATTTCGTTTTCTTTTCTTTGTTTCAGTTCCAGGATTAAAGGCGCCAATTTTTGTTTGTCCATATCGCTCGCAAATTCCCAGGCTATTTCAGCGAATTTAAGAGCTTCATGATCGGCAACTGCAATATTCCCCGAAGTCTGATAAGCTACATGAACCTCATGACCCTGCTCAACCAGACGATCAAAGGTCCCTCCCATAGAAATAACATCATCATCAGGGTGTGGGCTGAATATCAATATTCTTTTGGTCTTTGGAAGTGCTCTTTCGGGGCGATTCGTGTCATCAGCATTATACTTACCTCCTGGCCACCCGGTGATCGTTTGTTGCATTCTATTAAACATACCGATGTTCAAATTGTAAGCAGATCCTTCCTGAGCCAGTAAATCCGACATTCCATAGTCATTGTAATCTTTGTCAGTAAGATTTAAGATAGCCTTCCTGACTTTTTGGGATAACCAGATGATCCCTTTGTTTTTTAATTCTTCCGACCAGTTACAGGATCCTACCAGCCAGGGAGTCTTAATACGGGTTAATTCCGAAGCGGCACCTTTATCAAGTACAAAAGTGGTATTTTGATGATTTTGAAGGTAAGTAGCCGGAATAGCACTGGAAATTTCACCTTCTATAGACTTTTTTATGATATCTGCTTTATTTTGTCCCCACGCCAAAAGCACAATTCTATGAGCTCTTTTGAGTGTATTAATACCCATAGTTATAGCTTTTCTGGGGACGTTTGAAATTCCGTGAAAAGATGAAGCAGCATCAGATCTGGTTAAATAATCCAGGGTTATTATTCGGGTTCCGGAGTTATAATGAGAACCGGGTTCATTGAAACCTATATGACCGGTTCGACCAATACCCAAAAGTTGAAAATCAATTCCACCCGCGTTCTTAATATTCTCTTCATAATCCAAACAATAGTTCATCAACTTATCCTGAGGAATGCTCCCATCGGGAATATGGATGTTTTCGGGACGGATATTAATATGTTTGAACAGATGTTCGTGCATGAAATAATGATAACTATGTACATTATTTCTATCCATGGGCCAGTATTCATCCAGGTTGAAGGTGATGACGTTGTCAAAGTCTAGTCCTTCTTCCTTGTGGAGTCTCACCAATTCCGCATAGACATTAATTGGGGAAGAACCCGTGGCAAGTCCTAGAACGCAGTTTTCCCCTTGCTGCCGCTTTGATATAATTAATTCGGCAATTTCTTTTGCTACCAGTTTAGAGGCATCCGCAGAGTTTAAAAAAATTTCATTATGGATTTTTTCAAAACGAGTCTCTTCGAATTTACCGGGAGATTTATAAAGGATATTCTGATATTCTTTTTCAAGGATTTTCATAGTATGCTAACTTTTTTGAACTTTCTTCAAATTTTGTTTTATGTTATACTTGTTGATAGGATAAATTTTTTACTCCTTAGGAATTATTTTAAAATGAAAATGATATTCTTTATCGCTTAGTAAATACTTTGATAATGCCAATGCACCCCAGCTATTGTTACCTCCCAGGCCTTGTTGTGCCGAATCCAGGAACAAACTAGTGAGGTTTCGAGATTTAATTTCAGCAGCATGGCGCTGGTTTTTTTCAAGACCATCATCTAAGTCCTTCATTAAATAATGTAAGGCTGTAAAATTAAAAAGCTCTTCTCCAAGGATATGAAGAGTCACATTTTTGCTTTTGATATTTAGCCAGCGTACGTCGCTTTTATTGCCCGTTTCCTGAGGCCGTATATACGGATAATATTGCTCAGAAACGCTTTGATTATATCTACCCACGAATGCAGAAACCTTACGGTCTGAATAATTCTCGAAAGGACCTCTTCCATAGTATTCGATTGCACTGAAATCTTCAGGTAAAATCATTTGCATTCCTACCCGAAAGGGCATAGGAGATTTATCGCTTAAAGTCAAATCTCCCCTGACTGACAGAACTCCGTCAGCATTGATTAAATAGGTGAGTTTCAATTGCGAATCCACGTTTGCAAGGTAATAGCCCGCAACAATTTTTATCACTCCTTTTTCTTTAGTAGACTCGAAATCCTTGAGTATCATCTCCTTTACAACTTCCCTCCAGGGAGCTAACCTTTTCTGAAGTCCCGCCCCATAATCATTATCTGTTGGTGCTCGCCAAAAATTCGGTTGCAAAGCGAATCCCTTTTTAAGGATGTTTTTTCCTTTGAAGGCATATTCCTTTAAAAATCCACTCTCACTGTCAAATAGAAATTGGGCCTTGCCGGAGGAAATAATTAATGCCTGGGCCGTCTTTTTTATATTCTGAGCTCCCCTTGACCTTACATCCATTACATTTTTCCAGTCACCGGTAAGTTTGAGTTGATCGGTGGCCACAGGAAATCCTTTTTTCAAAAGCTCACTATCCTTTTTTAAATTATATGTAGTCGTGAGGAAAGCTTCCTGGAATTTTTGTTTCGGAAGTGCCAGAGGTAAGGTAATTTCAACAGTATCCTGTGGCTTCACCTTTAAATTTGATATACTTCCTTTTTGCTGTATTTTTCCATCAACCGATAGTTCCCAGTGAAGAACGACCTCTGATAAGTCCTTAAAAAAGTGTTCATTATATATAGAAATCACCCCAGAGGGGTCTTTTAAGGAGGTATGTATGTCCTGGTAGACATGCTTTACCTCCCACGAATGTGGATTAGGATGGCGCTCGGGACTAAAAATTCCGTTATTCAGAAAATTATTTGCACTAGGCACATTCTCGGGACCGAAATCCCCTCCATAAGCCAAAATTTTTGTACCATCTTTGAGGGTTTTATATAAAGATTGATCAATCATATCCCAAATAAATCCACCCTGGAAATGTTTGTGTCCCCTAATGAAATCCCAGTATTCCTTTAAATTTCCTACACTGTTGCCCATGGCATGAGCATATTCACACATAATATAGGGACGCTTCGGCGAAGGATTATTTAGATAGAAATCAGCCATTTCCTGCGGGGTTGGATACATCGGAGGAATTATATCCGTATTCCATTCTACTTCTATGTTCCCCTTCGATTGCCAAGGTAAAATCGCTCTTTCATACTGTACCGGCCTGGTACCATCCCGGTTTTTAAGCCATCTATAGGCATCATAAAAATTGACACCGTTTCCGGCTTCATTACCCATGCTCCAGATTATGACAGAGGGATGATTTTTATCTCTTTCATACATTCTGGCGATTCGTTGCAAATGTGCCTTCCCCCAACTTGGATCATTGGCAAGGGTGCGAACTAAGGAATAGCCCATTCCATGGGATTCAATGTTGGCTTCATCCACAATATAAATCCCATACTGGTCAGCTAATTCATAGATATAGCTATCGTTGGGATAATGTGAGGTTCTAAGAGCATTAATATTAAATTGCTTCAACAACTTGATATCCTGTGCCATTCTCTCCCGGGAAAGTGTTTGACCGGTCTCTGGATCTGTTTCATGCCTATTCACTCCTTTAATTAAAATGGGCTTACCATTAACCAGCAATTCTCCATTTCTGATTTGAATTTCTCTAAAACCTACGCGCTGGCTTATTACCTCTAAGACCTTTTGATGCCGGTCGACAAGTTGAAAATTTACAGTATAGAGATAAGGGCTTTCCGCAGACCATTTTTTGGGATTTTTAAAAGGAATAATAATAGAATCATTGTCTTTCCACTGACTTAACAAAATTTGCTTTTTGCTTATTATTTCAGATCCGTCTATTAATTCGATGTTTACTTTTTTTGGACTATTCTCTTCAAATTGGATAAATTTCGGGAATATTTTCAGGTCAGCATTTTCAAAGTTTTCATCAAAATCTGTTACAATTGAAAAATCCTCTAACCGCGTTTTCTCTCGAGCCACAAGATAGGTGTCCCTGGTAATTCCACTCATCCTCCAAAAATCCTGATCTTCTAAATAGGAGCCATCGCTCCAGCGCATCACCCGCAGAACTACAGTATTTTCCCCTTTCCTTAGGTAATCGGTGATATTAAATTCCTGGGAAAGTTTTCCGTCTTCACCATATCCAACATAAGCCCCATTAATCCAAACTTTAAGGTTAGATTTAGCCGCCCCCACATGAAGTAAAATGTCTTTCTGAGACCAACTAGAAGGGATTTCGAACGTTTTGGCATAAACCCCAGTGGGGTTATACTCTTCGGGTATTTTAGGAGGATCAACTTTTATTAAATTATGAAAATCATATTTTTCATTGGTATAAATTGGATAACCGTAACCCTCCATCTCCCAGTTAGAGGGTACGATAATAGAATCGGTAAACGTATTTATTTTACTTTTTTCGTAAAACTCGGAAGGAACCTCCTTTAAATTTTTAGCAAAATAAAATTTCCAATATCCATTTAAATTCAAATATAAATTTGAGGTGTGCCAGTCATATAAAGACCCAGATACAGGGTTTTTTGAATAAACCACATAGTTGGCATGCATGGGCACTCTATGATCCTGGTTGAAGGTTTGATCTTCATAGGGAGGCTTCTGCCCATAAAATTTAAAAGGCACCAATAATAAATACAGAAAAATGAATAATTTTTGAATAAATTGATTGAAAACCATTGATTTCATTTATGTATAACATAATACTTTTTCAAAACTACTATATTATTTGAAGATTTTTAGCCTAGCCATACTTTTTTTAAAAATCCTTTTCTCCTTTATCATAAGCTGATAATCCGTTCCTTGTATAGATTCATTGGATAAATACTAGCTGCAGATGAATTTTCTGGAATTATTCCCATTGTAACATTATTTAAAGAAGCTATAAGATTCATAAAAAGTAGCCGTGATTACCTGTCATAACAGGCTGATGACTGAATTTTCTTATCCATCACTCTTTGTAGTGGAGCTGCAAAATTAAGCTCAAGCCGAAATAGCGCTGGAGACCGTGATTTATATAGATTTGAAACTACTTCCAAAGTAATTTGAGCTAAATAAAACTATGCTGGACTCTCTAGCATGTTGTCTACCAAGGCATCGATTGGGCTTTTAACAAAATTGCCTGGCTTATAATTTAATTGCAATAATTCCTCCTCGATAATATTTCTGCAATAATAGGCTACCGAACCAATAAAATGGACGGGATAGCATTGCAATTCCTCTTTATAAGGTTGAAGATTTTCAATTAAAAAATTTTGAATGTTCCTTCTTATAAGATCCTTGAAAAAAGGTTTATCTAAATTTTGGATAGCTAACTTAGTAAAAGAGGCCAGATACCGGTTTGGAAAAGATTTCTGATATAACTGGGTGAGTACGAATTCAAGTTCCATATTGAAGGACTGATCAAATATCCTTCGCAGATGCCGGGGCATTTTTTCAAAATAATAACTCTGTAAAATTTCACGCCCGATCGCATTTCCACTACCGGCGTCGTCCAATAAATAGCCTAAAGAAGGCATCCTTTGAACGATATTTTTTCCATCAAAAAAACAACTATTTGATCCGGTACCTAAAATGCACACCACAGCGGGTTTCAAAGTTACACTATAGACTGCTGCCGCCATATCCCCCTTAATTATAATTTCTGCAGCAGGAGACATAAGTTTTTGAAAAATTTCTTTCATTTTTTCATCCGTTTCCTTCGTACCGCAACCTGCTGCATAAAAAAATATTTCAGAAACCTTCCGAAAACTATTTTTCAATTCTTGATTGGATGAAATAATACTTAAAATTTCTTTGTGATCAAGTAATACGGGGTTTATTCCTTCCGTGTGAAACCGGTTTTTGAAATTTCCCTGATAATCAGACAGTACCCAATCACTTTTGGTAGATCCACTTTCCGCTATTAAAATCATATCTAAAATTTGAAATAAATTTAATAAAATTTGTATTATGTCCTACATATAAAATAAATAATTTAGCTTTAATCATAGAAATTAAGAAGAGAAAATTTGGATTAGGTAAAAGGAATAACCTGGAAATGGGAGAAATTACAAAGGATGAAAAAACCTAATACTACAGGAAATAAGAGAAAAAGGCTTTAAAAATTCCAATTGGGGCTTTTGAAGCTACTACTTACTATTTAACCGGGGTAGTTAAGCTTACAATCCCGATTCCCATGATATCTAGATAAAAGCCTTAATATAGCTTTCCTTTAAGCAAGCTCTTTTGAACGACACCGGTATAGACCAATAAAACAGTGAAAATTATAAGTAATATGAGAAAGATTCCTCTTATTGCTCCGGTAGTCATAAGAATGGTTAACTCTGCAGCAATTAAATATCGCACAGCTACATCTATTTTGCTAATGTGATGAGTCTTAAAATTTTTCATGATTTCTAAAATTTAAGTGTTCATAATCCTTTTTATATTTTATCATTTTGTATATACAAAGTTCGTTAAAACCTTTCTCATGTTCATTGATATACATCACAAACCATAGCTACGCCCTGCCTTATTTTTTATGGATATATGCTCCTAAACGATATTTGTAGATAGGTTCGATTGTGTGGATTTTCGATTGATTCAGAAGAAAATAACCACATTCTTAAGTTCCCTCCCCAAGGAAGATGTACAACTGATTTATATAGTTTCTTCTCTGGAGAATGCTCCATTTATAATATTCAAGTTCTGGAAAAGCGATTTACTCTTTTAGCAAATTCCAATTGGGATCTCCTCCTTGAAAATCCCTTTTGAAAGGCATTCATTCTTATTCAGACATTTCTCCAACATTTACCAAAGGGTTCTTCAACACATGATTGCCTCTTATCTGGTAATTACCAGTGCAACCCTAAGCGGAATTAAAGGCCAAATCATTTCAGGCTAATAATGTATATCATACGAACTTTATAGGAAAGTTTTTTCCACCTTTGAGCTTGTATTTTGATGTATATCAATGGACACCTTGATCTCCTCGTTTAGCTTTGCAGCGAACAAGATTACTTAAAGCTCAAATGATTAAATATCTTATAACTCTCATTGTCTTATTATCCTTTCCAATACAAGCCCAAAATCTGCAGGTTAATGCCGATTTAGGTAATACCTCTAAACTAATCAATGATGGTTACATTAAATTAAAGGTATCGGGAGGTACACCGCCTTATACCTATAAATGGTCAGATAAAAATACCTCATTGGAATCCTCATCGGCCTATAACCTTACGGAGGGAACTCCATACCAGGTCCTCATTACAGATAGTAAAGGAAAGTCAACTTTACGGAGTTATGAAATTCAACCCATCCATATTGCTGAATATTTTAATGGAACTGCGGTACCACTTGTAGGATCCTTAAAAAGTTTCCTTTTCTGGGACCCCTTTAGCGCATTTGGATTCTATGATCCGAAAGTTTATGCGGATGTCAAAAAAGTTCCAATACCCAATTGGAATCCAACTACTCATGATAAATATTATTTAAAAAAGTGGTTGGTCAAAGAGGACACTCTGGTGAGGAAGGGAACTATAATTGCCATAGTAACCTCAGAAAATTATGGAGATTTTCCGGTTAAAGCAAATGCGACAGGAAATTTAAAGCATTTGGTACAAAGTAAGGAAATGATATACAATTCGGACAGTAAACAAGACATCATAGAAATAGGAGCTCATAACCTTGCAGAAATAAAATATCAAACACCCGTTTTGGTGAAATATCCTAATGGAGACCCTAAAACGCATACCATCCCCCTTATAGTTATCTGGCTAATCATAGGAGCGGCCTTTTTTACCATTCGCATGGGATTCATTAATTTCAAAGGGATAAGACATTCCATTAACCTGGCAAAAGGAAAATTTGATGACCCCGATGCACCAGGGAAAATCACCCATTTTCAAACGATGGCAACTGCCGTTTCAGCTACAGTAGGGCTTGGAAACATTGCTGGAGTAGCCATCGCAATTTCTGTAGGAGGAGCCGGTGCCACTTTTTGGATGATCATTGCGGGATTTTTAGGAATGGCTTCCAAATTTGTCGAATGCACCCTAGGAGTTAAATATCGGATCATCAACCCTGACGGAAAGATATTTGGTGGACCAATGAATTATTTAAGATATGGATTAGAGAAAAGAAATTTAGGAAGGCTTGGAAAATTGTTAGCTACACTTTTTGCTCTTTTATGTGTCGGGGCTACCCTGGGTGGAGGCAATATGTTTCAGGCCAATCAATCCTTCCAAATTCTGGCAAGTCAATTTGTTATCCTCCAGGGAAATGGATTTTATTTTGGATTGATTTTGGCTACCCTCGTAGGAGCTGTTATTATTGGAGGAATTGAAAGCATTGGAAAGGTTACCGGTCGCATAGTTCCTGTCATGGCCGTCATATACGTATTTTCAGCCCTTTTGATAATAGGCATGAACATTCAAAATTTAGGGTCTGCATTATATTCAATTTATAACGGCGCTTTTAATACCTCCGCGATGAAAGGTGGCGTCATAGGAGTCATGATTGTAGGATTTCAAAGAGCTGTTTTTTCAAGTGAATCAGGGGTGGGATCCGCAGCTATTGCTCATAGTGCTGGAAAAACTAATTACCCTATCTCAGAGGGCTTTGTAGCTTTATTAGAACCTTTCATAGATACGGTAGTAATTTGTACCCTAACAGCGCTGGTTTTAATTTTCACAGGCATGCATGAAGTACAAGGGATTAGTGGTGTCCAATTAACTTCAGATGCTTTTGCCACCGTAATTTCCTGGTTCCCATATGTTCTGACTATAGTGGTTTTTTTATTTGCTTTTTCCACGATGATATCCTGGTCATATTACGGAATGAGAGCATGGACGTTTCTTTTCGGTAAAAGCAATAAAAGTGAGCTGCTTTTCAAGATAATTTTTTTACTGTTCGTTGTCATTGGCGCTTCAGTTGGCTTAGGAGCTGTATTGGATTTTGCAGATATGATGATTTTAATGATGTCTTTTCCTAATATTATTGGACTTTATATAATGTCTGGAGAAGTAAAAGAAGATTTAGACCAATATATTTTTAAACTAAAACGCCAGGAAATAGTACCTAAAAAGAATTTATTTAATAAGTCCCCTAATTTATAAGAAAACTAGGGTTACCATAAATATGGTTAAGATAACCACTCCCCCCTTAAGGGACAGAAAAGATGATATCCCGCAGTGCTTTCAGCATTTTCTAAAAAATAGGGTCGGGAATATAGAAAACCTCGAGTATGAATTTCTGATAAGGCAATGAAAATCTAATACGTTATAATGGGCCGGGCAATGTTCGTAAATTGGAAAATACCGTTCCAATAATTATCGGCTAAACCGAAATTGATGTTTCACACCTACCCGATTATCTCAGTTATTAAGACCCTCTATTTTATTATCCCTGAATGGTAACTCATTTCATTCACCAAAATTAATCATGCAACACTAAAATTGGAATTCGATTGGGATGAGAAGTAAAGAGTCCGTGTTCATTATGCATGAGTTGATCACATATTTTTAAATTTTTACCATGAATTATTATGAGATTAAATTTTTTTTGAACTTCGATCCAGGTAAGTTTCTGGAAGTTCTCAATATCCTTTAGTTGAGAGAAAATTAATTCGGATTCATTAAAATGTTGAGAAATATATGCCCTAATCAGTTTGGATTCACTTGATTCGGGGGTCATTTCCCAAACATTCAATTTTGCCTTTTGAAACAATCTATTATTGCCCAAAAATTGTAAGTTCTGATTATGTAAAGAAATGCCATAGTCTAGCGGCATCAAGATGCTGTCAAGTAAATCAAATTGTACATCTTCCGGTATAGCAAGAATATTACATTTTATTTTGGTAATGATTTCATAAGTGTGTTTTCCCAAAATTGTTGAATGACGGAATTCTTTTCCTACTGCTCCCATTACTAAAAGATCTACATGGTTTACCTCCATATATTTACGGGTTGCTTTCACCAACGGATCCTCAGTATAATATTCACTAAATTTTTGCATTCCAGATGAAGAACGTTCTCTCAATTTTTGTAAGCGCTCCTGCATTATTGATTTAATCGCATTTCGCTCTTGCTCCATTTCTGCTTCTGGAGCATCAGGTTTAGGATCATAAATATTCAGCAATGTGAAATTCACCTCTTCATACTGCAATAGATCCATGGCATAATGGGTTGCATTTATTGCAACTTCTGAAAAATCTGATAATAAGAGAACGTTCATAAAACTTATTAATGAAAAAGCATAATTAGATTAAATCTTAATAACACAAAATGATGATTATCACCTTTCGTTTCTTTTACTGATAATACTATGGAATCTTTTATGAGGGAGAAATCATTTGAAGATGAACCCAAAGTGATTAAGGATAAGGTTTAGAAAGAAAAAATTTTTAAATGGTTGCAACGGTAGGAGGATGAGCATCAATATCAATTTTCCTTAACCCGGGGTCTGTAAATTAAACTCTGTCTGAAGAGAAATTTAAATTAATTTTATTCAGACAGAGTTTATTTTACACCCTCTTAACCCGGATTAATAAAAATTTCAACACTATTACGGTATCCTCTGCGTATTAGCTTTAGTCTCTCCAAATAAGAATTTAAAACCCATTGTGTTAATATATGCTCTGGTGGTTACGTGATTTTTTGTTTTAAATCATTTCCAGATATTACTTTTCGTAATTTTAATTTTTTGTCTTTCTTTATTTTACTGAGGCCTTCCTTAATTTTTCCATTTTTATACTCAATACCATTAAGATGCTCTACCATGAACTTTTGAACCTTCATGTACTTGTCCTTGTGATTTTTCACATCTATATGTTTATCCTGGAAGACATTGCGTATCTCGTTATCGTATTGTTGGTACCCCCAGCACACTGGACAATCAACAGGAGGAGAAGTTTTCTCCATTTTTGACTTTTTTTTAAAATAACCTAATACATCCATTACTATAGAGATTTTTACGTCAATTTTAGGGTTTTCTTGGATTTAGTGGTCGAATGGTAAGTTCATTGATCAGCATATTATCCGGCGTGTGTAAAATATGAATAACGGTTGCAGCAAGATCTTGGGGCTGCAACATATTCTGATGTGCTTCTATACCGGAACTTTTAAAAAATTCGCTGTCAATGGAACCAGGGTTAAGACAGGTAACCTTGATGTTGAAATCACGAAGTTCTTTAAACAAGGCTTCGCTAAACCCCCGCACCCCAAATTTTGTAGTACTATAAGCCGCACTTTCTGCTCTAGCCATAGTTCCTAAAATAGAACCTATGTTTATAACATGCGAACTGTCTATTTTTTGTTTCATAAATGGAACCATTCGCGAAGTCAAATAATACATCCCATTTATGTTGGTGTTTACCATTGAAAGCCATTCAGTAGTAGGAATTTCATCTATTTTACCAAAAGAGCCAATACCAGCATTGTTAATAAGGATATCCGGACAACATTGTTCTGAAAAAGTTTTGGAAATCCATTTTGTAACAGCTTTTTCTTCTGAAATATCCACCTCTACGGAAATAAAATTTTCACCAAGGATTTTCTTTAGTTCATCCAGAGCATTCTTATTTCTGGCCAGGCCATAAACTCTTGCTCCGTTTTCAACTAAAGCTGTAGAAATGGCAGCACCTAATCCACTACTGGCGCCTGTAACAACCGCTATTTTTTTATCTATCTGCAATTTTGATATTAATTCTATTTGTCAGGTTTATAAGTTCCCGGTTCTTTTCGGAAACTTATGGCAAGTCTGTTCCAACCATTAATCGCCACGAATTATTTTGCAGTTCCATGAAAAAGAAGAAAGATTCAGTATTTTTCCATCTCTTCCATGGCAATATTTGCATGAGCATAAGCGGCACCCGCCCGCATTTCTGAAGCCACCCAAACAGCTTCCATAATTTCTTCTTTGCTCGCCCCTTTGCGGATAGCCTGAGGGGTATGTGCCTTTATACAATAGGGACACTGGGTTACATGAGCGATAGCCACAGCGATCAACTGTTTTGTTTTTTCATCTAATGCACCGGCTTTAAATACTGTTTTGCTAAAATTTCGCCAGGCCTCTACGTTTTGTGGTGCAAGCGCGGCTTTTTTATCGGCAAGCTCTTTGGTCATTTTTGGATACATTCTTTTATCTTCCATATTCTCTTTGTATATTTTTTCCATTGAAGATTAGAATCTAAAGTTTTGGTTTACAGCCTTCCTTTTCAATACGGAATCAGCTCCTCCATTCCCCTATACGAATTTGATCTTCCTGATGCTATGGTAAGATCAATTCTTTACCAGATCTTCAATCTGTTCTGCAGCGTTTGCTTTGTTTAGGCTTAATCGTAATATACTCTGTTGTATAGCTTTCAGATCATGCGGAATATTACCTCCCAGAGCGATTAAATCGCCCTTTTTAAGGATCTTAATTCTGCCCTGTACCCCAAAAGCTATACTTCCTTCAAAAATTTCGACCACGATAGGAAAAGGGGTTTGATGCTCTTCCATAACCTGATCCTTTTTAAAGGTGATCCTAATTTCTCTTCCGGTTTCGGTATCCAATAAGACCTGTAATACCGGAAAGCTTTCGTGATGTTCAATCCCATTTGTTAATGATGCAGTTTTCATAGATTCTTATTTAATTTATTCTGTACAACTTCCGGCACTATGAAACTTCCTTTTCCAGGAACTGACGTAGAACATACTGTAAGATTCCGCCATTTTGATAATAATTTATTTCAATGTTGGAATCCAGTCTTGCTATGACCTGGAATTCAATGGATTTTCCTTCCCTACTTGTGGCAGTAATATCCAATAATTTTTGTGGGGTTAATCCCTGCTCAATTCCTGATATACTGAATTTTTCTTCTCCTGACAGGCCTAAATTTTCTGCGGTTTCCCCATCTTTATATTGCAGCGGCAATACCCCTAAACCTACAAGGTTACTGCGGTGAATGCGTTCATAGCTTTCTGCTAACACAGCCTTTATACCCAATAGAAAGGTACCTTTTGCCGCCCAGTCCCGTGAAGAACCACTTCCATATTCTTTACCTGCCAAAACGATCAAGGGTGTCTGATCCTCCTTATATTTTTGTGCGGCATCATAAATACTCATTTCTTCACCAGAAATTAAATAACGGGTATAACCCCCCTCTTTCCGAGCAAGTTTATTCTTGATGCGAACATTGGCAAATGTCCCTCGTACCATTACACGGTCATTTCCACGGCGGGAACCATAGGAATTAAAGGCTTTCTCCTCTACCCCGTGTTCAATAAGATATTTTCCCGCTGCTGATTCTTTGCTAAAGGCTCCTGCGGGGGAAATATGGTCTGTGGTAATGCTGTCGCCCAATACTAATAAAGCTCGAGCGTTTTTGATATCCTGAAAAGCTGCAGGTTTAACTGTAATATTCTTGAAAAAAGGAATTTCCTTAATGTAAGTGGAACTTTCTTCCCATTTATAAACTTTCTCCTTAGGAACTTCCAGATTTCTCCATATTTCATTTCCTTCGAATATCTCTCCATAATTTTTTTCGAAATCGCCCTGAGAAAGTACTTTGCTTAATATTTCATTTATCTCATCGTTGGTGGGCCAAATATCTTTAAGATAAACCGGTTGCTGATTTCTATCGTAACTAATCGGGTCGTTAATAAGGTCAATATCCACTCTTCCGGCAATTGCGTACGCCACCACGAGCATGGGCGACATTAAAAAGTTCATTTTTACCTGCGGATGAACGCGAGCCTCAAAATTACGATTTCCCGAAAGGACCGATGCCACCACCAGATCGTTTGAATCCACCGCTTTCGCAATTTGAGGTGGCAAAGGTCCGGAATTTCCTATACACGAAGTGCAACCGTAACCTACCAAATGGAATTGCAGCGCTTCCAGATCTTTCATTAAATCTGCTTTTTCCAGATAATCGGTTACCACTTTTGAGCCTGGGGCCAGGGAAGTTTTCACCCAGGGTTTAACATCTATTCCATGCTCCCGAGCTTTCCTGGCTACCAGGCCAGCGCCCACCATGACAAAAGGATTAGAAGTATTGGTACAGGAAGTAATGGCAGCAATAACTACTGACCCATCTGAAAGCATAAATTTATCTTCTCCTTCCGTGATCCAGACTGTTTTAAGTCGGTTACTATCCACTTCAATGTCAGAATCAGGTCTTTCCGAATGAGCCCCCGGTACGGGTTGTTTCCCCCCTTCCGACTTCCATCGCGCGATGGAATTTTCCACATCCCGGCTGTCCCGGTCAATGTATTCTCTTCCAAAACCCGCATTTAATAATTCGATGAATTTGTTCTTGAATTCCTTCAGAAGAATTTTATCCTGGGGACGTTTTGGTCCGGCAACCGAAGGTTCTATCATAGATACATCAAGCTCCACCACAGAGGAATATTCTATTTCATTTTCATTCTCGCGCCATAGCATATTGTTTTTGCAATATCCTTCTACGAGTTCTATCTGTGATTCCTCCCTGTTTGTTTGGCGCATATAGTCCAGCGTTTTATTATCAATTGGGAAGTAGGTCACGGTGCAGCCAAATTCTGGCGACATATTTCCTATGGTGGCGCGGTCTGGTACAGAAAGATGATCGAGCCCGGGACCAAAAACCTCTACAAATTTTCCTACCACACCATGTTTCCGAAGTAAATTGGCAATAGTAAGAACAAGATCTGTAGCTGTGGAACCTAAAGGTAGTTTTCCGGTAAGTTTAAGCCCAATTACCTCTGGCATAATAAAGTAAATAGGCTGTCCTAAAATAGCGGCTTCGGCTTCTATACCTCCTACACCCCAGCCTACAACCCCAATTCCGTTTACCATGGGAGTATGACTATCTGTTCCTACCAAGGTATCCGGAAAAACAACTCCATCTCTTTCCACTACTCCCTTAGCTAAATATTCCAGGTTTACCTGATGGCAAATCCCCATTCCTGGAGGAACAACGCTAAAATTATTAAAATTTTGCTGGGCCCATTTTAAAAATTGATAGCGTTCCTTATTCCTTTTATATTCCTCTTCCATATTCCTTTTATAGGAATAATTGGTACCGAAGTAATCCACCTGCACAGAATGATCCACCACCAGATCTACAGGAATAAGAGGATTTATACTTTCTGCATTTTTGCCCTTCCTGGCTACTTCGGCGCGTAAGGCCGCAATATCTACAACTGCGGGCACACCGGTAAAATCCTGCATCAAAACACGAGCTGGTTTGAAAGGGATATCCTTTTCTGAAGCCTGGGGGGTCCAATTTAAAAGGGTTTCAATATGTTCTTGGGTAACCGCAAAATCATCAAAATTACGAAGTGTATTTTCTAATAGAATGCGGATCGAAAATGGTAGTTTGTTTATATTATTCACTCGTTTATGAAGCTCCCGCAGACTGAAGTAGGTGAGGTTTTTCCCCCTAAAATTGAAAGATTTTTGAGTTTTAAATGGATCTTTAGACATAGCTGCTATTTTATATTTAAAAGAAGATGATTTTTAGCACTCTCAAAATAGGAGTTCTTAAAGCTACCTGCTTCTTACAAGTCTCATTTATTGTGATAAATACCTTATAAAGGTAGGCATTCCTTTAAAAAGGACAAAATGGTCCTAAATAAATTTTTTAGTGTCTTATCGAAAAGTAACATTAATAATTAAGCTCAGTTTCGGTTACAGGATCGGGAACTCTTCTACTAATTTATCTATTAAGATGAAAAATAAAAAGGCCTTTCACAATTCTTAAAGATTATAAATATAAAAGATTAACACTGAATGAAAGCAAACAGCCTACTTTCATTATTTCCATTCCCACATAATAGAAATGTAAATAGGTAGGTGAAAGTTCTTCACCCCCTATCAGAATTTTCGCTCGAATATCTAAAGCAGGTAATAGCCATAGTGTTTGAACCACTAAAAGGAGAAGAGGAACAAAAAAGAGTAGGTTTCGGAAAATGAAGATATCACCTTCAACCACCAAATTGGTCATTATGGCAATTGCTAAAATCAGCTCAATTTTATTAAGAGCAGAAAAAACAAGCCTTCCGATACCTAAACCTAATTTTACAGAGATACCCGGTGCTTTAAACTTTAACCAGGATTCCATAAAACTGATAGCGCCAACAAATCCTATCCACAGAATAGCAGCCACTATTGCAACCGGGTATTCAAGAACAGTCATATTAATGGAGTCGAGTTTTGGTAGGAGGCAATTTTGAGCTGAAACATCTCCGCCATTTTACTGGCGCGCCATTTAGCTTCTTCAGCCTTTTCTCCCTCAAATAGTTCATCAATGGTGGAAAAAAATAATTCCAGCCAGCGATGGAAATGGGTACGGGATACAGGCAATTTGGCGTGTGGTAAAAAAGGACTTCCATTATAGGTATGTTCCTGTAATAGAATAGTTTGCCAAAATGCATACATTTTTTCCAGATGTTGAGGCCACCGGTCTTTAATAACATCATTAAATATATCACTTAGCAATTTGTCATTCCTGACTTTATCGTAAAAGGTATCCACTAAAAGTTTTATATCCTCAATATTTCTTATCTCTTTCTGCATAATTAAAAAAATGATTTATAAAGTTCGGGTTTTAAATACATTACCAGGTAAAAAAGGCTAAATGCGAATATGACAATAATCAAGGCCCAAATCCAGGAAGGAATTGCCTTTGGATTTTCGGAACCACGAATAATAAATTTGTCCCTTGTTTCGCTTCCATAGGCATTGATAACTATAGGCGTTTGAGTGTCAATCACTTCATTATCTTTTAAACCTATTACGGAGATTTCTGGTCCATTTCGTACTTCAAATGGTATTATTTTAACCCCTTCAAGATGATCTGAAGATTTTGCCACAATTTTCAACGAATGTTTACCGTCGGGTATTTTTGTGGTATCCAGGACAAATTTTACGGGTGGAGTGAATTCTCCAAAAGCCTCTTCTTCTTCATCCAAAAAGACTTTGATGATCCTTGAATCTTCTTTTTTTTCAAAATCCTTCATCTCTTACGATATTTTTGATGTGGTTGGGATTCTTTTCGCCCGGTTTAAAAATATATTTCAAGCTCATTATCAGGGTGAATAAAACAATAATCACTGCAATGCTAATAATTACCGCATCCATAAATCCTCTTGAATCATCTGCAACAGCGGTACCTATAGGGGATACCTTTTCACAAGTCACCTGGGCGAAAAGCGAGTTCTGAATGAAAAAGAACCAAACTAGAAAGGTTATTATTTTTTTCATTGTACATCGCTATTTGAATTTTTGACGATAGAATCCCTTACTTTCCTTACATCTTCCACTTGTACTGGCGGTGCATTATTACCCCAGCTACTGCGCTCGTGCGTCATTATTGCAGCAATTTCGGCATCGGTTAGTTGGTCACCTAATGCCGGCATAGGGCCGTAGCCTTTAAGTTCATTATATCCTTCAAGGATGATACTGATCATTTTAGTTGGATCCTCATTATTTACAATCTTGCTACCTGCTAAGGGAGGGAACGCTCCTGGAACTCCTTGTCCAGTCTTTTGATGACAGGCAGCGCAGGTATTCATGAAAAGTTTTTCACCATCTAGGCCACTTATGGCAGATTCTTTTTCTGATTCCTTCCCCTTGACAGCTTTTTCTGAAAACGGAATAAATTTGGGTGCTGATCCTTCTGGTAATTTTGGTTGTTTAAGCGATTGCAGGTATGCTACCAGATTTATAGCATCTTCTGTGGCTATTATTTTCTTTCCCGGTTTATCGAAAATGTCTTTAGGTACTGCCACTATTACATCTGATGTATCAACTTGAGTGCTATCTACCTCCTTGAAGAGCCAAGGAAAACTCGGCATTATCGAAGCTTCCACCACAGCCCGTGGATCGTATAAGTGAAGTAATTGCCAGGCAGCACTGGATTGTCGTTCTCCCACACTTGTAAGATCGGGGCCGGTACGCTCACTGCCAAGGATAGAAGGAGTTTGCCTCCATACATCCATTCGTTGTTTGCTGTAATAATAATCTTCGGGTATCGAAGGCCTTTGTCCCCAGGTTTTATCCATCTCTATATTACGTACCTGCTGGGTATGGCAGGCTACGCAACCTTCAGATATAAAAACATCTTCACCTTTTATTTCTGCGTCGCTCATTTTAGGTTGATCAGGAATAGGCGTATAATCCTCCATTTGATATGCCGGAAAAACTGCCACCCCCAGGCTCAGGGCCAAAAATACTCCGAATGCGGTAAGTACAAGTGCTTTGTGGTTCTTATTAAAATCGAACATAATCTTTCTTTTAAACGTTTACGATTTTTCCTTTTACATCCTGGATTTTCCCTGGAAGTTCTTCGGCTTTCTTTCTTCCTTTGATCATATAATAAAAGTTATAAGCAAAGAAAAGATGAGATATGAACATTAAGGTTCCTCCCACTGCACGCCACACCCAGTAAGGTTTCATAAGTATTACGGATTCAATGAAAGGATTGCCTTCAATCCAGCTCAAGCCCTTTAAAGTTCCACCGGCCATCAGAGATACCATATAGGCGAAAAGGCCTATAAATGCCAGCCAGAAATGAGCACCAACAAATAATTGAGGCGGCTCTTTTCCTGTTAATTTTGGAATTATTGTATAGATGCAAGCCCACAGAATAAAAGAAATGATACCATACATTGTCATATGGGAATGGGCAACATTAAAATCGGTGAAATGCCAGACAAAATTGGTAAACCTGAAAGCCTGTAGACTACCTTGGGTTGAACCAACAAAATAAAATATTACTCCCACTAAAAAGAACGGTAACACATAGCTTTTTGAAATATGACTAAAACGTCCTTTCATTGTCATTAAAAAATTTGTTGTTCCCGCAACCACAGGGATTACCATTCCCACACTAAATACAATGGCGGTGGTTTGAAGCCACCACGGTAATGGGCTGAAAACGAAATGATGCGTACCTATCATGGTATAAAATAACATCTGTGTCCAGAAGGCCAGTACGCCCAATGAATAAGAATAAATAGGCTTGTTAAGAGTAGCCGGCAAATAATAATAGACAAGTCCCAGGGTAAAAGTCATGAACCACATCCCTACGCCCTGATGCATATAATAACCCTGTATAACTGTTTCGCCCAAACCGTTCTGGTAAAAAGGAAGATAGGCTATAATCGCAAGAACAACGGTCCAGATTAGGGAAGCTAAAATAAACCAATTGGAAATATAAATTTCCGAAATTTTTCGGGTTGCTACTGTTTTGTAAAAGTTATAAAAAGTGATTATCAATCCAATCATAAAAAGAATCATAATCGGCCAGATATATTCCCTGTACTCCCCTCCCCCATTATTAATTCCACTCATAAGCGCAATATTACCCAATAGAACAGTCAGGTTTATCAATATCCAGGTAATCCAGGCTTTTTTATAACTATGGATCTTGTTGTTAGAAGTACGGGCAATCACAAAATATCCAAGACCTATCATAGCCAAAGAACCCCATCCCCAGAATACTGTATTGGTATGCACTGGACGAAGTCTCCCAAAAGAAAGCCATGAAAGGTGGTCAAGTTCGGGCCAAACAAATTTCAACCCGATATATTCTCCCACAAGGGTACCGAAAACCAGCCAGCAAGCAGCGGCCCCAATATAATAGATGACGATCTTTTTAAGTTCGCCCGGGGTCTCAATGCTTAATAGCGTCTTCTTCTTTTCTTCAAAAAAACTGTTATTTGGATCGGTTTGCACAGCCTGCACCAGCCCTTTTTTATCGATCACTCTGCTTTTACTCCCCAGTTCATGCCCTTTCAATTTATATTTTAAAGCGCTTTTTCGACTCTCCAGTATCTGATCAATTTCATCGCTCTCCATTGAAACGATATCTTCATTAAAAGCTATTCTGTTCTGCTCTATTTTCTTTTGTTTCAAACGATCAAAATAAAAGTTCATTCTTATTAACAGAATAAATAGGCTAAGTATCAAAACAATGGCTAATAGAATCAATGTGCCAATAATTCCCGGACTTGTTAACCACTCATCCGAGACATTTCCACTAATTTGGGGAAAAGCCTGAATAGGAGATATTATCAAAAAAGCTATAAAAGCTGTAATTGTATGTTTCATAAAACTTTCAGAATTTTTCAGGTTCTTGAATGATTTCCAATTAATTTTCAAACAAGAGATATTATTATTAATACAGTGATTAATAAGGCGGGTCCTAGTCAGATCAAAAACCGAATTATTTCGATTTCAATAAGTCATGTATTAAAAACTTACAATGCAACCTCAGCTACGAGAAAGATAACATATATCGAATGTAGGTGTTTAAAATATGACTCTTCAAAATCATTAAGAATTTGAAGATAAATTTCCGTCCCTTTGTCTTAAGTTTGAGCAAAACTACACCTTTGTTAAGGCTTATTTTATGACTTGAATCATATAGAGCCTTCCATCTTTAGAGCGTTCTTTTGGGTTATTAAACATGGCGACGTTATAGCAAATCAAAAAACTAAATGATGGGTCATTTGCCCACAGATTTCAGTAAGAGTTCATTTCGAAAAACAGATTTAAAAATAAGAGCAGATGTATGGTAAAATCCTGACTGGGTAGAGAATTCGATTGTGAGATGCCTAAAGAATATGAATAATCATCCCGATAAAAGAAAAGGCCGGTAAGTATTTACCAAGGAAGAAGAGTACCTTTTTTTGGGTAGTTAAAATATTTAATTCTCCGAAAGAAGAATCATAAAAGATAAAGACATCCTTTATAAAACATTTTGTACTTTTGGTTTAATAAAAAAAGGAAAATATGATCTCTAAATCCTGTAAATATGCTATCCGGGCAGCGGTTTTCATTGCTTCTCGTGCTAGAGAAAATGTCAAATTAGGTGTAAAAGATGTGGCTGAAGAAATTGAAGCTCCTAAAGCTTTCACTGCAAAAATTCTTCGAACCTTAAATAAATATAAGATCGTTACTTCCCTTAAGGGTCCATACGGAGGCTTTTACTGCGAAAATCACCAGCTAAATTTACCAGTAATCGAAGTTGTCAATGCGATAGATGGACTATCTGTATTTAAAGAATGTGTAATGGGACTGCATCAATGTTCTGATGATCACCCCTGCCCTATGCATACCAAATATGCCAAAACTCGAAATGCCTTCTTTAAATCATTTGAAGAGACAACTATAGGTAGTCTGGCTTCAGACCTTACCAAAGGAGCTGTATATCTAAAAAACCCGTAAAAAAAATTTAGATATTTAAATTAATAAAGGATAAACTTATCCTTTATTAATTTTTATTTATATCTTTGGTTGGAAATAAGACGATATTAGTTATAAAGGTGACCCCTGGTACTAATACTCCTTTAATGCCAGATTCATAACATTGGCCTAGACTTATGGAATCCTATTTTGAATCTTGAAAATATAATTTTGAGCTACTTCTGGTGTAGTTAAAAAACCAGAAAAAATAATTATCCACCCTTCGAAGAGAAACAAAAACTTCGGAAAAATTTAAAAAAATGAATACGCAATTTATTACAGTTTCTGCAGTGCTTTTAATGCTATTCAGCGGAAACAATTTAGCAGTGATTTCAGAAAAAGAAAACACGGTAAGGACGGAAGCAAGCCAACCGGTTCGAACCGTTGTGATCAATGCCAATGATCAAATGCGATTTGATAAAAATGAGATCAGGGTCAAAGCTGGAGATCGCATCAAACTCACTCTACATCATACCGGAAAATTTGCTAAAAATGTGATGGGACATAATTTTGTGCTGCTCACAATAGGCACGGACGTAGCTAAATTTGCACAAGCAGCCATGAGCAAGAAAGATACCGAGTATATTCCTTCAACAGGAGTCATCGCACATACCAGGCTTCTTGGAGGCGGAGAATCTACAACCATAGAATTCAACGCGCCACCTAAAGGAACCTATGACTTTCTTTGCAGCTTTCCGGGTCACTATGCTATGATGAAGGGCAAATTCGTCGTAGAATAGAAGTCACTCTTAAATTGCGCCCGACAAAAGAGTGTCGGGCGCAATTCTGACCAAATCTTGAAAAAAGAAATAAAAGAAATTATGGAAAAGAAGAAACCAATAAAGAGAAATCCGAATTTGCAGCCGCTTAGTAGGGACCACCATCATACCCTATTGCTGTGTTGGAAGATCAGAAAAGGTTTTTCAAAAGGAGTTTCACCAGAGCGAATTAAAGCCTATTCTGATTGGTTCTTTCATAACCATATTCTTTCACATTTTACTATAGAAGAAAAATACCTTTTCCCGGTGCTAGGAAAGGAAGATCCGATGATAAAAAGGGCACTGGCAGAGCATCAACGGTTAAAAAGGCTTTTCCTTAAAGAAAAGGACCTGGAGAAAACGCTTCGTCTTATTGAACAGGAACTCGATCAACACGTTCGATTTGAAGAACGGGAGTTGTTTTCCAGGATACAGGCCGCTGCGACCCAAGAGCAACTTGAATTGATAAAGACGCACCATAAGGACGATAAATTTGAGGAAAACACTAACGATGAGTTTTGGAATTAAACTAAAGAAATCTTTCTATGATGTCAAAAAAGATGTTATCGCTGTTTAATGATGACCATGAAAAACTTAGAGAAATGTGTCTTCATATTAGAAATGGACTAAGAACGGGAGTCGCTACCGAAAGAATCAGGCACTATGTGGATTGGGCCAGCAAAAATTTTCTTATTCCTCACATTCAAAAAGAAGAAAAGTTCTTAACGCAGCAAACAAAAAATACCCGTATTAAAAGGGCTATGGCTAATCATCGGAGGATTATCAGGCTTTTGACCTGCAGCTGCGAAGACCTTAAAGTTCTCAATCTTCTAGAAGAGGAACTGGAGGTACATATCAACTTTGAAGAAAACATAGTCTATAAAGAGATTGAAGAAAATTCAAACTCTAAAAAAGATAACGCAACCTTCGGAACCACGAAAGGATTCTATTGCCAATGGAATGATCCTTTTTGGGAGGAATGAAAATCAAATTCCACAGGTTTTATCCTTCCGGAATTCCGACCTAAACCTGGAGTAGGATATTCTACATTTTAAAAAATAAATATTATGAAAACCGCATCTTTATTAAAAAACCTCAGTTTTGAAGACAAAAAGCCTGCGGTGCAGGTATTAATGGAAACCGATAGCACAAAAGAGATTCGAATAGTGATGAAAAAAGGTCAAGTAATGAAAGAGCATCAAACCCCTTTTCCTATCGTTGTAGAACTTTTTGAAGGCAAAATTTCCTTTGGAGTGAATGGAGAAATCAACCATATAAATAAGGGAGACATACTTTCTCTTGAAGGGAATGTGCCACATGATCTACTAGCGGAAGAGAATAGTATTATTCGCTTATCTCTTTCTAAACTAGATAAGGTAGAACGGGTGGAAAATGTTGCAAACTCTTCAAGCTAATGTTATTCAAAAAATTAATAATAAATATCTCCACTTAGACCTGACGATTTTGACTATTTGAGATAAGAAAGCACTTCATTTTTTCCAGGTTTCTATTTTAAGAAATTAAAAGATCATAAAAATACTGTTTCTGAAATCAGAAATCGGATTAGAAAGAGCCGATGAAGAAGACATAACCTGTTAAAAGCGCTCCATTTTTTGTGCAATTTGAATGAATTCCTTATCTACTTCTTAACTTTTGCCAGCAATTGATACTCTTTTCTAAAATTGGAAAATCCTTCTTTCAAAAAGATTTATACTAGATAGCAGTTTCCTTCTTCATTTACGTATGATTTTAAAAAATTAGAGAATCTCTTCATTAAAATCTTTTGGATATAAAGTGCAAGATAAAACACTGAATTGCAGAAATGTTTCTAAAATTGATAGTCGTCATATATTTCGGACAATCTGGTCCTTAATTTTACCACCGAATTAAAAAAAGTGATTTGAAAATGAAAAATTTAATTAATAGACAGAGCATCAGTTTATGGTATATGGCGGTACTTTTCCTTTCTGTTTCACTGCAATCCTGTATCTCTGATGTTGAAGGTTCAACAACCGAAATAAGTACAGTTTCCAACATGACAGCTGAATTGACTGCTCCTCCCAATGTTCCTCCCCCAGTAGGAGCAAGAAAAGCTGCCAAATTAATTGTAGATATGGAGGTCGTTGAAAAAGAAGGTGAAATGACGGATGGAGTAAAATATATTTACTGGACCTTCAACGGCACTGTACCAGGAAGTTTTATAAGAACCAGAGTTGGTGATGAAATAGAATTTCATCTAAAAAATCATCCCAACAATAAGCTACCTCATAATATAGATTTACACGCTGTAACAGGTCCTGGTGGTGGTGCCGAATCCACTTTTGTAGCTCCCGGGCAGGAGAAAGTGTTCTCCTTTAAAGCTCTTAATCAAGGACTTTTTGTTTACCACTGTGCTACCGCTCCGGTCGGAATGCATATCGCAAATGGGATGTATGGCCTTATTTTAGTTGAACCAAAAGGTGGCCTTCCTCCTGTAGATAAAGAATATTATGTAATGCAAGGAGATTTCTATACTAAAGGTAAATATGGAGAACCTGGTTTGCAACCATTTGATATGGAGAAAGCAATAGACGAACGCCCAGATTATGTGGTATTTAATGGAAAAGTCGGAGCTCTGAATGACGACAATGCGCTTACAGCCAATGTCGGAGAAACTGTGCGACTATTTGTTGGAAATGGAGGTCCGAATAAAGTTTCTTCTTTCCATGTCATTGGGGAAATTTTTGATAAGGTCCATGTGGAAGGTGGTGACCTTATGAACGAGAATGTGCAAACTACTCTTATCCCATCAGGTGGTGCGGCGATCATTGAATTTAAAGTTCAGGTACCTGGGACATATTTGTTGGTGGACCACTCTATATTTAGAGCTTTCAACAAAGGAGCTCTAGGGATGCTTAAGGTTTCTGGCAAGAAGGATGCTAAAATCTATTCCGGCACCCAGACAGAAAGAACGTTTGATCCTGATGGAACTATGGCAAAAGCTAAACCGGCTGCTGAAGCAGGCGAAAATTTGGCTGAAACCACAAAAGTATTGGGAAAATCACTTGAAGAACAAAAAGCCCACGGAAAAAAGGTCTTTATGCAAACGTGTTTCGCATGTCACCAGGCCAACGGCCAGGGAATACCCGGAGCCTTTCCTCCTCTCGCAAAATCAGACTTTCTTAATCAAGATGTTGTCCGTGCGATAGGTGTTGTGAAACATGGCTTAAATGGCGAAGTAACGGTAAATGGAACAACCTTCAATAGCGTCATGCCTGCCCAAAGCCTGAGCGACGAGGAGATCGCAGATGTGCTTACCTATATCTATCATAATTTTGACAATAACAAAACTGTAGTAACACCTGAAATGGTAAAATCGCAGTCAAAATAAGAATAAAATGTTCAAAAGGATATTCGATCATAAAGTTGGAGTTTGGATAGTGTTATTGATTCTTGTTTCTTCAGCATCTTTTGCACAGCAGAATCAAAAAATGGCCTTGATAAAAGGGGGAGAATATATCCCCCTTTATGGGTCGGATTCAACACTTGTGAAAGTTGATGAATTCTTCATGGATAGATTTCCGGTGACCAATACTCAATATCTGGATTTCCTGAAAAATCATCCGGAGTGGGTAAGATCTGCAATCAAACCTCTTTTTGCCGATAAGAGGTATCTCGCAACCTGGGAAAGTGATCTTTCCTTTGGAAAGGATAATTTGCCTAATGCCCCTGTTACAAATGTTTCATGGTTTGCGGCCAAAAAATATTGCGAATGCCAGGGAAAGAGATTACCAAGAATGGACGAGTGGGAATTCGTGGCTATGGCTGACGAGAATACCATAGATGCCCGGATTAAACCGGATTTTAATCAGCGTATTCTTTCATGGTACGAAACACCTAACACCTCTTCCAAGCCGATAGGTAGCACCTTCCAGAATTATTGGGGAGTATACGATATGCATGGCCTGGTATGGGAATGGACTTTAGATTTTAACAGTGTACTTCTTTCTCCCGCTTCTCGCGGAAACGGTACTGGGGATTCTAATCTTTTTTGTGGCAGTAGTGCCATAGGCGCTACAAACCTTATGGATTATGCTGCCTTCATGCGTTATGCCTTTCGAAGGAGCATAAAAGCGAGATATGATATTAAAAACTTAGGGTTTAGATGCGCCAAAAGCATCAATGATAAAAATCTACAATAATGAAAAAAATAGTTCTAGCAGGTTTTGTGAGCGTTATGATGTTCGCTTCTTGCAATGATAATGCTTCAAAGAGTACCGCTAAAGTAATCGCTTCAAATGAAAAAGAAGCTCTAGAAAAAAATGAAATTCCAGATTTGTCTCTGTTCAACCTTTCAACGACCTGGACTACCCAAAACGGGAAGGACATCAAATTACAAGATTTACAGGGAGACGTATTGGTCATGGTGATGATCTATACGTCCTGCACTACCGCCTGCCCGCGTCTGATTGCTGATATGAAAAATATTGAAGAGCGTTTGCCCGAGGCTATTAAAAAACACGTAAAAATGGTCTTTGTGAGTATTGATCCTGAAACAGATACTCCAGAGCGGTTGAAGAGCTTTGCACAAGATAGGGATATGGATAAAGAACCATGGCTTTTTCTTCGGTCCACTGAAGAAAACACGCGGGAATTTGCCGCCGTTGTGGCCGTGAACTATAAGCAGATTAATCCTATGACCTTTTCTCACTCTAACATCATAAGCGTTTTTAACCCTCAGGGTATATTGCTTTATCAACAGGAAGGCCTGGGAGTAAATTCCGATGAAACTGTAGAGAACATTCAAGCTGCGGTAAGCGAAATATAGGTGGGAATGTCTATGGTTCGTGAACCTGCAATCAGCCGAAATCTCAAAAAATTCTAAAAGATGGATATGTAGAACCATTCTTCTATTGAATCCTTTTAAGTCTTTCTTCTTTTCTTAAGGAATTGGCTTTAATTCAGCGAAATCATTTCATTTTGAAACCATTAATTTTCCTATAAGTAAATCTTAACTCCCCTGCTTATACTACGGATTCCTTTTAAAAATAAGCTTCTTGATAAAAAACAAAGTATGGCCCCACCAATAACTTATAAGAATAATTGAAATTACTCCCAACTGGGCGCTTATTGTTTCCCAGGTAGGATAATATCCCAGAAGGTCTAATCTCCAGGAGAGGTTAACACCAGTGATAGGAACAAAACCACTTTCCTGAAGGGCATGTACACCTTTTCCTATCAGAACAATAGCTAAACCACCAATAACCACAGTGGAGATTTTGAGTAACTTGATGACCGGAAACTTTTTCGTATACCTTAAGAGAATCCAGGAAAGGAACAATACAATCACAAAAGCTCCTGCCACACCCAACCCAATGGCGGATTGGTTGGAAGCTTCAACCTCGAGATTCAGTGCTGAAAGAAAAAGAACGGACTCAAACGCCTCTCTAAAAACCACAATAAAAGCAAAAGCGAAAATCCCCAAAAGATTACTACCAGTAAGGAGGCTATGAACCCTGGTTTTTACGAAAGAATTCCACTTCCCGATTTCCGATTTTTGATGCAGCCAAAATCCCAAATAAAGGAGAACACTTGCTGCAAAGATTGAAATGCTTCCTTCCACAATTTCTCTTTGGCTACCACCAATATTTATAAGGTCATCTACCAGGAACCAGCTGAATACCCCAACTATTACTGCCAGCATCCATCCCAGGTGTACCCATTTTGCCGCCCAGGATGCCTTCACGGATTTTATTACAGCTAATACAGTAATTAAAATTAGAAAAGCTTCAAGTCCTTCGCGGAGTATGACAGAAGCGGCCAAAAGAAAGGTTGTCCAGAATGAAAATTTATTATCGGCAAGGATTGATTTGGCTTGTTCAATTCCAGAAAGGGCAACTTTTGCCTTGGTACGTACCTTCGTCTTGCTTTGCTCATGATCTATTGCGCTTCGAAAAGCCTGCATGTCTACTTCCAACTTTCGCATGAACGAAGGATAGCTGGCTTTAAGTTGTAATTCCACTGGTTCAACACCTTCCAGATAAGCTCGCAAAGCTTTTTCCCGGGCTGCATTTTGATCCCCCTTTTCATAAAACAATTCGGCTTCATTTACAAACCGCGCTGCAACGGATAAACTACTTGAGGATTTCCCAGTACGCGAATAATTTCGCAGTGCGGCTACTGATGTCATGGTGTCAACAGAAATATCCTGAAAAAGAGCTTCCAAATCCTGATCTGATAAAAATGCCAGGTCTTTTAAAGTTAAATCTTTTCTGGAAATTAATTTTTCAGCCAGCTCCTTATCCTTTCCTTGTTCATAAGGCAGTGCTTTTATATAAAAAGCAAGATCCCAGACTTCCTTATCTGATAGTTCGTCAAATGATTTCATGCTGGTTTGGGGGACCCCTAGCCGAATGGTATTAAAGATTTGGAAAGGTGAGCTCTCCAGCATTTTTGATGCCCAAAAATTGGTTGGCTTAGGGTTCAATTCGGTTGAGAGACTGCCATCGCCTTCTCCGTTTTTTCCATGACAGGACATGCAGTAATTTCTATACAAGGATTTACCTTTTGATATATCAGGCCATACGGGAGGTGAAATTGGAATTGGTGTAGTTTGAAGTACTAGTTTTTTCAAAGAATCTGCTATAATCTTAATTTGGTTGGAAGCTTTTTTACTAGCTACCCTGTAAGACAATTCGGAAATTCCACGGAATAAATTAATACTATCTTTTTTGGTCTTAAATGGGAGGTTATGCCCCAATCCTTTTAAAGTGGTTATAAAATCCAGCAGTTCACTGTATTCATTTTCATTTTTTATTTCACCATTATTAATCGCAGAATCATAGTCCTGAGCTATATAATCCAGTAGATGAACCAAAGTTCGGGCTGGTATGTTCTCCTTTTCTTGGGCAGTAATATTTTCTGATAAAAAAAGAGTGATTAAAACAGGCAAAAATAGACTCCGAAGTAGCTTCATTTCCAGAATTCGTTATTTAGAACAAATCTAAACAATAAGTTGGTCCAAAAGAAGAAAAGCCCTAATTTTCTTAATACTCTTCTCTGCTGAGTAATCAAAAAGCTAACGGATCCTTTACGTAGGAGTTGAAATTCTGTTCCTTAAAATAGCATTCCGTTATAAAACAAATTATAATGAATGCCTTTTCTATATGGAAAAGACCAGGAAAAGTCAATATAAAAGAAATAACCAGCCAGGTTCAAATTCCTATACTAGCTCAATACGGTTACATTCCTTATTTTTACCTTTTGAACGCCCCGGGCTAATTGGAAGTTATGATACCTGTAGATATATTGTTGGAAAATGGAGCTAAAAAAAGATTATTTGAGAAAAATGAATATATTTTCAGGGAAGGCAAAAAAGCTCATTTTTACTATCAAATATTTTCTGGCGAAGTAAAAATGAATAATTTTCTAGAAAACGGAAAAGAATTCATTCAGAGCTTTTTCAGCGCTCCCCGAAGCTTTGGGGAACCGCCGCTTTTTGCCAACATTCGCTATCCTGCCAACGCCATTGCAACAATGGATTCGGAAATTTTTTTACTTGAAAAGAAAGCATTCTTACAATTACTTACCTCCCACCCTTTGATCCATCTTAAAATTACAGAAGCTCTGGCCACTCGACTCCATTATAAGGCAGTTATGGCGCCCGAAATTTCTTCTCAGGAGCCTGAACACAGGATTCTGAGAGTCCTGGATTACTTAAAAAAGGAGATCTACAAATTGGAGAAACCTTTTTCCTTTAAAGTTGACCTTACAAGACAACAAATCGCAGATTTAACGGGACTTCGAGTGGAAACTGTGATTAGAGCCACAAAAGCGCTGGAAAAGAAAAAAGAATTAAAAATTAAAAATCGTAAAGTTTACCGATAAGCTTCAGGTAAATCAGAAACTAAACTTCGTAGTTCAATTTTTCCGGTTATAAAATTTACCGAATTACTGTAAAAGTAAAAAGGTAGTTCCTTGATCCATCGAAGATATATACTCGCTTTTTCACATTCCTTTGTATAAAATTAGCCTCCAGTTCCTTCTTATGATTAAGGTCATAAAATTTACCTGAAGTCATGTCTATTTTTGCTTCAGTAATATTTATATGATGAAATACTATCAAAAATTTTTATCCGACTTCCAGGAATCCTTTTATATGCACGCAACGCTCGGAATTATTTTATCGAGCTGCCTTGGAGCTGCAGCAGCCATGTTGGTATTAATGAACGGTCATGCTTTATTGCAAATGGTTCAGTTGTTTGTAATTACCTGTATCTGTATGGGTTTTAATACTACTGTTCTTGCAAACCTGAAGCCAAAAGTAGTGTTCAATACTCTCATGACAAGCCTGGTATTAAATACTGCATTTATCCTTTACTACATCTTCTAAAAAAATAAAACCATGGAAAATCTACTTGAAACACCCGTAGGTCAAATCGTTGCTGAAGATTATCGTACAGCACAAATTTTTAAAAACCATAAAATTGATTTTTGTTGTCAGGGCAACAGAAGTATTCGAGAAGCAGCTGAAAAAAATAAATTAGATGCGCACGTCCTATTAAATGAAATCAAAACTTTACAAAATATAAAAACAGAAGAAAGGATTGATTTTCAAAAATGGCCAATGGAGCAACTCATTGATTATATCGAAAAAAAACATCATCGGTATGTCGAAGAGCAGATTCCTATTCTGAAAGCATATCTTGAGAAACTCTGCAAGGTTCATGGCGACAGTCATCCTGAACTATTTCAAATTACCGATAATTTCAATCAATCAGGTGCAGAACTTGGTGCTCATATGAAAAAAGAAGAGTTGATTCTTTTTCCCATTATTAAAAAAATGGAACAGGCCAAAAAGTCGGCCACAAAATTTGAAAAAGTCCCAATGGGCACTGTTCAAAACCCCATTCAAAAAATGATGGATGAACACGAAACAGAAGGAGAGCGGTTCCGGCAAATAGAAGCCTTAAGTGATGGCTATACCCCACCGGCGGATGCGTGTAATACCTATAGGGTCACCTACTCCTTACTCCACGAGTTTGAAGAGGATCTCCATCAACATATTCACCTTGAAAATAATATACTCTTTCCTAAAGCTGCAGAACTAGAAAAAGAATTAGCAAACTAAAGAAAATCACTGAAGAAGATATTTCCTTTTTTTCCTAATAACTAAGCCAAGCTCTACCCAGGTGCCGGAGGCAGGATTTTTCGACAAAAATTAGAATTACAAGCGAAGATTCTGCTTCCGGAGCCTACTTGTGTTTGTTGTGAAAAATTTGAATGTTGCTGCTCCAATTTGCAGCTTCTGTTGAGTTTCACCTTCTTCTAGTAAAATCCCAAAATCATTCCAAAACAAAATTGGAACTGGTATTTCTTTTTATCTAATCCTAATAAAAATTTGTGTGTTTTTTATTAAAATTTTAGTTTTAAAGTATAAATAAAGCAAAAAACCAAGTAATTCTTTATTTTTTTTAAAACAGGCCAGCTCCAATTCAATAATGCTTCAATCATAGCTTCATAATAAAATACTTACTACTATGTCTAAGGAAAAAAAACTATGGATCGCTTTCATTTTAATTATTACAGCTTCTTTCGCCGTATTGGGCTACTACGGTTTCGAAATTTATCAGAAGGCTCCTCCAATGCCTACCAAAATAGTTACTACTGATGGGCAAACTGTTTTTGACGGGCAGGATATTAAAGACGGTCAAAATGTTTGGCAAAGCCTGGGAGGCCAGGAAGTAGGATCCATTTGGGGTCATGGTGCCTATACAGCCCCAGATTGGACTGCTGACTGGCTTCATCGGGAAGCTCTTTTTATTCTTAATCATTGGTCGGAAAAAGAATTTGATGTTTCTTATGAAAAACTGGGTAGTGAAGAGCAGGCGAAACTGGAGCGCAGGCTACAGATAGAACTGCGCAATAACACTTATGATCCGGGGAATAAAACGATCAGCATTTCGCCCATTCGGGCAGAGGCTATAAAATATTTGAATTCCTACTATAAAGGATTGTTTATGAACGATCCTAAACTAGATGAGCTCAGGAATAATTATGCCATTCCCGAAAATTCCATAAAAGACGAAACCAGAATGCGACAAATGACTGGTTTTTTCTTTTGGACTTCCTGGGCAGCAGTGACGGAAAGGCCAGGCGCAGAGGTGACCTATACGCACAATTGGCCAGCAGACGATCTTGTAGGAAATAAAGCTACTGGAGATCTACTTCTTTGGACAGGTTTCAGCGTTATTCTGCTACTTTTCGGGATCGGGATAATGATTTTCTACCATGCCCGGATGAAAGAAGAAGAAGGACCCGACAAACCAGTACAGGATCCGTTGATGCGACAAACTATTACTCCTTCTATGAAGGCAGTTAAAAAATATATCTGGGTAGTTAGCCTTCTTATACTAATACAAGTAACCTTTGGAGTTATTACCGCCCATTATGGTGTGGAAGGGGATGCTTTTTATGGCCTGAATCTGGCGGATATCCTCCCTTATTCAATTTCCCGGACCTGGCATGTACAGTTGGGTATACTGTGGATTGCTACGGCTTGGCTTGCCACCGGACTTTATATTGCACCCGCTGTATCAGGTAAAGACCCTAAATTTCAAAAACTAGGAGTTAATTTCCTATTTATTTGCCTCTTAATAATTGTTCTGGGATCTATGGCAGGTCAATGGATGGGAGTAATGCAAAAGCTTGGTCTCACACAAAACTTCTGGTTTGGTCATCAAGGATATGAATACGTGGATTTAGGCCGCTTCTGGCAAATATTTCTGCTGGTGGGATTATTTGTATGGTTAGCCTTAATGGTAAGGCCGCTGATCCCTGTTCTAAAACGTAAAACATCCGAAAGGAATTTGCTTTTAATGTTTTTAGTCTCTTCCGCTGCCATTGCATTATTTTATGCTGCCGGATTGATGTGGGGTCGCCAAACCAATCTTGCTATTGCTGAATATTGGAGATGGTGGGTTGTGCATCTTTGGGTAGAAGGATTTTTTGAAGTATTTGCTACAGTAGTATCCGCATTTTTGTTTGTAAGGTTAGGGTTACTACGTACTAAAACAGCTACACTCAATATACTTTTAGCTACAATAATATTTTTATCAGGCGGAATCATTGGTACCTTTCACCATTTATACTTTAGCGGTACACCTAAAGCGGTAATGGCCTTAGGGGCTACTTTCAGCGCTCTTGAAGTGGTACCTTTAGTACTCATTGGGTACGAAGTATATGAAAATTACCGGTTGAGCAAATCTACACAGTGGCTCAAAGACTATAAGTGGCCAATTTACTGTTTAATCGCTGTAGCATTCTGGAATTTTTTGGGTGCTGGAATTTTTGGATTTATTATAAACCCTCCGATTGCACTGTATTATATGCAGGGACTCAATACAACTGCCGTGCATGCTCATACAGCTCTCTTTGGTGTATACGGAATGTTGGGCATTGGATTGATGCTTTTTGTACTGCGAAGTATTTATAGGGTAAAAATATGGAACGAAAAATTAATGAGTTTTAGCTTCTGGTCTATAAACATTGGTTTACTTCTTATGGTAGTACTAAGCTTACTTCCACTTGGATTATTGCAAACAGTTGCCAGTGTAAATAAAGGAATGTGGTATGCCAGGTCATCGGAATTCCTACATCAGCCCGGAATGGATACACTTAGATGGCTCAGAGTCATAGGCGATACTATTTTCGCTATCGGATTGGTAGCCTTCGTATGGTTTGTCTTTTCTTTAAATAAGAGCGAAGAAATAAACGAGTAATCCTTTTCATTCCATGAAGCTATAAAAAGATGTTTTGTAATGATTTGAAATTCTATTGAATATATTCTTTTTGTGCAATGAGCCAGATGATTCATAAAAATATAATGTTTCATCTGGCTTTTTTATAAAGATCACATATCACGTTATTTGTTAACACATTTATCCTCCTCTTCTTCCATATTTTCACCATCCATGACATAAATTCGACAGTAGGATTATCTGATTTCTATTTTAGTACCTACTGCACTATTCTCATATACATTTGGGTGCATAGTAAAATAGGTAAGTTACTGAGGACCTGAATGTTTAAACCTGGAGCTACTCCAGTTAGTTATATGGATTTTAGAACAAGATCAAAAGAGTATTTTCCGCTTCCCAAAATCAGCAAAGGCAAATACAGTGATAGATAAAGAAGTCCTAATTCCTTATTTATAAAGGGATCATTGCCATGAATCATAAAGACCGCAACTAACATGGTGATCATTGGTGCAATAACCGCCAACCGTGTAACCACACCAAAGAAAATAAATATGGAACAAACCACTTCTGCAAATATTGTGAGAAACAGGGAGAATCCTGGGCTAAGGCCCATCACTCCTGGAAATTGTATTTCTCCACCTGACAATAGCATTTGTAATTTTGGAATTCCGTGCGTAAGCATTAGCGCCGCTACCGCTGCTCTAAGGACCAATAGCACAGCATCAACCTGTGAGGGTGAATAGTCCGTTTTAAAGATTTTATTCATAACTAAATATTTTTAACCAATTTTTACTGAAGTCATTGTTAAAGATCCTGCCACCGCCTTGTCGTTAAAAAAGGTAACCTCATCATTTTCTTTTTTGAGTCCAAGACTATACAAAAGTGGGATATAATGTTCGGGAGTGGGAATGGCAAGTTTAGCTTCATGACCTAGATTTTCATAGTTGATTAACTTATAAAAGTCACCGGACAGAATATGCTTCTTAAATCTTTGGTTCATCTCCAGCGCCCAGTCGTAGCCGTAACCGGGTTCCTCTATTTTATTCCAGGCAACCATACGGAGATTATGCACCATATTGCCACTGCCGATAATCAATACCCCACGTTTTCTCAACTCAGCCAATTCTTTGGAAAGCTCAAAATGATATCTCGCACTTTTGGTAAGATCAATACTGAGTTGCAATACCGGAATATCGGCTTCAGGATACATATGCCTTACCACCGTCCAGGTGCCATGGTCTAAACCCCAATCATGATCTTCTTCTATATGTGTAGATCTTACCAATTCCTTGGTTTGTCTGGCCAGGCCTGGACTCCCCGGAGCAGGATATTGCACTTCGAAAAGCTCTTTTGGAAAACCTCCAAAATCATGTATTGTCTTAGGAAAATCCATACTGGTAATACGGGTACCATGAGATAGCCAGTGGGCCGAAATTACGAGCACTGCCCTGGGAGTGTGGATCTCTTTTGCCATTTTTGTCCACCGGCTACTAAATTCATTATCCTGTATCCCATTCATCGGGGAACCATGGCCAATGAAAAGCACTGGCATCTGAGAATCCTGTTTTGGAAGGGAAGATGTGAAATTATTAAAGACAGAAAGTGACATAATTTTAATTTATAAAGGGAGGAAGCAGGTAGGGAGATCCAAAACCTCATAAGCTTTCGGACTCTGCTTCCTCATTAAAAAATCTTATTGTTTCTTGAATTCGGTATCAATATCAAGCAAAACATTGTCGCTCAGGACAGCTTCCGGAAAATTGGGACCTAAATTATAATCCGACCTTTTTACATTTCCGGAAATGGCAAAGCCTGCACTCACCTGTCCGTTCTGAGGGTTTTTCACTTGCCCGCGGTACCATACATCCAAGGTCACAGGTTTTGTTATTCCATGAAAAGTTAGATTTCCAGTAACTTTGTATTTGTCTTCTCCAACTTTTTTTGAAGACGTACTTTTAAAAGTCATTTCCGGATATTTTTCAGCATCGAAGAAATCGGGACTCCTTAAATGATTATCTCGCATTTCTACTCCTGTATTAATGGAAGGTACCTCTATGGCCATTTCATATTGTGCGTCGCTGAAATCATCTTCCGCCGCCCCGATGGTACCGTCAAATTTGTCGAATTTACCTTCAACTTCAGAAATACCCATGTGAATAATTCCGAAAGATACTTGAGTATGAGCGGGATCGGCTTTCCAGGTTGTTTGTGCAAGAGTCGTCGCGCTTAAAAAAGCAATTGTAATTAATGATAGTAGATGTTTCATTTTATTAAGTTTTATTTTTTTATATGTTATTTTTAATAGGCCGCAGTAAACCGCTGGTTAATATGTGCTGCTTTCTCGGCTTCATCCACGAGAACCACCGCGGTATCCTGCACAGAAAGATCACTTTTCCCCTCCTTATCGAAAACAGGTTTATCAAAGCCTTTTCTGTATTTATTCCTGCGCTCCTGGGGTTTTCCCGGCGCCATTTCAATGGCCGGACTAAAGAAAGTCCAGTTTAATTTGTCTTCCCCTTTTAGTATCTCAAGGTACTCACAAGCAGCCTTAGCTCCTGGCTTGATGGCTTCCGGGAAATTAGGATCATCTATCACTCGTGTCCTTTCATTAAGATAAAGACTGCCAGCCCCGCCTACCACAATAAGACGCTTTACCCCCGACTCTTTCACCGCCTGCTGAATGGCCTTTGCGCCTTCAAGGTAGTTCCGGTAAATATTTAGATTATTCCAGCCAGGATTGAAGGCACTTATCACTACATCATTACCTTTCAGGACTTCGACTAACTTCTCCGTTTGCTTAACGTCAATTGCCGAGGTTCTTAAAAGCGCACTATTAGCAGAAATTTTTTTTATGTTTCTTGCTACTGCTGTGACTTGATGCCCCCTGTTCAAAGCTTCTTTCAAGACTTCTGATCCTACAAATCCCGTAGCGCCTATAATTGCAATTTTCATTTGATAATTTTTTTAATTACAGTTTCTATCCCTTGAACAGGAATCACCTTCAAAAATTTTTAATTCAGGTTTTCTTTCTTCCCAAACCTTTTCTAACGTTTCTAAAAAAGCTTCAACAGGCTGAGCTCCGGAAATAGCATATTTATCATCGAAAACAAAGAAAGGAACGCCTCGCACCCCAATATTTTGCGCTTCCATTTCATCCTGCTTCACTTCGTAAGCGAAAGCATCAGATTTCAATTTTTCTCGGACTTCTTCGCCCTTCATCCCAATAGATTCACTGATCAACGCGAGAACTTCGATATCATCAATATTCCTTGCTTCTTCAAAATGAGCTCTAAATAGTGCTTCTTCGATTTCATTGCCCAACCCTTTTGTCTTTGCCAGTTGAATGAGTTGGTGCGCCCTAAATGAATTTGCGAGAATTCCCTTTTCTATATTCAGATTTATTCCTACTTCCTCAGCCATACTAATGGCTCCATGGAACATTTGCCTTGCCTGGGCTTTGGTTACCCCTTTTATCTTAACAAAATAATCCAAAGTGCTGGTATTAGGATCTGTGTGTAAGGAAGGATCAAGCTGAAAACTTTTCCAGACGATCTCCACCTGATCTCGTTGGGGAAATTTTTCGAGTGCTGCCTCCAATTTTTTCTTTCCTATATAGCAGAAAGGACATCTAATATCTGACCAAATTTTTATTTCCATATCTATTTATTTTACTGTGTAACCCGATGCTTCAAAAAGTTGACGAATTTCTTGTTTCGCTACAACTTCTTTACTGCTAAGGGATACTTCCTTTAAATTCTCTTGTATGCTAATTTCTACGACCCTTGAATTAGGAAGCTGTTGTTGTAGGTCAACCCTTCTTCCGTGACTATTCACCGGTGATATTACCCATACCGGCTTTTGAGTAGTCACCTCTTTTACCTTTTCAATCATATCTTTTGAAGGCGGTGCCTGCATAGAGATTAAAATTTTATCGGCTTCCCAGCATCCATCCTTTTCACAGCCTATAAAATCTATTTCAGCCCTTAACTTTAAAAAATTCAAGCTTTTTTTTAGGTGCTCCTTTGTCTCAGCATTTCCAACAACAAAAAGCAACCGATGGTTAGAACTGCCTAGAACCTCAAAAAATTCCGGGGCTAGCCCCTCGCTATCACTTAAAATCGCTATTGTTTTTGTTGCCATTTGTATCGATAATTTAAAACAGGTATGAGGAAGGTGAGATTTTCACCTTCCGCTACTGCCTTTGTTTTAAGCCTGTTTTATAAATTGAACATCGACGTTTAATCTAACCTGGTCACTGACCACTACGCTACCAGCCTCGGTAACAGCATTCCATTTTAATCCGAAATCTTTTCGATTGATTTTCCCACTTACTGTCAATCCGGCTTTCGTTTGGCCGTAGGGGTCTTCCACTACTCCTCCAAATTCAACCTCAAGCGTGACAGGCTTTGTAGTATTTCTAATAGTCAGTTCTCCATGAAGTTCGTCAGAATTCACATCAAAACTTTCGGCCTTAAAGACCAATTGTGGATGCTCCTCTGCGGCAAAAAAATCGTCAGATTTCAAATGCTCATCACGGTCCTTATTATTGGTATCGATCGATTTTACATCCGCTTTGAATTCTATATTTTTTAATTTTTTAAAATCATTCCCATTACTCTCAACTTCACCTTCAAAAGCTTTAAACTTTCCGGTTACTGTAGAAATCATGAGGTGTTTTACTTTAAAAGTAGCTTCACTGTGAGTTGGATCAATTTTCCATTTTGTAGTTGCCATAATTTTTGTTTTTAGATTAATAATTTATTTATGATACAAATGTATGGCCAGACACGGCTTGAGACCAATGACCTATGATAAGAAATAGGTGTGATCTATGTCACACTTTTTCCTTAATGACTTGTTAATAGAGGTAAGGTATCTTTCCGAATTTTAATGCAGTTGACTGCGCAATCGGCTTAATGTTTCTCGGGTGACCCCTATATAGGACGCAATCATGTGTTGGGGAACCCTTTGAGAGATATCGGGAAAATCATGAAGTAACTTAAGATAACGCTCTTCTGCCGTGGTACTCATGGTGTCCATGAGCCTTCGTTGTGTGACAATTAAATTATTCTGAATAAGAATGCGAAAATACCGTTCAAAACCAGGTATCTCCTTAAGCAGTAAGTCCCAGGAATCTTTGGTTATAAGCAGTAGCTCGCTATCCTCCATAGCTTCAATATTGTAGTCTGATGTTTCCCCGGTAAAAAAACTGTAAAGATCTGCTGCCCACCATCCCTGCATAGAAAACTGCAAAATGTGCTCATTTCCTTTATCGTCTATGATGAAACTTCTGAGCAGCCCCTTCTCTACAAAAGAAGTATAAACACAGCTATCTCCATCCTCTAAAAGAAAACGCTTCTTTCTAAGTTTCTTAGGAATGAATAAGGTTTTTGCATATTCAAATTCTTCACTAGAAAGGCTAATTGTTTCATTTAACTTTTTTCGTAGAACTTCAAACATTTTACTTTTTGTAACTAATAACCTTAATTAACTTCTGAAAGGTCCCATAAATGTAGAAAATCATCAATGATTAGATTTTATTTATTCTAATTAATTTCCCGTATAGTATAAAACTATCTTACCTGAAAGAGATTGGAGGCTTCTTTCTTCGGTAGGTATATACATTATATTCACATAGATAAACAGCTACTTGTTTAGCTACGAATACTCCTAACAACACAGGTAGAAAAAGAATGAATCCCTGGGCAACGATAGTACAAGTTAAGAACAAAGACGTAAGAGGTGCATGAATTGCGGCGCTTAGCATTGCGGCAGCTCCTATCAGGGCAAAATTTAGCACTATAAGGTGCGTACCGAAAAAATAATTACAAAAAAGTGCAAGCATGATCCCTAGAAAAGCACCAGTGACAATACTCGGTGCGAACACTCCTCCATCACCACCAGCACCCAGGGTAATGGAGGCTGCCAAAGGTTTCAACAGAACCAGTAAAAATAAAAACCCGATACTTCCCATGGAAAAATTCTTGCTGAACGTGGTAATTAGTGGAACCAGGGCATGGTAACTATCACCATAAAGGGCCGGTAAAAAGAAAATGGCCACTCCAAGCAATAGCGCACTGCTAAGTACCCTGAGAAGCTTATTCATGCCGGAAAATCTTTCTTTAATAAAGATGACGCTTTTGGTGAAATACACCGCGACCATCCCTGCCAGCAGGCTGAGGACGATCATAAAAGGAATCGCTTCCACTTTATAATGAGTGACGCTGAGATCAAAAAGAGGCTTACTATCAAAAAAGAAGACGAATATCCATGCCAGGAAAGCTGCTATCGCACAACTTAAGATCATGGTCTTCGTTAGTTTTCTGGAGATTACCTCCACCGCAAAAAGAAATCCGGCAATTGGACTTCCAAACAATACGGTAATGCCTGCCGCTACCCCGGCTGAAACCAGTTCAGTTTTGTAAATATTGGCAACCGAATCTTTTCTGTATATCGAAGCTCCTAAGGCTGCCGTAGCCACTACCGTAGACACCTCTATACCCGTAGAACCTCCAAAGACCACCGTAAAAAAACCATTGATATAATGGGAAGGTACTTTGTAGAAGGGCAATTCATCCTTGCGGTATTTCAGGGTTTGAAAGATCTCCTTGATCCCTTTGTTCTTTCTTCCGCGGAAGAGATACTTCCTAAATAAATAAATTAGACCGATTCCTATGACCGGCGCAACAATGTAAAGCAAAGGAACATGTCGCAATTCTCCTATTAAAAATTCCTCGGAAAAAGCGGTAATTTTCTTTAGACTGTATCCCAGAAGGGTCGCTAAAATCCCCACCAGTATGGAACCCAGCATAAGGCTATAATAGCCCTTTTTAATGGTTTTCTTTTTCATAGATCGCGCGCGTTCAACTTGAAGGTCAAAATTAAAGGTAAAACTTCAGCTAAGGAAACAGGTTCTAAAAAACATTTACCTAATTAAAGAAAAATCTGTTAATTAAGACTGATCCAACTTCTGAATTACGTATTTTATCATGGATGAATTAATAGTTAGAGCATAAATTTAACCACCCGATTAAAACCCAGATTAATGGCTAAAAATTTAAAATTGAAGACTAAACGGATTTATGAAAACCCGGCTAATAATGATGGATATAGACTCTTGGTAGACAGGATCTGGCCACGAGGGATTTCCAAAGAAAAAGCCCAGTTGGATGAATGGAATAAAGATCTGGCTCCATCCGATGATCTTCGAAAATGGTTTGGCCACCAGGAGGAGAAATTTCAGGAATTCAAAGAACGTTACCGAAAGGAGCTGGAAAATTGCGAGGAGGAGCTTGAACGCCTTAGAGAAATGTCTAAGAAAAAAAGGATTTGCATCTTATATGGCGCTAAGGACAAAGAACATAACCAGGCGGTAGTTCTCAAAGATGTCCTGGAATCTAAATAAATTTCGGTTCTGAATTTTATCTTTGAAAAAGGAATTACTTATTAAAGAGTATGAATATTTTAGTTTACGGAATCGGGGGCGTGGGAGGCTATTTTGGTGCAAAACTGGCGACTACTAAACACCATATCACTTTCATTGCAAGAGGAGCGCACATGGAAGCTATTAGCCGGAATGGGATAAGCGTGAAAAGCATTCTGGGTGATTTTCATTCCCATCCCAACCTGGTCACTGATGATCTTAACGAGATACAGGCTCCAGATTTGGTTATTTTTGGGGTAAAAAGCTGGCAATTGGCCGATGCCGCAAAAAATTTAAAACCTTATGTAAAACCTGATACTATTTTTCTTCCATTACAAAATGGAGTGAGAAATTCCGAAATACTAATAGAGTATTTTTCTTCGCAGCAAATCTTAGGTGGACTTTGTAACCTTATTAGTTATATCGAGGCGCCAGGGGTAATCCGCCATACAGACTTTGTTCCAACGATAACTTTTGGTGAACTCACCAACAAGAAAACAAAACGGCTAAAAGCCCTAAGCAAATTATTTGACCAGGCGGATATAAAAAATATAATCGCAGAGGATATCCAGCGTGAAATATGGAAAAAATTTCTATTTATATGTACCATTAGCGGGTTGGGCGGACTTACACGTGTACCTATTGGAAAAATGAGAGATAGCCGCTATCTATCCGAGATTATGGAAAATACTGCAAATGAAATTTTATTTCTTGCCCAGGCTAAAGGAATAAATTTGAGTACAGATGATGTCGCTAAAGTTTTCAAGATCATTGCTGATCAGGATCCTGAAAGCACTGCCTCTACTCAACGCGACCTAATGAATGGTCGTCCTTCTGAATTAGAAACCTTTAACGGCTATGTTGTCCATGAGGCACAAAAAGAAAATATTTCAGTACCTGTGAATACATTTATATATGAATGCCTATCGCCTATGGAACGAATGGCACGAGAAAAAACACCTTCTTAAGGTTAACCTTAAAATATACCTTATTCAGAATTTAGGAATAAATTCTTCCATACTTATATAGTTTGCAATAATTTTTGATAACTCAGAATAAAATTTTTTCTGAATTCAATGCATAAGATTCTTATCCTTATGCTTCCTTTTACCATCCCCTTTCCTTTTTTAGAACGCAAAATACCAACATTCAGAAGTTAGCCGGGCAGCATAAACCACTCGGCTACGCGCTCCCTTTTTATATGCCCTTGAACTAATTCTGAATGTTGAATCGTATCTGCATCAAAAAAGGATAACAGCGATGGCACTACGGGAAGTAAATTCTAACATCAACATTATGAAATCATTTCAGCTACATATCAATTCCTTCTCTTCAATTCCAAAAAATCAAAAAAGGAAAAACGCTCCAGATACAAAAAGTAAATTTTTAAACCTACCCGTGGGTTACAGCGGGAAAACCTTTTATTAATATTAATTCTTTTATTATGAGAACTATCAGAAACAAAGTACAGCTTATCGGAAACGTGGGAAACCCTCCTGAAATCCGAAACCTTGAAAGTGGTAAGAAAGTAGCCTCCTTTTCACTGGCCACTAATTACAACTACCGCACCTCAAGCGGAGAAAAAGTGCAGGAAACTCAATGGCACAACCTGGTAGCCTGGGGAAAAGCCGCTGAGATTATCGAAACTCATGTAGGCAAAGGCAAAGAAATTGCCGTAGAAGGAAAATTATCTTCAAGATCCTATGAAGATCAGGAAGGAGTTAAACGCTATGTAACCGAAATAATGGTTTCGGAAATCCTCCTTTTAGGGAATAAACCCTCTGAGAATTAAACACAAAAGAGGGCCGGTCTTTCCTCAACACTGCGCCCTCTTTCTATTAACCCTTAATAGAGTAAACTATGAAAACCAAAGTTAATGAAATATCGCTCAAATACCTCGGGAATTTTAAAATCGCAGAGGCTCCGAAAATTAGTTCCTCCTACGACGCGAAAGAGGTATTTTATAAAAGCTGGGACAAAGATAGGATCGGCCTACAGGAATCTTTTAAAGTAATGCTCCTTAACAATGCCAACCGAATTAAAGGCATCTTCGAAGTATCTACCGGTGGCATTACCGGGACTTTAGTAGATCTTCGCATCGTTTTTGCAGTGGCACTAAAGTCTATGAGTACAGGCATTATCATTGCCCATAACCATCCCTCCGGCACGCTCTATCCCAGCCAGGCCGATAAGCAGCTTACTAAAAAGATCAAAAACGCTTCGGAGTTTCTCGATGTGAAGCTTCTGGATCACCTGATCCTTACGCCTGACGGTGATTATTTCTCCTTTGCCGATGAAGCTATTTTATAAGCTTAATCCAACTTAATTTACCAAGGGATGTTCTGCATCCCTTTTCTTTTTTACAAAAATCCACTCTAAACCTTGAGGAAATCGTAATTCTTAATATGACAGAATCTTAAAATCTCATAGTAATAGTCAATGGTAAATTATTGTAACTAATTTCCTGCTGCTTTGACTTTTGCCCCGGCAAAAAAAGGAAAAGCAAGAGGATAACCCGCTACGCGAGGTTATGGTCAATTTTTCATTGGAAACGATTTCAAAGGTGCGGTTTTGATAGCAACAAAAATGATGCTAACGGAAAGGGAAATGATTTTTTAGTAATAAGGCTCCGAACCTCCCGTAAAATGGCGAATTTTTTAGTAAAAAATGGATACAACATTTGAAAAAGAAGGTTTTACAACCTTAAAAATTAAAGTCTCGGTAGCTCAAAAATTCAGGCAATACAGCCGGGAGATGGGAAAATCTCAATCCCTAACGTTACTCCTGATGCTGGAATTCTTTTTTTATAACAACATCTCACCTACAGAATCCCTGGGACCGCGGATGCAAACACTGGAAACCTCCATCAAAAAAAGAATTAATGCCATGATTGCCATCATCCGCGATATCGAGCAAAATCAAACCATTCCTACCAAAGGAATGTTAGAAGCTTTATTTTCCGAACTCCCTGGGCAAAACCAAAAGAAAGCCATCAACTCCTTTCAGGAAGCTTTTAAAAACTTAAACAGCGGTTCTGCAACACCTCCGTCGCCCCCTGAAATTGATCATAAGGACATTCGAAATATCCTCAGAAATATTGAACTCGTCCAACCCACTTTTGGCAAACCCTACCTGAAAATCAAACTATCCCCCAAAGAAGTCAATAATCTTAAATCTAAATACCATGTATATCACAATTAGTCCCCAAAAACTCGGCGATTCCTACTCGACCAGTGTAGCTGATTTTGTCGAATACCTGGAAAAGGAAAATAAAGAGCTTCACTCCGACCACCAGGAACTTTTCTTTTCCCAGGATCTGGAACTTATATCTCCCAAAGAAGTGGTTCGCGAAATCGATGCAAATACCGCCAAACTCAAAACCACAGAACCCCGCTATTACTCCTTAACAATAAATCCTTCCCAACGGGAACTCAAGCATATTGGAAACGATCCTGAAAAATTAAAAAACTACGTTAGAACACTGATGAAAGACTATGCCTCCTGCTTTAACCGGGAGATTAATGGCCGACCTATCCAGGCCTCAGATATCCTGTATTTCGGCAAACTAGAATATGCGCGCACCTACAAAGGAACCGATCGGGAAATACATGAAAATGCTCCTTACTCCAACCGCATCGCCAAACTCCGTAATGAGATCCGGAAAGTGGATCGCGGAGAGCTAATAGGATCTATCAAAGCACTGGAAAAAGAAATATTGCAACTTCAAAAAGAAGCTCCCCATAAACTGGATGGGAAAATGATCGAGCAGGGGATGCAAAAGCCCGGTTCCCAAACCCACGTTCACCTCATTGTAAGTCGAAAGGATCGCTCCAACAGTGTCAGCCTCTCTCCGGGCAGTAAATACAAAGCTTCGGAAGTTAAATTACAGGGACGCATCGTGAAAAGGGGCTTTGACCGGGACCGGTTTTTTCAAAAAGCTGAAGAACGCTTTGATAAACAATTCGGGTATCGCCGCAATTACGTGGAAGCTTATACCTCCCGGAAAAACCTGCAGCATAATCCTAAGCTGTATTATTCTAAACTCTTGCAATTACCAGTTTCAGAAAGAAAACTGGCCATGCAGCTAATTAAACTACCAGCCCAGACCTTACCTCCTATTCCCAATGCGCAAATCAGGCTGGCCATCAAACAGCTAAAAAAAGCCCTGGAAATAGGAATGCGCTCAGGCTCTATTGGATACTAAAAACCTTTGGTATGTATGTAGTTATTTTCTTTGCCTATTCCATTTCAGGTGCCGCCTTCTGGGCCTATTCCAAAATGTACCGCAAATCGCTTCTTGTAAATCTCATCCTGTGCCTGTTCATCTATTATTTGCTGAACCAGGGAATTGTAGCAAACCTTTACCTGGCAGCTTGCTTTACTCTGCCCCTGTTGTTAGAAACACTTATTATATATGCTATTCAGGAGCAGGTTGATGAAATACTCGCTCCTAAATACCAGGTTCCCTTTTTGCTTCAAAACGGCCAGTTTCAGATCCAAAATCTTAGGCGGGGCGTTTCCATCACAGGTGCAGCCGGGAGCGGCAAGACCGAAAGCGTGATCTATAATTTTTTGAAACACCTCCATAAATACCAGTTCTGCGGTATCATCCACGACTATAAAAATTTTGAACTGACCGAGCTAGCTTATCCTTTATACCGAAAATCCAACATTCCCTTTTATATCATCGCTTTCGATCCCATCTTCCACCGGGTCAATCCTATTGCTCCACATTACCTGCCCGATGAAGAAAGTGTCAATGAAGTAGCCCGGGTGCTCATGGAAAACCTGCTGGAGCAAAAGGATCAGTTTGCCTCCGGTTCCTCCCGTTTTTTTAATGATGCCGTGGAAGGAATTCTTAGCGGCCTGATCTGGAAGCTTCGCACCTACCATCCTTCCTGCTGCACCCTGCCGCATTTAATTGCCACCTACCAGCTCATGACCAGTGAACAGCTCATCAGCTTTCTTAGTTCGGATTTTACTTCCCGGGGCATGGCCGATGCTTTTATAAGCGGAATAGACTCGGAAAGACAGACCGCGGCGGTGAAGGGAACGCTTGCCAATGCCTTTAAAAAGATCAGTACCCGAAAGATCTTCTACACCCTTTCAGGACATGACATTCCCCTGGACATCAATAACCGGGAAAATCCTTCTGTGGTTTCCATAGTAAATAACCCAAAACTGGACTCCGCCTATTCCCCGGTCATCGCCACCATCATCCACACCATCATTAAACAAATGAGCGTTCGAAACCGTGAAAGCTCTTTTTTACTTATAGAGGAAGCACCCACCATTCGCCTGTTAAACATGCACCGGATCCCTGCTACCTTAAGAAGCTATGATATTGCTACCATTTACGTGATGCAGGATAAAATTCAGAATGACCTGCTTTACGGGGAAAAAGCCAGTAAGGCTATCCTTAGCAACCTCTCTTACCAGTTCTTTGGAAAAGCGAATGATCCCGCCACTGCCCGTTATTATGAGCAATTTTTCGAACTAATCCATAAGGAAATGATCAGCGTGAGCCAGAGCCGGTCCATGAACTTTGATACGCGAATCACCCGCTCCCAGCGGGAAGTTTCCAAAAGAAGAGCGGATCTCTTTTTTCGATTAAAACCTGGCCAGTTTGTAGCCTATGCGGATGGAAAAGAAAAGTTGATACAATTTAAAAGGCAGCAATTATCAAAATCACTGCCTTCGAAATTTCGACATCCCGGTAGGGAAGATATCGAACAAAATTTTAAAAAAATATACCAGGAGGCCGTAGCCCTTATTTCGTCTTTGTAAGCTTTTATTTCAGGAGAAAGGGTTTATTCAGCTTGCGACTACTTACCTTTAAATCCAGATATCGGTTTCCCTTTTTTTCATCTATCCTAATTTCAAGATGCTGCTGCGCATCGAGGGTAAACTTCTGATAGGCCTGCATAAAATACCGCTTCTTACCAGCCGCAATAAGTCCCGGTTTTTTATATTCATAAATTGGCTCCAGATGAATTTCCTGATAGGAGCTTTTTCGCTTTTTATTCCCCTGAACCACATTCATTGCTACCTGGTTAAGATCAAAATCAATACCCGATAGGTTGTCAATTTCAAAGCTTACGTATACCCTATCCTGCAGGTATTGCAGGTCCCGCATGCGAAAAGTTACATGGTATTTTCGTGTAGTGGCCAAGGGTCTTTTTTCTTTATGGATCTTCAGAAAAGAACTGCACAATAATCCATATAAAGAATCAGAAACAGCCCTTTCGGATCTTTTCGATGTCTCTAAAAGCATTTCAGATTCCTTACTTTCTTTTGGTGTTTCTGGAAGTGGTGCTTGAATAAAATAGGTAAAAGTGGGAAGACTATCTTTATACTTTAAGAGAAAAGCATACAGTTGTCCATCACTAGTTCTGATAAAAAGGTTGCCGGGTCTTCCCTTTCTACCCTGGAGTAAACCCAGGGTATCTGTAGCGCTCTGGTTATAAGAAAACAAAAAATCTTCGGAGCCGGTAATAGCACTGGAAATTGGTGAAGGCAACACAACCGCCACATTCTGCCTTTCATTGCAGTAAAGTATTGCAGGGTTTTGAGAATGCCCGGCCTTGATACCGAGAACCAATAATAATAAGATCAAAACATTTTTCATAACACTGGTTTTAAGATTAATTGATACTGGTGAAGGACTTTGACTTTCACACTACGGTTGTCTCTCTGGAACAGTCCTTTAATTCCCCTTACCTGGGGAACCCCGGAGATATTGATATCCTGGATGACATCGTCCAGAACCTCCGTGGTGGCACGACTTCGGAAACTGTTTTCGATATAAATGCCCTTTTGTCCATCCGAAAGATCATAAGCTTCCAAAGGCTTCTTTAAATCCCCTACCGGAAATACCGTCAGTAGTAGCCGGTTGGCTTTAAAATTACACTGGGCGTAAAGAATAGCATTTTTTTCCAGCGAGAAACCTTCTCCCTGATAGGACTCTGACAGTCGAAGCTCCAGCCGCTGATCCTTCCTGACCACCTGGTCCCCGTTTACCGCGGCTCGAATCCTAACTTGCGAAGGTTTTGGCTGAGATGGCTGTGGTAAAAAAAACTCCCCATGCCCGTGGCCGGGAATGTTTTCCAACGTTTTTACTGGAGCTGTGGTATCAATGGATACGGGCGTCACTTCTTTCGTTTGGATGATCTCCTGCGGAAGATCATAGTCATATTCCTCAGGACCACTTGCGAGGACACTATCCATTAATTTCAGCTTCTCTTTTTCTTTTAAATACGGATCATAAGTTCCACTGGAATCCAGCAGGCTCTCATCATATATACTCGGCGCTGTCGAGGGTTTCTTCTCCCTCAGCTTGTCCACGGCCTCCCGCCTGCTACTAAACTGTTCCGGCTCCTGTTGCATCTGGGGTACGCTTGTTTTCTCCAGGGAGGGCTGATCCTCAGCAGGGCTTCCGAAGATAGCGATCCAGTAGACCACCATCAGAACCAGGATGATCAAAATACATCCGCCAAAGACCATTTTTCTTTTATTGATTGTCATCTTGTAACTTTTTTAAACTGTTCTCAAAAAAATCGGTAATAAGTAATCCATGCGGATTCTTAGGAAAATTGCGATCTACCCGAACCAGGTAGCCGGTAGTAATGAGTTCATACCTATCGGTAGTACTTCCCCGGTTTACCTCGAAATGAACGACCGTGCGAAAAGCAAAAGGCGCTGCACTTAAATCCAGTTCGGATTGGATGCTGGTTACCCGCTGCACCAGGGAGTATTGAAGCAGGCGGTTATAGACGCCATCGGCTTTTTTCTGCCGGTAGGCCTCATCTACAGAACTATTCCCAAGCCATAAGGCTTTCTCCAGGTGGGCCTCATAGTTACTGGTGCTGAGATCGTAAAAATACCGGTGAAAAAGTTCCAGGTGTGCCCGGGCTTCCACCTCCAGGTTTTCCCGCTGGTCTACCAGCGAAATAGGTACGACACTTCCATCAGAATTCACCACAAAGGCTTTGTTCAATAGTTCTTTATAAGCCTTGCGTACCTGCACCATGGAGATCACACTGCTGCCAAAGGATATCAGAAGCACCGTAAGCACCACAAACCGGTTCAGTCTTAAGATTTTATAAATATGCATATAAGGGGTTTTCATAAATTTGAATTTAACTGGCAAAAAGCCTGAAGGTGAAACTGATGGCCTTTTGGTATAATTTGAATTTGAGAAACACGATAAATAAGATAGAGCCCAGCTGAATGACGGGAGCCAAAATGGAGCTCTCCATCTCCTCTCCCACCAGGTTGGGCCAAAAATCCATGTTAAGGGCCCGGTAAAGTTCGTTGATAAAAATATTTACCAGGAAAAAAGCCGGAACTACCATATAAACCGCGGCGTACAAGCGGAAAAAACGATACCCCATTTCCCTGAATTTTTCGAAGACTGCCAGGGAAAGGACAAGCGGAAAAAACAACTGGAGCAGACCCAGCAAAAAGAAACGTTCTGCTAGGAAAAGCGGATAGATGAACAGATCCATGATCCAAAGAAATAAGCCGATAATAAAAGCGATCACCTTCATAGGATAAAAGGGAGTGACCAGGTATTCATACAGCATACTCAATGCCTTACTACCGGCTTCCACAAGCCCCAGATCCTGCTCAATTTCCACATCCTGAAGCTGTAAGGGAATAAGTGCCGGCGCCGTATCTCTGAAATTGGATTCGATACTAACCAAAATGCCATCGAAGAATCCCAGGATTTGAGAGGAAAAGATAACCAGCAGCGTTAGGGTGAAATTTTTAATCAGATCGGCAGGCTGTAATCCCCAGGTATAGCCATCACTGGAGACCGCTCCTTCCTGGTATTTCTTTAGCAGATTGACCAGGAATAAGAGGACCGCCAGGGTTTTTACCCCGGTCAGGGTATACCTTGAAATGTCGGTTTGCTTTAGCGTTGTAAAAATGGCATCAATATATTCCAGTCCCAGTTCCATCTTCCTTAGTATTGAGCTGGCCGGCCGTTAATAGACTCCCTGACCTTCCGAAAATCGATGATATGCAGGTAGCGCTTTTTCTTAAGGCTGATCTCCTGGATCATTTCTCGGGAGCGCTTCCTCTGCGCCTCCAGGATTTCCAGTCGCTCGGCATCGGTCATCTCCAGATAATTACTAGTAAGCAGGTCCTGCATGAATTGCAGATCCTGCAGGGCGGTATCCATTAGGGAATTAAAAGACTCGCTGATTACCGCTACTTCATCACCATCAATGTAGGGTGAGGAAAGAATCTCCTGTAAATCCCCCCGAACCGTATCGTAAAGTTCTTCGTAATTGGAAATGATTTCCCGTACGGTTTTCAGTTGTTGGATAATCTGACTTACCTGTTCGATCCGCTCCTTTTGTTCCTGTAGAAATTTGACCGTTTGGAGTAGCTGAGAAGTCTGTTTGGCAGATTCAATAAGCTGCTGTCCAAGAGCCAAAAAGTTGGTGTTGTCGTAGACCGGCATCCCCTGGGCACTCAGCCTGGAAAATCCCAGCACAATAACAAGGCTGAGTATCATAATTTGTTTCATAGGTGTTGATTTAAAAATTGAATTATTGCTTTTTCCATAGATCCATGCTGCTCGTATAGTGCCATGATTTCCTGGTTCTCTTTTCCGTCGGTTAGGTAAGCAGCGTATACTTCCGGCGGGACTTCCAAACGGAATATGTTGCTTTGCTTTCCGATCTTGATAAAGATTTCAGTGTATTTTCTGGGGCCAGTAAGATTATTACGGATGGAATGAAGTTGATTCAGATCGTGGGCGGTCAGGTTCAGCCGCCTGCGAAGTGCCTCATAGCCTTTTTCATTATGAAGGCTGTAGATGACCTGGGTGTTTTCCAGGATGCTGGCAGAGGCGGCTGTTTCCGGCAATTGGTTGACCGATTGGAGAATGATACCTATGGCACCGTTTTGCTTGCGGATGGCCTGGTAATAGAATTCCACGCTCTCCAGCACATTCTCAAACTTCAGTTGTTTGGCAAATTCATCGAAGAGAATAATGCCCCGCTCCGAGCGGTTCTTCCATATCGTACGCTGTACGGCCGATTTGATTAGCTTCAGCATAACAGAGAGTACCGCCCTGTTATCTTTGACTTCATCGAGTTCAAAAATGATCAGTTTTTTATCCTCCAGCCGGTAGGTTTGGTCCTCCCGGGATTCGAATAAAAAACTATAGATCCCGTTTTCTACATATTCAGAAAGTAAGTGAAGGAACTGATCAGCGTTAAAAAACTCACGCGATACGCCAAGCTTCTCCTCTAAATTCCCGGCAATCTTTTTTGTATAGAGAAAAAAACTCTCCAGGGAATGACCGGAGGGGGTTGCCCTGTAATAATTCAATAGGATCTTTTTAAGGGCAACTTGTTGTTCTTTGGCGACCTTGAGCCCGGAGGCGGTGAGCTCGAGTAAAAAACCGGTCAAATCTTCAATCCGCTCCGGGTTCAGGTCCTGTGTGTCGGTAATATAAAAGGGATTGATCCCCAGGTTCTTTCCTTCTTCGTATCGCAGGATCACCTGCTCCTGGGGATAAAGTAAGGCAAATTTCGAATAGCTTCCACCCAAGTCGATAATGACCAGCCTGGTTCCGTCCTCAAAAAACTGACGCAAAATATTGTTGGCAAGAAACGACTTTCCTTCTCCTGTGGGAGCGAAAATAGCAAAGTTGCGAGCCTTGATCCTTTTTTTAGCTTCATCCCAAACATCCTTTCGTACCGGGATATTTTGCAGCCGGTCATTAAAAATGATCCCGCTGGAATCATCCTGGTATGCTGTATTATTCAGCCATAAGCATAGCGCATGACGCAAATCCCCCACATAAAGATCTTCATTGGAAAACCCGGAAGAAAATCCAAAATAGCTGCTTAGAAAATACCGCTGTAGTTCGGAGCCATTTGGCTGATAGGGCTTTATATCCATATCCTTAAAAAAACCTTTCAATTGCCCCCCGATTTCAGGTAGCTGGTCTTTCTTATGGGACCAATAGAGAATATTGAATTGGCCCCGAATGATCCTTGCCTGATCATCCCGGTTGATCTCAGAGAGAATTTGCTCAATCCGTTCCAGGATTACTTTGTTCTGCGTTCCGAACCGGACACTTTTTGAAAGCTCTTCCCGTCTTTTTCCAAGCATCGATAACCAATGGGATCGGTCATCGAGATACAGAATTTGATTGACCACGTGATCATGAGGAAATTCCAGTCCAAAATTGTCGAGAAATCCCTGGTGAAAACTGATCTCTCCCATAGAAAACCGGGGATGGATTCGACTGGTGGACACATTGCCCGAGAAACAGCGTTCGGAATTCACCGCCAATAACCCATAGGCATTCTCTCCAATCTTCAGCTCCTCCTGTTTGGCCTCAATATCCGTATCCACTCCCTGGTGAAAGCCGTTAAAATAAGTATTTGTCAAGGCTTCTACTTCTTCTACCTTCAAGGCTGCTAATTGAATACCCCGTGTAGTATTGAGATAGGTGACAGCATCCAGAACGGCAGATTTGAAGAAGCGAATGGAATTTTCCTCCTCTATCACAGCTTGCTTTTTAATCCTGGTAAAGGGATTAATTACCGCCGCTTTATTGAAAAGACGGTTTCCGGGCCACGAGAAAAAAATGAAAGAATCATGGGTAAGATATTCCCTTCCATCAAAATAACCGGCGGTGGCCCTGGAAAGGAAAGAATCTCCCTTCAGAGTATCTCCGCGAAAACAACGTTTTAAAAAAACATCCTGCTTATGGATTACGGTTCCTGCAGGTAAGGTTTTAAAAGCCTGGTGCCAATACTCATGGATTTTTTCAAAATCAGCTTCAGACAGGGAATAAATCTCCGGTAGCTTGACCCGGTAAGCTAAACAGAAACTTCCATTGCCAAGGAAGACGGCGTTTTCCTTCATGCCTATAACAGGATAATATGCGCGGAGGTTAATCTTCATAACTGGCTAGTCCTAATTGTTTACACGAAATAAAATCCGGGTACTGCCCCGGGATCCGGCTAGTGGGGAAAGCCTTAACACGAAGGAGCGCAATATACAGTAGCGTATTCCAGAGCATCATGAAAATGACCATTCCAAACCCGAAGGAGAAAATGATCATTAGCAGGGATAGGATCACCGAACTCATAAAGATGGCAAACCGTTCGATGGATAACCCGTACAAGGTGGCCCGGCTGCGAATACTGCGATGGATGATGTAGCTTTTCATTAGACTACAATTCCAATGAGATAAGTGAAAATGCCCACAACGGCGCCGGCGATCAGTACAAAAACCAATACCCGGGTAATTCCTTTTTTCAGATCCGCATTTTCCCCGAAAAAATGACCGGCATTGAAAAGAAATCCAACCAAGAAGATAACTCCAAGGATAATTGGAAAAACAGCTCGGATCGTGTCGGAAATATCCGCTACTGATTGTTCAATTCCGCCGATCTGAGCGAACGACGGAATTGAAATTAGGGACAAAAAAAGTGCAAATGCATGTTTGATTTTCATGGCTAAAGGTTTGATTAAGAATGCTTCAAACCTACTCTTCCACTTCAAATCTTTTGGAAACCAGGGTATTGTTTAACGGTTTTCCAGAGACTAGTTTTGAAGATTTGCAACAAAGCATTTAAACAACCATGAATTATACAATTGGAAAAGAAGGTTTAATAGAAATGAAGGTGGTTTGGAAGAATTTATAGAACCGAAACGAGAAAAGTTGTTGGAGAGCTACTAAATAGACAAAGGGAACACTAAATGTCTTAATGTTCCCTTTGATTTATCGCAGATCCAAAATAGCATTACCTATTTTGTAAAAGGGTATAATCTCAGCACCTGACGGAGCACCCCTTTGCGACTATTCAATAACCCTTTTCCTTCTTTTGTAAAAATATGTACTTAATTAGAGGCTGAGATATTTCTGATAAGGTTTAAATCAACTTTAACCATAACTCCTATTTTTCTCTTAAATATCAACTTTTACCCATAAAACCGGGAAATGACTGGCCTGATCTTCCTTTTGTTTTAAAGTGGTCAAAATTTTCCATTGATTCTCCTTTACCGGCCAGATTCCCCGACGATCGATTCCACAACGCTCTATCTTTGAAAACAGCTCCGGGCTGGTCAGCACATACACTTCCTCTTTCATATTGAGTCCTCTTCCATAAGCCCCGAGGCTATAATAGTCTCCACCTCTCCCAAGATCCCTTGGTCCCTGGAACTGCGAATGCCGGGTAATCGATCTTAGATCCGTATCCTTGAGTAGCGGAGAAAGAGAATAGCAGTAAGAGACTGCAAAAAAAGTGCCCATCACAAGGATGTGTTCATTCCCCGTTGCCCGAAGTTTTTGATAGGCCCGGGCCACGGCCTGGCTTTGCCGGAATCTTTTCTGCTCTAATTCTTCTTTGGCTAAACCTTCATTGGAAAACTCAGCGGAGAGGATCCAGAAACTCTGGGATTTTCCAGTAATTCTAAAAGCCGCCACATCCTTGTCAAAAAGTAATTCGCCGGAACTATCCCGCTCCTGGTTGAGAATACCTACCGAATCCGGTTTCACGCCTTTACGTGTGAGAAGTGCCTGACCAAGATTGCGATCATCATTACCCGGGGAAAAAACTAGTTCCTGGTAAGGCTCGATAGGGTATTTTGAAATATAATTTTCATGGAATATTTTAACGGCCGATTTGCCTTCTACCTCTTGCAATACAAGAACATCGGCATTGGTTTCCACTAAAACCTGGGCTTTATGATGTATCGAAGTGGCAGAAAGGGGGCGGTTCTCAATTTCGATCCACCCCTGCCAGTCGCTCAAATTACCTGCACGGGTTGAGATCTCATAATGCTGCGGCTTCATAGCCATGACCATACCCTTCCGGTTCAAATAGCCATACCGGAACGGATCTTTATGTTCAAACCCAAGGAGGTAAACAAGTTCCCGGATGCGCTCATAGCGGCGACCGGATCGCGTGTTCAATAAAGTATCAAGTTCCTCTCGCCAGGAACTTAGGTTATGGCTCTTCGGTTTCTCAAGAAGATCCCGATGCCTGAAAAACAGGTTTTCAATATTGTAGAATGCTATTTTCATGTTATTTTCTTTTATCAGGTGTTTCGCTGTCAAAAGCGATGAGATTAAAAAGATGCCGCATCCGGCTTCTTACCCTGCTGCCATAACGCTCCTCTAGTTCGGCTGCATTAAGGTTTGTGGTGGCGTGGGTTTTTAATTTGCTATTCAGGAAAAGCTCATACCTGGAAAGCATGATCTCCCCTATTACATTACAATCCTTTCCGTAGTGCCTGCCCACTGGTTCCACACCCATATCGTCAAAACAGATAAAACCATTACCCCCGTAATCTTCAATAGTTTTATATCCGACATGATTGAATCCGAAGACTATATTCCGGCAGGGAATGACTTCATACTTGCGCTGGTGTGGCACTAAATGTCGTAGCAGTTTCATAAGCGTAGTTTTGCCACAGCCAACGGGGCCACTCAATAGCAGCCCTTTATCGGGATCCAAACCATATTTCCTGCAGTTAACAGGATCGCGAATGGCATAATTACTTAGCTTATGAAGAATGCCATGATCCTCAGGATAGATCCTGAAATGACCGCCGAATAATTCCTTGCCTTTCCTTTCGAAAAACTCCAGGATCTTAGGAAAATCATAAACTGCTTTTTCTCCATCGAAGGTGCCAAGGATATACTCCACGCCACCATCTGATATTTTACAAGGGTTGATCATAGCGTTTGACTTTTTTTACCTTCAGATAATCTTCATCGGTCGAGGATTTCAAAGCATGCTCCACCTTCATTTCTTGAAACCATTCTTCAAGAAGATCCTCCACATTGTCAAATGTTTCCTTTTCAGGATAATCCAACGAAACCCATCTCAGGAATTCTTCAGGTGCGTTTTCGAGATTTTTTCTTTTAAAAAAAGCTTCAATAGCTTCTTTTTTTTCTTTCCAAAGCCTTTTAATGTTTATATGTTTATTATATATGGACAGTAGTCCCGTATGGGGACACCGGTGTCCCAATAGAAGACAAGCCTGGTCATCAGGTTGTCCCTCTAACGGAACACCTATTTTTAGGTCCAAAAGGAGCCGAACACGAGATCCTGCCATGGCATGCGAAGGCTTGTATTTTAAATATCCCCATCGGTGCATATCTTTTATACAACGGTGATAATTGGATTTTGATCCCATACAGGCATCCTTCATAACAAGTTTTCTGCTGATCGTCAACCATCTTGGAAAATGTTCTTCATTCCATTTTTTGAAAAGAGCCATATACAGACTGATATGGGGTGGATGAAGCCGTGGATCCCGGCCAAAATGTGCTAAGACTTTGTTCAGATGAGCAATATAGTTCATAACCACTAAAAATTATTGTGGATCTTATTGGCCGTCAAAACTTCCTGGATATCGGAGGCTTCATAGTAAATAATCCCGCCTATTTTGGTATAGGGTAATGTCCCGTTAACCCTGAAATTCTGAAGGGTTCCTGGTGAGATCTTGAGAAGCTCCATTACTTCTGTTGACTTTAACCATTTTTTAGTGAATCCGCCATGCTGTTTATTGAACATGGCTTCGATCTCTGTAAGCATTTCTTCCTTGAATGCTTTTAGGTCATCGGTTGTAATAATACTTGTTGGCATGGTAAAACGATTTTTAAAACAATCCCACCGCCTGATTCATTTTAAACGATGGGATTGAAGTTGATTTGACTTTCGTTCTACAAATTTGCAGGCCAATGATTAGCTTTTTTCACAAGGGAGTTCGGAGTACGAGAAAATTTAACATTTTTCAAAAAGACGCTAAAAAGGGATCCAATTGATAGCAAAAATGACCTAAAATGGTCATCTAGAACCCGAAATTATCCTTTTATTTTAATGCCCAGATCTTTCGTAGTACGAAGATTTATTCGTCGTCGCGTTGCATTTTTTGCTCAAGGTGAAGAATGAGTTTAGGGAGGTATTTTATTCGATCTACTCTGCGGGCTTTTATCTCAGACCAGGTTTTATAGGAGTTCTGTAAACGGATATTAAAAAAATCTTCAAAGGATGAGATGATACTGCTAAGATCTACGGTGCCATGATTGATATCCCCACTGGCATAAAGTGCGTAAATTAATTCTACCAGGGAAGTTTTGGAACCGGACCACATTAGCAGCTTATGGGATTTTTGCAGCTGAAGAGATTCATGCCCGGGTTGAATCTCCTGCAAACGCTCCCGGATATAATGAATAAACCGGTACATAGCCTGTACCTTTGCCCATAACATATCATGGGAAGTCGAAAATTCAGGATACTGGTAGTAATTGATAGTGGGTGTAAAAGGAAAATTATTCCGGAAATTACGGGTAAAAAACTGGGGATCCAGATATACGTGATCCTGCTCCATATAATGTACAAAGTCATTATTGCGGGTAAAGAATTTATTGATCTTTTTAATTTCCTTTTCTAGGAACCGTACTTTTGGCTTTACGCCGGCTTTAGGGATATCAAGTTCACAGCTTCTTACCTCGGTAAAGTAAATGAGGTAGCTCATGGGGTAAGGCTTGATGTTTTTAAAAAAATTAATTTCTGCAGCCTTATCTTCAAAATCCTCTTTCTCCACAAAATTTTGAAGCTTAGTTAGGGTAGTATTGCACAGCACAATCCCTTCCTCTGCTCTCTCTAAAACGGACTTCCCCGATTTATTGATCAGCTCAAGTTTTTCGGTAAAATTATCTAGCAATTCCTCACACATCCCTTTAGCATTTAAGGAAAACAGGTAATAACGTTGTTGGGCCTTTTTCAATGATGGGTTTTATGCAGTGGGGGCATTGTTTTTATTCCTTTCGGATCCAATCCAGGGATTCCATATAGAAATTATCCTTCGCCTGGACGTACGCCACTTTAGGTATAACGGTTGCCCCTAATTTTCTTTTTTCAAAAGAAGCCGTTATCCCAAAATCAATTCTTTTAAAATCCAAAGCTCTCGCTCTTTTAATTGTTTGAAATAATAATTGTCTATAAACCTGGAAACGTCGAGAAAATTTGTAGTCCATTCCTACTAAACTCGGCACATAAGTTCCTGCCTTATTTTTGTAACAAAACATTACTCCCACTGCCTCCCTTTTCTCTCTATCATCATGTTCCTCTTTTAAATAAAGAACAATGAACTCCCAATTTGGATTTTCAGACATTTCAAAGAAAAGTTTTATAGGATAGGCAAAAGTGTTTAAACCATAATTGTTTTTTCGTACATTTTGATATAAACTATAAAGATGGCGCAGTTCACCCTCGGACGTTTTATACTTTATCACTATTTCGAATTTATCCTCGAAAGGCTCTACCTCCTTGGAAAAATGGCGGCGGGAGCGGGTAGAGAGAGTCGTGCGGTACTCTTCTATTGAATTCCACGAGAGATTATTCATTATGCAGGATTCTGGCATTTTAATCTGCATAAATCCCTGCTCATGGAATATGGAATTAAGGTGGTTATCCTCTTCGAAGTCTCTCAAAACAATCATCGATGGTTTTAATTTCTGCTCTAATGCTTCTAACTCTCTAAAAAGAATAACAAGCACCTCTTTCCATTCAGGATAATCCCTGTCAATATAAAGGTGATTGCCCTCGGTAAATATCGAACCCATATTTAGAACATTGGAGGTCATATAATATGGATCTTCCTTTCTTTTTTCTTCCAAAGCATGAGAAACAGATTCGGGTGAAAGCATATCTTCCTTCCAAATATTGAAAGTGAAATAAGTTATTAATACTGGTTTTTTTGATTTAGGCTCCCTAATAATGAAATAATAAAACGACCAGTTTTCCTCTGGAAGATCGTTATCATTCAATGCCTTTTCCAGGAAAGCCTGTCCGTCCCAGTCGAAGCAATTAGCCCCTATATAGCTGTTCCATTCATCCTTTTCTATTTTATTGATAGTAGTCTCAAAATCAATAATGTATTTTTCTGTGATTGATTCTTTTTTCTCTTCCTCCAAATAAGGCAGTCTAAAGGCTCTTCGGACTCTGGTGTTATCCGTTCCTGTTTCTTTTAGGGCTAATGGATAATGGAAGATCATCGCCTCAACCAATTTTTTCATTTCTTCTTCCTGATTATGCCGCGATATGGTAATACGAATCCCGGTATTTTTTATAGGGACAGCAGGAAACAATCCCAGATTAACAAAAAACCCTTCTTTGGTCAACCGCTTAATAAAATTGTAACCAGTAAGGGGAGTTCCCGTGCCGATATAGAAGACGGGCGACTCATTTTTTGCAACCAAAGGAAGATCAGTACCCGAAAGAAGTTTATTAAAATAACTTATTTTTTCCGACAATTCTTCCTGAAGCCTATAAATTTCGGGAGATAGATGAATATCGGCAGATCTATTGGCAGCAGCTACTGAAGCTGGCTCTAACTGAGCTGAAAAAGTTAATGGCCCTCCATAGGTTTTAATTTTTCGTTGAAGCTCTTTATTAGCGCAGGACAAGACAGCACCACTTGCTCCAAAAGTTTTACTTAATGTTCCAAAAAGTAGAACATTATCAGGAAGTTCTCCTCCTAAAGCTTCCAACGCATACCCTGTACCGTTCTTTCCCTTCCAGCTCATACCATGTACATCATCAAAATAAAGATGCAATTGTGGATATTTTCGACTTAGTGACATTAATTCCTCTACAGGTGCAAAATCCCCATACATGGAGTATACCCCATCGACCATGTACCATATTTTGGAGACCTTTCCTTTTAATTCTCTTATTTTCTGCTCAAGCATTTCCATATTACTATGCCTAATCATTTCCACGGGCACTCCCCGGACCTTTAATAATTGTACCGCATTTTGAACACTCCAGTGAACCTGATGATCCAGTATGACGGCATCTTCATCCCTTATCGCGGTAGGGATCACGGCTAAATGGCCAAGGGTACTATTTTTTGTTACTACCACAGGAGTATTGTACATCGCTCTGAGTTTTTCTTCCAGTTCCTCGTAAAGAGGATGAGATATGTATGTCCTGGAAAGGGGAAACTGAGTACCAAAATTTTCAATGGCCCTTATCGCAGCTTCTTTTAATCGTTTGTCCTGTTCTAAGCCAAGATAGCCAGTGGTTCCAAAATGATATAAATCTCTATTTCCTACTTTTATTGTACTTCCTGAATATTTGATATCCCTGGAGTAAAGATGAAGTATTCCTCTATTGGTAGCATCTGAAAAAACTTCATCTACCGTGTCGATGAAATTATTATGTTTAATTTTTGCCATAGTTAATTGATTTAAAATGATGCTCTTAAACTAAATATTATTAAACCAGATTCTATCAATAAACCTCAAATTGTAGCTAAAATTTAAATTTTTAGTAAATCTTTTTTTATTTTTAGTAACTCAGTTTTTCTATCCTCCTTTTAATTTTAAACCTGAGTAGCCCTACCTACTCATAATAAAAATGTAATTTCTATGGGTAAAACGGGCTATGGAAATAATCAGGTTGCAGATATTCATATTGATAACGGAATTTTACACTTTGTGTATAAACCCAATACGATTCTGAATTTGAAAAATGCTACCGCAGCGGTAAATCAGCGCCTAGCTGTACAAAAAGATAGAGCGTATCCCATCTTTTGCGACGTAAGGGGGCTGGTTTCTTCAGATAAAGAAGGACGGGACTACCTAGCAAAACAAGGCTCTGTTCTCGTCAAAGCAGTAGGAATTCTCGCCTCTGATCCATTAACTAATCGGATAATTTCATTTTATATGAACAACAGTAAGCCGAGGATACCTACGAAAGTTTTTTCTCAACGTTTCGCAGCTTTATCTTTTTTGGAAAAATTCACAGGTTCAAAATAAATCCCTATGGAACGGAAGTTGACAAGAGAAAATGCGTGGCCCATATTCCAGATGCTCACCGAAATGGCTCGAGGAAACTTTAGTTATAAAATTTCAAGGGGAAACTATAAAGATCTTTTAGAGGCCATTTATGAACAATTGAATATGACGGCACAGGAACTAAATGGAAACTTCAAGCATGTGGCCTATGTAAATCCGCATCATTCCTACCGGTTCATAACGAATACCGTAATAATTCTGGACGATAAAGACTTGATTGTAGCCTATTCCTCTGAGCAGGATCGCATGATAGAGAAACTACCAAAAATATTAAACAAACCTTTCGCTGATTTTCTTACCCCAAAATCTTTCGAAACCTGGAAACACGTTAATAAAGAAATTAAAAATGGATCTTCCGAATCCTATCATTGCCAGTTAGAATTTCAAGTAGGAAAGGAACTGGTCATGGCACAGGAATGTTCGGTGGATCTTCTTGTGTCGAGTGCACCTAATTATCACATGTCAATAAGCTTTTTCCAAAATAGGGTTCGAGGAGAAATAAGACAGGAACCGGAAGATAGAAAAAGACTTTCCAAATGGGATGTCATTTCACTTCAGGAAGTTCATGATTATCTGTTGCAAAATATAGGAAAACCAAAACCCACTGATAAAGAACTGGCTCGTAAATTTAAACTTAACGAATATCGATTACACAGAGGTTTTCTAGAACTATTTGGCTGCACTCCATTCCGATATTATAATCTCTTACGGCTTGAAGAAGCTAAAACACGAATTAGCAGTACCTTTCAGACTTTAGATACTATTGCGTCCGATCTTAATTTTAAAAGTTATCCCCAATTTTCGGAAGCTTTCAAAAAAAAATACGGACATCCCCCCTCATATTTCCGTTCCTAAACCTTCCCTTTAACATATTAGGATTTTTAGTATCAAATTGTTCTTTTTTGCTAAGTATTATTCCCCAACTTTACTTTTAGAAATAAGAGTAACGACAAATGATAATGTGGAAGGAATACATACGAGAACTAATAAGATATGCATTTATTGTGCTGTTTTTATATGCGGCGATTTTCAAACTGATCGAATATCCTAAATTTTATGATAGCCTATTAAATAGCCCTCTATTTCATGGGGAAATCCAAGCACGATTAATTTCCGGTCTTGTACCGGTAATTGAACTAACCACAGGCGGACTGTTGATAAGCAACTCCTATAGAAAGATTGGGTTATACTTGGCCTTCGCCCTCATTCTTCTCTTTACTATCTACATAGCAGGGATACTTCTGTTCAGCAAAGAAATACCCTGTTCCTGCGGTGGTGTAATAAACAATTTAACCTGGAACCAACATCTGATATTCAATAGCTGTTTTGTGCTGTTAGGTGCTTTTGGACTATATCTCCAATCTAAAAAGCACAGGACTTATAAGAAATAGTATTGCGCAATGCTAGAGTAGAACGCCTACTCTCTACTGAGAATAGGCAAATTGTTTAATCTTTAAAATTTTATATTATGAAAAATTTTAAGTTTTTAATGCCGGTAATGGCATTTGTGATGGCAGTAGGACTTGCCTTTGCTAATAAAGCAAATGTGCAGTCGAATGGTTGGATTGATAAGAATGGTCCTCATCAACTTAACAATGATCCCTGTAATTCAGGTACGCAAGATCCTTGCGAGGTAAAGTTTGAAAATGACCTGAATACAGTTTACCAGGTTTTTACTGGACCAGATCTTGAAACACCAAAACTTGGTGGCTCAACAGAACCTTATATTATTTCAAATTAAGGTTTCTGAGATTTATGCCCCGGAACCTTTCCGGGGCTTGTTTTAAGAACTATTTAGAGCTGCCTATTATTACCAATTTTCGATTGGCATTTAAATATTCTATAGCTATTTGCTGTAGTTTTTTCTCATTAAAATTGTCTCTATACTTCTGAACTTCTTCTGGATTAATAAAGGGAACCCCGTACCGGTAGTGATCATATAAACTAGCCTGTGTTGCTGTATTGTTTTTATTATCTTCTAATTTTGGGATATGAAATAAATCCTTTACCGAATTTAATAAAGCCTTAGGAATAATATCTGTTCTCAATTCGTCAAAAACATCATTGCAGGATTCTATTACCTCTGCAAAATCTTTCTCATTCGTCTGAAGATAGACCTGTATTGTTTTAGAATTGTTTTCTCGATCTACAAGGGCTGATACTGAATAAGAGTAAACTCCGAGGTTTTGCTCGTATCGCAGTCGTTTTAGCATAAGATGTATTGCATTTTTCAATAATTCGAGATTTACTACTTCCTGAAAACTATTTTGCTCTGATTCACTTTTAAACTGTATGGATAAAAACTTAGCACCTACAGGCGCGGATAAATAAAAATTTTTAGTTCCACTAAAATTAGTCAATTTGCTATTCTTACTTTTTTCGCACCTTAAAGGTTGTTTAGAATTGGGAAGACTACCAAGATATTTTTGAAGCAAAGGCAATACTGTTTTCTTTTTAAAGTCACCGGTTAAGATGAAGGTGAAGTTTCTTGCACTCGCATGTAGCGCTTTATATTTCCTAAAGGCTTCCTTGTTATTTACTAATAAGCTTTGCCAATACCGCGCTCCACCTTGTGGAATTTTGAAATTATTATTTTCCTGATTAATTAAATCAATGAAATCGTTATTGCTATTTCCGGTTCTCCTAAACCTTTTTTCTTCAATCATTTTCCAATCTTCAAATGCAGCATTATCAAATCTCGGTTCCGTAAAAGAAAGGTATATAAGCTGTAATGCTAATTCTACATCCTCGGGTGAAACTTCTGCCATAACCCCCGTTTCATTTTGCTCTATATAATTTCTAATTCCAAAAGGAATGCTGGTATTGGATAATAATTTCTGAATTTCAAATTTGTTATAATTACCTAAACCTGAATTTTGAATAATCACTGGTGAAAACATGCTTTCCATATCCCTTTCTCCAAAACAGGAGGCCCCAAAAAGGCTAAATCCATGGATTATAATCTTATCTTTATACCAGCCCTTTTCTGGCTTAAGATCTTTTAAAATAATTTTCACACCATTATTCAGTTTAATTATGTCTTCATTATAGTCTCCGAAACTTCGGCTACTTATGGTAGCTTTTTCCAGTTTGGATATCTCTGTAGAAGACATTAATTGTTGCGGTGCCTTTAAAGGATTAAATCTTTTTGGATGAGCCATACCTTCATTGATCCACTGCCGAATCAATAATTCACTAAAGTTGTCTTTTTTTGATCCATTGGGGCGTATTATGGCAATGTCATTTGGTAACCACCGGAGCTCGTTTGCAAGGTTATTAATTTTTCCAATGTCTAAGTTTTTTAGAAATGTGAGATCGCTTTGGTCATTTTTATCTGGCAAGGGCGTTTTTTCTACGATATGATTTTCAATCGCATCAGCCCATACATCTATCGAATTATAATTCCGGTTTTGTAGATATTCGATTTTTTTTCTTTTAACAGTTTCCCATTCCTCATTTCTGAAACCATATGAAGAAATGGCTGCGAGCATATTAAAGACCTTTTTTATAGTGTTTTCAACTTCTCCCGTGGTTTTTACATCCAATTCTATGACTGGTAGCTCTTCACTTGGATAAATAGTTGAGCTAAATTTAGTTCCATAATTCAACTCTTCACTTTTTAATCTGTTATGAATCATTGAGGATAATAGCTCCCACAAAATTTTATTTTCTTTATCAGAAAATTTCTCAAAATAGATATCAGGATTGCGGTAATAAAATTGAAGAGCTGTTTCAGGTGTTAACTTTTCGTTTAAAGGCCCGGGGTTTTCTAATACCATAAAACTATTTGAACTTTCGAGGTAATTTTTATAGTAATTCCTCTTTGTTCTCAGGGTGTCCGGCATCTTTAAATCTTTAAACTTTTCCCTGATTTTGTTGACTACCTCGTCCGTATTTTTGATATCACCTATCACAGTTAGAACAAGGAGGTCCGGGCGATACCAATCCTTGTAAAAACGTTTTAAATCCTTGGTAGACGAATTCATTATGGTATTTTCTAAATCTTTGGGCTCTGGGCCATTCGTGCGACCGGTTAAGGAATTCTCGATTTTCAATTTCGAATAAAGCCAAGCGGGATTGCCTCCCAATATATGCTCTTGATATAACGTTTTACGTTCCCCCATCACTGCTTCATCATCAAATAGTACCTTTCCCGAAGCAATATCATGGTAGTAGGCTAAAGAAGTATCAAGTGCAAAAGAAACCTCTTTGGGAAATCTAAAACTATATGTTGTCTTGTTACCTCCTATAAAGGCTAACATGTCCATTGGCTTCATCTTCATTCGGGAAAGAAAATTTGGATCGCCTCTTAAATTCGGGAAATTCTTTGTACCATTTGAAGCCATATGTTCCAGAAGATGAGCCAAATTATTTTGGTCTTTTTCTTCCTGAGAAGATCCCGCATTTACAATTAATGAAGTATAGATTTGTTGAACTCCGTCAATTTTTTTTACAAAATATCGAAAACCATTTTCTAACCGGCCTGATTTTAATGTCGGATCTGAAAAGCCATCCCTCTCATTCTTATCACTGTTTTGTGCCCAAAGTACTTGTGTCAATAGTACTAACACAAATATTTTTAGTGTTTGTCTCATAGATGGTAGAATTAATAACCCGGGTTTTGAGTGAGATTTGGATCTTTCATCCTTTCACTGTTTGGGATAGGGAATAAATTCGATGCAGGAGTCCAGTTGGAATTTACTTTGTTTTTTAAAACATCCGTTTTATTAAACCGTCTTAAATCAAACCAACGGTGACCCCATTCACTAAAAAATTCTCGTCTTCTTTCCAGCAAAATTTCATCCAATATCACATCTTCAGAAGGACTTCCCTGGGATATGTCTATGAGGGCGATACCTGCCCTATTTTTAATTTTATTCAAATCTTCTATAGCACCGGAAATATCTCCTTGCCTTGTCCGGGCTTCTGCACGAATTAAATACTGCTCTGCAAGCCGAAGTACCATTGAATATTCTTTTATAGTACCTCCGGAAGCATCGTATTGGATTTTATATTTGTAAGGATAGTAAAGGGTGTCATTTGAAGTTACAAAAGGACTTATCCAGTTTTCATATCGCTTATCATTCTCTGTAAAGGCATTCAATAAGTCCCCTGATAGCACGACGGGATTGTATGATGTTGTTGTCTTAGCCAGTAAATTCCCATCCCGGGTATGGGTAAAACTATATCCCCATCCTATCGGAGAAATTTGCCAGATTGCTTCACGGCTATTGGCTAGAAAAATTGCATTAGGATCTTCTAATAGTTCATAATAAGCTGAAGCCTCTATTACCTGTGAACTGTACATCTCGGCCTTCTGCCAATTTCCAAGAAAAAGATGAGTCCTGGCAAGCATCGCTAATGCTCCAAACTTATTGACGCGGAAACGTTCGCCTCCTGAATAATTTTCATTAAGTAAGGAAGATGCCTCCTCTAAATCATTTAATATCTGGCTATATATTTTCTCTGTTGAAGTTCGGGAAGCAAGAGAATTTTGCTGATAGTCTGTATCTAAAATTAATGGTATATCCCCATAAAGATTTACCAAATAAAAATAGGTGAAGGCCCGGATGAATTTGCCACTTCCTTCAATTTGATTAAGTACTTCCTGTGATAGTAAGGCATTATCTTCTATACCATTTAATAAGGAATTCGCCTGGTAAATTATATTGTAGGCACTCGACCATACTTGAAGGTTACTATTATTGTCAGGACTAATTTGATTTTGTTGAAATTCAACAAGATCAGGTGTACTTGAAGTCAAGGTATAGGTGTCTGCAGAAACCCCACCAAGAAAACTAACAGATTGGCTTCCCCCATTAGCAAAACTAGTATTGAATAACTGATTGAACAAACCCTGTAATGCCCCTTGTGCTGTTTGATCGTCAGCAAAAACCGTATTACTGTCTAACATATAGTTTGGAGTTTCAACTTCTAAAAAATCCTCACATGAATTCATGAAAAGAACTATTGCAAATAGGGATAAACCCAATAAAATTTTATTGATCTTCATAATTATTCTTTTTAAAAATTTATTTGAATGCCACCTGTAATGCTTTGAAGGGAAGGAACGGTTAATGATCCCGGATTTTGAGGATCAAGCCCGTCGAATTTTGTTAATGTCAAAAGATTTTGCCCATGCAGAAAGAATTGAAGACTGGAAAGAGGGGTATTATCTAACCAGGCCTTAGGAAGTCTATATCCTAAGTTGAGGGTTTTCAACCTTGCATAAGAAGCATCCATAATACGAATTTCACTACCTGCTGCATTATTAAAAGCCAGATAACCTGTTATCGATTGTGTGGGACGTTGTGAAAGTGGGCTGTCTTCTATACTTTGCCGGTTGACATTTCCGAAATAGCCTGGGACATTGTTATAATAGCGAAGACCGTTCTGCCTGACAAATTCAACCAAAAAGTCAAAAGAAAAATTATGATAAGTAAAGCTGTTCGAAATTCCACCAAAATATTCTCTACCGGTATTTTTTGGAATTATTCGATCGTCAAAATCATAACGCCCGTCACCATTAACATCTACTACTTTTAAAAATCCTGTTTCAGCATCTATGCCATCAAACTGATATAAGGTTACTAAATCTAAAGGTTCACCAACTCTGTAAGCATTTGCATAAGTGCTTTCCTCTAGACCATCAAACCTGACCAATTTGTTAGATGGAATGCTAAGATTCAAAGAACTCCTCCATGTAAATATTTTGTTTTGCACGTTAAGACTGGTAAATTCAATTTCGAAACCTTTATTTTGGACAGTAGCAGGTAAATTGGCTTCTACAGAATTAAAACCAGTTATTGCAGGAAGGTTATAACCTACCAGTTGATTTGACGATCTATTCCGATACCAGCTAAGGTTGAGATTTATTTTATCTTCTAAAAAGCCAAGCTCTAGAGCCACCTCGATTTTTCTATTGGTTTCCCATGAAAAAACCGGATTAGTAAGTCGAGTGGGATATAATCCTCCGGGACCTGGTGTAGATTGGTAAGTGTCTAGATATCGATAATCCCCGATTTGGTCATTCCCGGTTATACCATAGCTTCCGCGAATTTTACCGAAACTAAGGAAGGGAACATCATTCTTTAGAAATTGAGAATTGGTGAATATCCATGCTGCACCAATTGCTCCGAAATTAGCGATACGTTTTTTCGGCCCAAACCGTGAAGAGCCATCTCTACGGCCGGTCAAATTCAGAAAATAGGTTTTTTTAAAATTATAACCGAAACGGGCAAATATTGCCTGATATTTATATACTTGATGTTGATCCTTGGTGACGCTTACCGCATCTGCAGCCTCCAGGTTGCCAATTAAATGTCCATTGGCAAACCCAGTGGCATTTAATGTATATTCAGCATTCTCATTTCTTTGAATTGTAGTTCCAACCAACAAATCCAAGTTGTGCTCGCGAAGAGTTTTTTCATATACTAGTTGAGGTTCGGCGATCCAGGATTTTCTATTAATAAATGAATGTTGGGAACGGTCCGAAACATAAGCCCATACTGTCGGATTGTAGATCTCTTTGGGGAGTAATATATCTTGTCTGCTGTTAAGAAAAGTATATCCAAGGTTTGTTTTAAATGTCAATCCATCTACTAATTCATATTCTAAATGGAGATTTGTAACAAGATTATCCGATTTGGTTTTGCCTTTGCTCTGCAATGGAGCTAGAGGGTTAACCCAGGTAGAGTTTTCCCAATTCAGGCTGCCATCTTCCTGGTAAAGCTTTGGGGCATTAGGTGGTAACCTTAATCCGGCGCTCACAAAATTACTGGCACTAAAGAGATCACTCTCGTTTATCCCATAGTTCGCCGAAAAATTAAGTTGAAATTTTTCATTTTGTGATCGATGGTTCAGGCTAAAATTCGTGGTCTTCTTCTCAAAAGAATTATCCCCCGGAAAAACACTTCCTTGTTTAAAATAGGATGCTCCGATTCTGAAAGAGGTATTATCTCCTCCTCCTAAATAATTTAAATCGGCGCTGAAAGTAGGTGCTGAATTTCCAAACAAAACTTTCTGCCAGTCGGTATTTCGATTCTGGTCCCAAAGTAACAGGTCTTTGGCGTTAGCCTCGGTAGGTTCTACACCGTCGTTTTCAAATGCCTGTCTTCTTAGCGCCAGGTACTGCGGAGTATCTAAAAGATCTACAAAATGAGAAACCCGGCTAACTCCACTATATACCCGGGCTTCCACCCTATCTTTGTCGCTGGTAAATTTTCCGTTTTTTGTGGTGATTAAAATTACTCCGTTGGCCCCTCGGGAACCATAGATTGCAGTCGCATCTGCATCTTTTAGGATTTCAATACTTTGAATATTCGAAAGATTCAGTCCATTTAAGGGATCAGTACCCACCGCGGAAACAAATTGGTTGATAGAGGTTAACGGAGCGGAGTTTATAGGCATCCCGTCAATGATATATAGCGGTAAATTGCCATTGTTATTGATGCTGCTACGTAGGCTGTTTTGTCCTCGAATGCGAATGGTTGGAGCTACGCCTGGTATTCCATTGGGTTCAACAACTTCTAATCCGGCTACTCGGCCTTGAAGAGCCTGGAGGGGACTTATTACCGGCTGATTCTCGATCTCCTCTGCAGTAACCCTGGAAATATTCCCCGTTCGTTCTCGCTCAGTTACATTATAATACCCCGCATTGATCTCTACCTCGCCAAGAGAAGCGATATCTTCCTGTAGTTGAACATCGAGATTTGTTCTGCCCTGCAGTGGGACTTCAAGTTTTTTAAAACCTATAGAAGTGAATACAAGGGTATCGCTTGGTGTGGCTTTTACTCTATAAATACCTTCCTTATTAGTTGTAGTACCATACTGCCGGTTTTTCACCAGGACGGTCACTCCTAATAAAGGTTCACCGTTTTGGCCGGTCACCTGGCCACTTACCTCCTGCTGAAAGGCAGATTTATAGAATTTAGCGGTTACCGCTTTTGCCTGGCTCATAGAAAGAATTACTAAAGCAGCCAGGAGAATAAGGAACACTATGACAGTAAGGCTCCTCCTGTAAAAATTTTTCATAATTTTACACTGGTTAAAATGAAACATTAGTTTTATTTAAGCTTAGGCCTTCCCTGCCAGACGCCAATCTTGAGGGAAGGCTTTTTTACTTTTACCCGCAAAAACGAGTGTTCATCTTTCTTTTTTAGTGCCCACTAGGAGCTTCATAAGCATTTTTTTTATTGACTAAAACAAACTTTTGGAGCAAAAAAGGCATCCTATTCCCTATAACAATTGTGCCCAGCCTACGTTTCTTCAATAGAGAATGCAGGCTTCCCACCCAACTACTGCGCTACTAATAGGGATTTGCAGTAACCCACGGGATTGTTAACATGGTTGGCCTGTTCCCGCAAACAGGATTTAACGAAAACACTTAAAATAAGTGCCGGCCACCCTGGCCTTAATTAGTATGTAGGGATGTTAATTTGCTTTGCGCCTCCCAGTGTTGAAGCACATGCTTAAAGAAGAAAAGTAACCGCACAAAAAATGGGCGCGAAACTCAACTTACCGAACAAAGGTACTGGTATACCGCGCAACGATAAATGAGCCCACGCCCCGGGTCGTGAGCATTCACACTTATCATCTCGTTGCTTAAAAATTACCAGTTTTTTGTTCGAGACTCTAAGCGAATGCTTCTAATATTATAAGAAGTTCGCAATTTAATTCTTATCAAAGATAAAACAAATTTTTTAATGTCATCCATTTGGCTTACAAAATTTTATGTTTTTATCTCAACCTTGCAATATGGTTAATGGTAGGGATAATCGTAAAATATTAAATGAAAAGATTGCTCTTAGAATTAAAACCCTAAGGGAGAAAATTGAACCAAATCAATCCAAATTTGCTGAAGCTCATTTGATGGATAGGCAAATAATTAATCGATGGGAAAGTACTACTGATGGCAGGGGAATCAGCATTCACTCTATCAAGAAATTTTGCTCAATGATAGATATATCACTTAAAGAATTCTTTGATTGTGAATTATTCTCAGGATAATAATAGAGTTCTAAAAACTTTTATAAATGAAATATCTTTATTCACCACCATCCAATTACTCTAGGAAATTGTGTATAACGATACTCATCTCTGAATATAAAAACTCTATATGCCGACCGCCAACCGGCTCGAGGTCTTAAATTTAACAAGCAAAATTAAAGTGGTTCCTGAAAACTGTCCAAGAGAGCAAAGTCTATTTGAACATACTTTTACTCCTCTGTTTCCTTTTTATTCTTTTCTTCCTTAAACTTTTGAATGAGTTCTCCCTTATTCCTTTGGGAGGTTTCACCTAATTTCGTCTTTATTTCTGCTAATAACTTGGTGTACTCTTTATCAGATTCTATGCTTTTTGATCTTAAATAATAATAAGACATATTTTTAATAAAGCTCGCATCCAGAATGTATTTCCTTTTGGTTGTTTTAAAAAACTCCTTTATATAATCCGGCGAATTTTTGGCCCTGATGTCTGAATAAATATAGACAGATAAAAATTTCTCAAATTCTGAAATTTCTTTGGTATTTCTATCGGCTTGAATTTTCTTCCTGATAATAGGTGCAGATTTAAATGATCCAATCCAATTATACATTGTCACCTGATGTAAAATAGGTAAAATCTTCATAAAAAAACCAAAATCCATTTCCTTTGGTAACAGTTTTGAAACCTCATCAGCATATTTTTCTCTGAAATATAATATTGAATCCCTATACATCATCATATAGGATATAGAACTGACTATTATATTATTATAGGAATCGATGCGTTTTTTATGATCAATATCCGAACTATTTTTGAAGACAATAGCTGTTAACTTCAGTAATTTCGAAAACCTTATAGCCTCTATTTCTTCTTTCGGTTGTTGATCCATATCTAATTTTGCTTCAATATTTTTTCTAGAAGGTACGGTAGCAATTTGGCTATCATATGCTTTCTCAATTTCTTGTTCAGTTGGCTTGGTTGAAGCTTTCCCTAAATCAATTCTGGATGCAATTGTTTGTTTGGTTTCTAACACTTTATCTATTTCTTCATATTCGTCTCTTACTTTTGAATTAATATAACCATATACCTCTTCTACCTCTTTATTTAAAAAATTAAAAACTTCTTCATCCTCTCTATTTAATCCAGTATAAAAATCAAGTTCATTAATATAATTTAAATAATTTTTACCGGTAAGTATTTCATTCTTAAAGTCTTGACTATATCCTATAAATTTTGCTAAGAAATAACTAAAGAAAAATGCTGTTTTAAATCTAATGCTATTACCATTACATCTAACCAAAATTCCTCTTTCAATTAGGTATTCTAAAACTTTTGAAGGATTTAAGTCAATTTTATTTTCTAAATATCTTTCTATTTCTTTTTGAAGTTCATATTCTTTAACTCTGTAACCAAGGTTACTATTTTTCTTTTCAAGCATAAATTTAGCGAGGTAAGCCAACAGCCGTTGTTTATCACCAAAATCAAATGTATCGAAGTATATATTTTGAAGGTTTCCCTTCTCCAATAAATTTTCGACAAAAAGCTCAACTAAAACTGCATTATTTATAGGTCTGTTCTGTTGCTTATTTATTATCCATAGAAAGATTGTTACAGCAAGTGGTGTTTTCGGTAATCCAATTTCTCTGAAACCTTTTAATAATTTTTCAATATTCTCGTGCAAATCTATATCTGAGCTTGTAATCCAATTTGAAATTAAACCTTTAATCTGTTTAGATTTAAAAAGATGGATATAATAGATTTTAAAATCATCTTTAAATTCAGAAAATGCAGTAATCAATTTTACTGGTATTATTTCATCTTCGGTATTATTTACAGTGGCAACAATTCTGGTTTGAGGAAATTCTGAAATAAAGCTTTTTAATTCTTTATTCTGATAATTAAATTGAGAGGAAAAATCTAAATCATCAATAAGTAAGTCAATTTCTACACATTTGAGAAGTTCATTAGTTTCTTTGGAACTTCTACTTATATATTTCTTGATTAATTGTTTTATATTTTGATTTCCAATCTCATTAAATTTGATTAAAACAGGAAGCCTTCGGGATTTTTGAAAATTTTCAGTTAAATCAATAAGTAGTTTGTCTAACAATATAGTCTTACCTGTTTCTTTTGCTCCGAATATTAATTGATTATTATTAGATTCGATTAAATTACGCGTCGAGAAAAATTGAAAATTATCATTATTATCTACATTATTTTCGGGCAAATTTCCAATAACAGGTTCTACATAAATTTCAGAAAGCTTACCTTTATTACTTTGAGAAATATTTAGGATAAGATCATCATTTAATTTTGGAAAAATATCTTCCTTTATTTCATCTATTATCCCACTAACTCTTTGGATTTTTTTTTGTTCACCTTCTTTTGGAATTTCGAATATCTTTATACCTCTATCATTCCCAATATCACTGTTTACAACGAATTTCCTATGTAAATCCAAATATTTCCGATAATGAACTGTGATATTATCACTTTTTTCAAAATCAATAACTGCATATCCATTAGTATAGCTGATTTCCTCGGATTGAATTCCATTAATTGATTTTCCTATAGATAAAAATAAATTTCCATCTAGATCATCCACTTTTTGAGATTCTAATTTATGGGTATGTCCAAGGAAAATCATATCATAATTACTATATAACAAAGGCTTTATTTTCTTATAATCTCTAGAATTAAGAAACTCCAATGGATGATGCAGAATGGCAATTTTAATATCAGTATCGGAAATAAATTCTAAAGAATTTTCAATTTGATTTTTCCCTAAAAAAAGACTCCCAATATTATCATCTTCATAACACAACCAAGCACTATTTAAGGCAGTTACACCAACATTTTCATTTCCACACTGTAATTTGAAACTAGATTCAAAAGGAGTAAGGTTGTACTCAAGCCAATCTTCCTTCTTTTCAAAAAATTCTTTTTCAAAAGATTTAAAATTCGTCATACCTACAACTGATTCTTCTTTAGCTCGTACCTCTGGAATAAATTTATCCACCAAATCCGGTGAAGCAATAAAAGAATCCCTCATAGGTTTATCTTTAAAAGAGTTTATTTTATCTCTTTCAAAATCATGATTACCCGGAGCAAATAAAAATCTTCCTTTTAATCCTGGAAAGTGGCGCAATATTGGATCTATCACCTGCTCTTCAAAATAATGAAACTTCAATTCCGGATCATTAAATTCTAATCCACCTTTATCTACAAAATCACCGGAAAATATGACTATAGTATCACGGTTGACAAACTGCTTAATATCAACGATTAAAGCTTCTAATAAGTTTTTTTGAGAACTCTCTATACTTTCATTTTTAAGATGAAAATCACTAAGGTGGATTATTCGAACCAAAATTTATTTTTTTAGAATTATTTAATTATTTTTTGTCGTTTCTTAAATTTGTTTTTCAATTATATTAATCTCCTCATCCGTCAAACCATAAAGTTCATAAACAAGCTGGTCAATTTCGGCTTCTAATGAAGTGGTGTCGGCGGCGGGGTTTTCTTTTTTGAGAGATAGAATTTTCTCAACCGCTACAGTAATTTCCTCATTAAAAGGTGGCTCCATTAACGGAATTTTTTCAAAAAAGACCTTTTGCACCATATACCCTCCAGTATCGAGTTTCGTTATATATTCGCGTATTAAATAATTTCCAATTTTAGAATTTAGTAGACCTAACAAGTACTTTATATTGGCACCTGTGGCAATAAAAGTAGTTTTATCGCAATAATAACCTTGATCATCAAATCCAAAACGTGGAAAATTTGATGTGTCGTTTTTATGAATTCTCATGGTTTCGGCGTAAACTAATTTTTCTTCTTGAAAAGAAGCATAATAAGCAACTGAATCCTGAATTTCATACCATTTATATGGCCCCGGTTTTCTTCCTATCTTTTCTCCATTATTTCTAGGGGTAAGTTTCTCTTTTAATGGTTCTAAAAAATTCTTTACAATTGGATATTGTTCTATATCTATACCCCTTCTTGTGAAAATTAACCATAAATCTTGATGTACAAAACCAAATCTCCTTATATCTCTCCCTCTTAAATAGGGTACTATAATTTCCTCATTTTTTGGATCATCTTCAATAAGTTTTTCTTTGGTTGCTTTGTTTATTATAAAGGCTTCGTTAAATCCAGTTTTAATTCCATAATTAATGGAAAGGTCCCAAAATTGAATTTCCCTCCCTTTTATTTTAAGTTTTTCATTTAGAACCAATTTTTTTGGAGATACAATGTTCCAATAATCACTAGCCAAATTAAAAATTTGAACTTTATTACTCTCCACATAATCCTTAATTTCTTCCAATTTGAAGGACTCTTTTATGAGAGTTGCACTATTAATATTTTTTGTAACACCAGATGATAACAAGAGAATGTTTGTATCAACCGAAGCTTCTTCAAAAACTTGGAAATAATTAAAATCAATAAGTTGAATACATTCAGTTTTTCTACACAAAAAATCGCGAAATGATTTCCCATAATTAGCCCTCATCCATTTGTTAGAAGTGATAAAATTCAGTAGTCCGTTTTCAGACAAGATTTCAAGTCCTTTTTCATAAAATAAAACATAAATATCACCCATTTGTTCAAAGGTTTGATATTTTGTCTTAATGAGGGAAAAATCAAAATCCATTTTTTGAATCTGCACATACGGCGGATTCCCCATCACTACATCAAATCCTATATATTCTCCAGTATCATCCAGGACCTCTGGGAACTCAAAGCGCCATTCAAAAGCATTTTCATAGATCTTATTATCCTTTATCCCCTGGATCTCAACCTCTAGTTTTTTACTCTCTTTGGTTAGCTTTTCCAGCTTTTTATTCCAGGCAGCTTTTTCCCGTTTTGACATTTCAAACATCTGGGTTTGATTGCTCATCAAAAAGATCTCGCCCTTTACTTTTTGCAGCCGCTTTACTTTGGGATCGTTAGCAGAGATCTCGCTCCTAAAATCGTTCTTGATGTCGTGGATGATCCTTTCCATTTCCCGCTTCTGCTCCTTATTTTGCGCATTTCGGTAAGTGTCAACCGCCTCCCTGTAACTGTCTATGCTCCATTTACTGTCTTTCAGGGCCGTGCTCAGGTCTGCATCCAGGTCAAAACGACTTATCAGGGAGTTCCCACACTTGATGTTTATATCAATATTGGGCAGGGTTTCCAGTTCGGTCTCGTTCCGGTAATAAGCATTTTTTAAAAGCTCGATCCATAATCGCAAACGACATATCTTAACCGAGTTGGAATTAATGTCCACTCCAAAAAGACAGTTCTCGATGATTTGCTGTTTTTCATGGAAAAGCGCCTCCTGTACCCGCTGGCTCTCCTTTGAGTTAGGATTGTACTCAAACAGTTCGCCTTCCTCATCGGTCACCACCAGCTCGTCATTTACCACTTCTACCTGGTACTCCTTCAGCCTCCTACCTGAGCGATCCTGCAGGATATTCAGGTCGTTCTTAATGGCGATCATCTCGTTCAAAGCAGAGACCAGAAAATGTCCGCTTCCCACAGCGGGATCACAGATCTTTAAACTGTTTATAATTTCATTGGCTTCCTTACGGTCTTCTATGCTATCGTAAAGTTCGTCCAGGTCTTTACAATTCCAGTCCTTCGTTTCATTGAACTTTTGTACCACCGCTCTCCTGATGGTTTCCCGGCACATATACATGGTGATAAAACCAGGAGTAAAGAAAGACCCATCTTTATAGCCATTTATCTTTTCAAAGATCAACCCAAGAACAGAGGCATTAATCAGGGTTTTATTTTCCTCCTGTATGGCCTCTCCTCCTTCACTACTAAAGTCGTAGGCGTTTAGGAATTCAAAGAGATATTCCAGCGCATTCAACTCCCCGCTTCGCTTCTTGCCTTTTTTATCTTTTAATACCGTGGCGCTGTAAATTGGAAGGACCTTATCGTCACGGAGGTTGCTTATAAATAAGGTGGAATGTTCTATATCTGTTGGTTCAAATAGCGAACTGTTAAGATAAGGCACCTTCTCAAACAATTTCTTTACATCTTCATTTCGCTTCCCGTATTGCCTTGCCAGTACCTGAAAGAAAAGACTATTGAGATCGTCATAATCATGAATTCTATCCATGTTCAGGAACTCATAGGATCTATCACCCTTATGATAAGTGACCAGTTGCGCCTCCAGCAATTTCAGGAAAAGGATCCGATTGAGCCAGGTTATACTTAGTTCCAGGCCGACATTAAAAAGTCGTTCCTCATGGATAGAACCAAATTGGGAAGGATTCTCTAATCGGCTGATCTTATCGGTGCTATCAAGCTGGATAATGGCATTTTCGAGAAATGAACCGGTATTGCGTTTACCTTTCGGCTGCCGCTCGATGATCTTCTTCCCGCCTTGTTTGGTTTCAGTTAGGCCTATAATATGAAGTAATTCGCCATAAAACCTTTTGTCCAGGCTGTTGCTATCGTTAGTAAAAGGCAACTTGAGAAGATGCTCAGGGGAAAAGAGTTTAAACAGCGTAATTAGCTTATTGTCGTCTTTCGGATTATTGTTCCGCAAGAGTTTTTCATAATTCCTGATATCGAAATAAGTAAACTCAAAGTTGACCTCCAATTGTGTGATAAAAGGTTCGGCAATTTCCCGATAGAAGAAATCGGTAGTCTTCCCGGCCAGTCGTCCGGCTTCAAAATCCTCGAATTGGTTGACCAGCCTTTTGTTCTGCGCAAATGCCTTTTCAAATAGATTGGCGTCAAAAATAAACCACTCGTTGATGTTGGTGGCAACCAGGTATTTTACTTCCAGGTTCTTCTGGCTAATGCGTTCCCTCAGGTAATACAACACTAGTTCCTGAAAAGCTTTGACATTAAGTCTGTCCTTACTGATCATTTCTGACCTGTTGGTGGGCTTCTTGGCCTCTATGATCACACCCACAGTACTTTTGGCCTTTTTACCATTATGGATCACCAGGTCATTACGGCCTTTGGTATTGATGAAATGATCTGGATCGTAATAGGTCTTTTTTAAAAAGTCTGTGACCAGGTTTTTATGGAACTCTTCAGACTCCGTATCATTGGTTCTATCCAGTAAGTTCTTAAGGTTTTCTTTGAACTGCTCAATACGGGAGCGGTTGGGCTTTACCTTCAAGAAAGCTTTATTGAGAGCTTTTCTCGGCTTTAGTATTTGTAGGTTCCCTGAGTTGATTTCCTGTCCTGTCTGCATGCAGAAATGGAGTTATATGTAAAAAGCAGTTTGTAGGGAATACTGCATTGAAATTGATTAAGTTAAATTTTTAACAAGATATAAAGAAGATTTAAAACTTGAACAAGAGTAAAAAAAAGCTTTTAACAGAATTTAGTTAATTCTTTTTCACTAAATTCAAAGTATATCTTTAAAATCTTTCCTGGTCTAAAAACCGGAAAAATCCCCTACCATGCCTTAACCCGGAGGATAGAAGAAAACAGGATGTATAGAAAAATAATGCTTATGGTAAAATTAAAATAAAATGACAAGTATTTCTTTCCTAAAGAAATTTCCCTGGAGCGAGCTAATTAAAATCTGAAATCTGGTTATATTTTAAATTAGAAAATATAAAATAATGTCCATTAATAGATTTTCACCCCCACTGCCTGTTCTTACCAGAGTTATTTTGTTCTACTTATTTAGTATTATAATTTTTGCGACTATTTCCGGTATTTTTAAGGGGTTATCGCACAGCGATCAGCTCTCCCTTCTTTTTACTTCTATATTAACCTTCATTCTTGCTTACATATTTGCAAAGTGGGAAAAACTTAGTTTAAGGGAAATTGGAATAGGATTTCAATATAAAAGTCTTTTGAAATTTTTAAGCGGCTTTGGAATTGGGGTTTTAATGGTTTCTATACAAGCACTAATAACTTCGAATTTTGCAGAGGTAACCTTTTTACCTTCTCCCAATGTTTCCGTTGTAAGCATTGGATCAGCATTTACGCTTTACTTTCTTGTCGCCGTAAGAGAGGAATTAGTATTTCGATCTTACCTCCTAAGAAGCCTGGCCAAAGCTATAAATCCAATATTTGCTTTATGTATGATGACAGGTATTTTTATTGTGGAGCATATTATTGCTGGAATGTCTTGGAAATTCGCAATAATAGGCTCCGGGCTAGGTGCGATTTTATTTGGCCTGGCCGCTCTTAAAAGCAAAGGGTTAGCATTGCCATTAGGCATTCATTTTTCCTGGAATTTTACGCAGTGGATATTGGGATTTAAAAATAACAATGGTGTATGGAGAGAGGTAATAACAAAAGGGAATGAAGGATATGCTGAAAACATAGCGTTAATAGGCTTTATAATCGCAATGACCACAGGGATCACAGGTATATTACTTTATTATAAAAAATATAATAAATTAAATAGCAGTTTGTAACCGGACCCCTATCCCGACCGACGGCAGGTTAATGATTTATCGTATATATAATCCTTTTAGCCATTAAACGAAAAAACCGGAAAAATCCCCTACCTCATTTTCTTTAAAGAAACTATTTTAGCTTTAGGTTTTAATCCTGAGTTTTAAATACATACATTTTATGATAGTTTCTATTACCTCAATTTTTATCGGGATTAGCATTGGCCTGATTATTTCATTTCTTCTTTGGCTTATCAACAGAATGGAATTAGAAAAGAAGCTTAAAATATTTGCCTGTTGTATCGGTATGCTTATTATATCATTTGGAATTTATATAAGCCTCTTTTATTATTTATAGTCTATATAAAACCAAATTTCTTTACTAATTAGTCCGGGTAATTCGGGTATACTCCAGCTAATTACATCTACTTTCCCGGCATCATTTTTTATCAATCGGAAAAGAGCAGGCAGTGGAGTATCCTCTTCACCATTTATTAGCTGGGTGTGATAAGTTTCAATAAGCCCCTCTTCTTTTGCATTTATTATCCAGCGCTGAACATCTATTTCTTCCTTTCCAAAAGAGGTAATCCAAATGGTATCAGCAGAAATCTTGAGGGTTCTTTTTATCCATTCAAATTCGCCAGAATTTGGCCCTGTTTTGTATTCCGTAAGCAGGGTGGTATAACTTTTCGATTGACCAAATCCAAAGCTAAAAAAAAATAGAGTGAAAAAAAGCAATAAACTCCTCATTTCAACATTTTTTTAAAGCTACCGCAAAAAGATTAAAAAAAGGGAAATTCGCTGTTACCTGAATTTCCCTCATTAAACCCGATCCGGGGGAACGGATTATTTCAGTATATTAATACTAATTGGCTCTCGTAAGGTCGGTCCTTAATGGGTCATAGCACTAAATAAGCATTTTCACCTAATAATTTCTAATCTACAAAATTTATATGTTTTCCTATATTAACTTTTAAAATATCCTTTTTCCCGGGTTAATTAAAGACTTCCTGAAGATCAGAATCAATAGCTTCCACAGGTTCGAGTACTTTTTCGGTATTCTTTAGCTCTCTATTGACCTTTAACCTGTAATTCATTACAGGATGCGCTTTAAATGATTTCGTGGTAAAACCTTCATCCATAATTCCTTTAATGACACTCTCACCTTGATCATCACTTATCCAGTCTAATTCATATTTCCGATCAAGAGCAAGTGGCATTCGCTTCTTGTCATTATGAATCGATTCAAAAAGAGGATTAGCATTCACGGTTAGTAAGCTAACCGTATACTTTTCTTCAGTGTCTTTATTGTAAATTCCTGCAAAAGTAAAGATTTCCCTATCCATATAATTTTTACTCTCACTTAAATAGCAAAAATAGGGTTGGCTGTTTTTACCATAATGATGCGGCTCAAAAAAACCATCGCAAAAAATTAAACATCTGGATTCATGAATAGGTTGACGATAAGAATTAGAGGTGAAAACAGATTCTGCCTTCGCATTCAAAGTGTTATATTTTCTATTTCTGAAAAACTCATCAGAAGTTCCCCTGTGCCAGTTGGGAACTAAACCCCAGGTTGCAGGAAACCAATGTTCGGGCTCATCTTGAGGAATAATGTAAATACTACTGTGGGAAAATCCGTCATTTAGAAAATAAGGTTCAAATTCGCCGGGATTGTATGGAGTTCGGTCCATATACCTGGTTAAATTATCTTCCGATTGATTTAGGGATTTTTGATAGCACATGAAAAAGTATTTTAGAACTTACTATTAAAGATAAAGGGAAATTAAATAAAGTTTTTGATTTCGAAGAAGTAAAAATCTACCTCTGTCCATTAAAAAATGAGGGATTTAAGTAATGACTTGTTAGTTTTTGTTTGGAATAGCCGGTGATAAGAATCTCCTTCAGTCTTTTAGTGGTAAGGTCTTTTCTTAGCCATTCCCACTCTACTTCCCTACTGAGAATTAAAGGAAAATGATTTTCTTTTTCTTTGTAGGGCCCAACGACTAAAGCTACATTCCAATACTCAGGCTTTACTTCATTATAGATGCCGGCTACGGCAAACATTTTTCTGTTTTTTGGGTAAAAATATTCAGGTGGATCTTCCGTGTCCCTTCCCTGAAATACCAGACCATCTAAAAGCACCAGGCATCTCCGATTTTTAATTGGCGCAGATACTAAATTCTGAAGGATTTCTTGACTGGTGAACGTAAATAAATGAGGACCCTTTTTTCTGAATTGATCTATATCAGAAATATTTTCTGGAATAAAGCCCCACTCCATGGGATATATTTCCACAGGGTTTTCCTGGGGAATACAAAATAAATTAGGAAAGGAAGTCGGCTTTGATAAAAAGCCCGGTTTGTATAGAAGCCTAACATGAAAGGAACTATCAAATTCTCTTTCTACCACTTCCTCCTTAGAAGTAAAAGAAACTGCTTTTAGCATTTTAGTAACTTTAATATAAGATTTGAATTAATTACAAAGGAGCCTTTAATTTTATAATTATTTAACCAATCTTTAGACAATATGGTTTCTACTTTTTTATCAATGAGTAAATAATTTTTTGATCCAAATTAAAAATCAATGCCATTAAGACCTCGCAAAAGTTTTGAAAAATACGACCGAACCGAAGTTGAAGGGGAACTAGAAGGTTTTCAATTTGATTATTTCTACACCGGAAAAAGGGAGGGTAAAACCTATTCTAATTTAATTGAACTGGTAGTGGTTACTTTTTGCATCGATGCTAACGAAAATCTTTTCTACAGGTATACCATTTATTATGGAGAAAAGAAATTATGGAAAGAAATTATACTAAAGCAAAGCCAGGATTTTTTAAGATCGATCGGTATAAGCGAATCCTTTGTTCAAAGTACATTGCGGTATTTTGAAGTGTCGTCAGATAAATACCTACCAGCCGAGAAGTTTGAGCAAAAATTCTTTGAATTGAATGCTAAATCAAAAAATACAAATATTTAGAACTGGATTTTTCCTAACATAATTCCGGTTACTAGAAAGAATAAGAGTTTCAAAGCCACCGAATCAATATTTAACAATAGTTTATTTGTTATCAACGTTGTTTTATAACTTTTAAACGTAAATTTGACCATTATAATGTATGTAATACCTTACAAAAAATGTATATTACATCTTCATCTGGACAGAATTCTGTAACGGATGGAATTAGATTGGAGCAATTAGTACAGAAATATGATCTGTTTAAAGTTCAAAAGCTGGTTAAGTACAATCTGATTATCATCGATAATTCTAACAGGGTTTACCTTACAGATAAAGGAAAGATTGCAAGAAAATTCGGTTTCGAGAAATTAATAGAATTGGAAAACCTTGAAAAGAAAATTCTAAAAAGAAATATGGTTCTGTGGACTTTGAAAAACGGTATTTTATATTTTTCCTTGATCACTTTAATCATCCTCCTGGTTTTAATCACCATCCAAATAATTTAAAAAACAATATTCTCCAATATGATGGATTCTCACTTTTTGGATTCCTTATTTATAATCGTACGGTAAAGAGCCTTCTGTTTTAGTATTAAAATTAATAATAAAACAAGAAGAACGAATAGAAGGATCCTAGTAGGTGGAAAATAGAAAGCATCTGTTTTATAAATTATGATATAAAGTAATAAAAAGAAATTGAATATCAGTCTACCCAAATAAAAACTCCGTTGTTTCCAGATACTAATTACTTTTCATAGTTTCTCCAAGCTCATCTGTTTTTTTCGCAGATGTACTTGGATTAAATTCTACATTCTTACTCATTCTTCGCCTTAATGCCAACATATCCTGACTTACTTTCTGATCTAGTATTTTGGCATAATGCTGCGTAGTTTTCAAATTTTTGTGACCTAACATTTTACTCACCGATTCTATTGGTACTCCATTAGAAAGAGTAATGGTAGTTGCGAAAGTATGCCTGGCCAGATGGAAGGTTAGATTCTTTTGAATTTTGCAAATATCCCCTATCTCTTTTAAATAGGCATTCATCTTTTGGTTAGTAAGGATGGGCAAAAGTTTTGCTGAAGCATCCGGTCGATCAGAATATTTCTTTATTATTTCAAGGGCGGTGGGCAGTAACGGAATATTAGTTCGAGAATCGGTTTTTGTCCTATTAACTTTTATCCATTTATTTCCATCAATTCCAATCACCAAATTATTTTCTGAAAGTTTTTTCACATCAGCATATGCAAGTCCTGTAAAACAGGAAAAAAGAAAAATATCTTTTACTAAATCCAGCCTATCTGTTTGAAATTCCTTTTGAATTAGTTTTTGAATCTCATCCTCTGATAAAAATTCCCGATCTACAATTTTCAGTTTGGCTTTCCAATGTAAAAATGGATCTCTATTTATCCAGTTATTTGCTATAGCTATCCTGATTATCTTTTTAAAGTTGGTGATGTACTTTACAGCAGTATTGTGACTACATTTTCTTTTAGTTTTTAAAAAATACTCAAATCCGGTAATAAAGGAATGATCTACATTTTTTACAGGAATGTCTTTCAATCTGTATTCTTTTAAAATATACTCTTCAACATGTTTTTTAGCAGTTCGATATCTTTCAAAGGTTCCATAGGCAAAATCTTTTCCGATTAAATTCTCAACCTGGTCATTATGCTCCTGAAAAATTTCTAATAGCATCTTTCTATCTTTATTTTTTCCGGTGTAAATATCCCGCATGGTTTCAACAGTGAAATCAGCCTTTTCTTTGACAAGGTCTTCATAAATCCTATCAATTCTATTTCGAATGCTGTTCAAATATCTGTTGAACTCACCAGCATCTCCGCTTTTCCCTCTCATTGATCCGGTTTTGGGATTCCAAGATTTTAAGGGAATTTTTCGTTTAATGCTCAATTCACAACGCCTGCCATTCACCGTTATTCTAAGGTAAATTGGCACGAGACCTTGTTTATTACCATTGCTATTTTTTGGAAAAAAAATTACGGAATAAGTATTATACATTTCAGAACCTATTTTACATGGTATATTCTAAAAAAACATGCAAGTTACACCTCTGTAAGATACCGATAATAAAGGCTTTACATGAAATTCGGTGCTGCTTTTTTTTCAACATAAAAGCAGCACCGAATTTAGCACCCATTTGATGCATTTATATGCCTTTTTTTGATATGAAATAAAATTAAAAAAGCCCGAAAACGCAGTGTTTTCGGGCTTTTTAATAATTCTGGCATTTAATCAGCGGAGAAAGAGGGATTCGTACACCCCTTTTACTATACTTTTTCAAAAATTGTATAATGGCGCAAAAGCCTTTATTTTAAGGTATTTTCAGAAGTAAGTGCTTTATTATGCAGTTTCAAAATATGCTTTAAATAGTGTTTTACTTTCCCCTTTTCTTTCCCCTTATTATATTTGGGGAATGTATTTTTATCTAAAGAACCCCAAACAAAATAATGAGACTTCTATCTATCTCATTCACTACCTTAAAGACGAAGGTAAAAATTTTAAGTATTCAACCGGTCAAAAAATTCAACCGAATAACTGGGATTTTGAAAACCGGCTTCCTAAAACACTTCGAGGCTCTAAAGGGGTCAAAAACCGACATATTGCCGATATCCTTTTGCAGTATGCAGAACTGCTGGAAGAAGAGATAAAAAAGTCTGAAAAAGAAAATAAGCCGCTTACCAGGGCACACTTGAAAGACATATTCGACCGCCGGTTTAAAAATAAAAAAACAGCCACCTCTTTTATTGATATCGTTCAGTTGTTTATCGATACCAAGAACATGAGCGGGGGAAAGTCAGCTGATTGGAACCAGAAGTATTCCAATCTTAAAAAGAAGCTGGAGCTCTTCGAAAAATACCGTGGAAAGAAAATCCAGTTCCGGCAGATCAATGAAGACTTTATCGATGCCTATTCCGGTTTTTTAAGGCAGATCAAGAACAAACCTTTTAAACCACACAACGACAATACCCTGCACCGCAATATCAATTTCCTGTTTACCTTTCTTATATGGTCCCATGGAAAATATCATAACATAGATATGGACAATCTCAAGAACCCGGTGAAGAAATACCAGGCTGATGATATTCACCTGACGAAAGAAGAGGTAGCCGCGCTGGAAGAAATAGAGCTTCCCCGTGAAAGCCTGGAACGGGTAAGAGATCTCTTTTTGATTGGGGTGTATTCAGGCCAGCGGTATTCGGATTATTCGGTATTTGAAAAGGCCGATGTCATAGGCAATATGATCATCAAACGAGCCGAAAAGACCGAGAATGAAAGCTTCATTCCCTTACATCCCAAATTGAAAAGGTTACTGGATAAATACGACTGGAATCTACCCAGGCTTTCAGATATGAAATTCCGGAAACATATCAAGACCATTTGTTCCATGGCCGGTATCGATGAAGAAATTAAAGAAACGATTTACCGGGGAAATAAAAAAGAGGTGCTTTACCATAAAAAACATGAAATGGTTTCAACCCATACCGCCCGAAGAACTTTTATCACTTTAGCAGCCGAAGAAGGAATGCCAGATCATATCATCATGAAAATAACCGGTATACGGGACCCGAAGACACTGCAGAAATATAAAAAGACCTCTCAACGGTCGGTTACCGAAGCTATGAATCGGCTGATGAAGAAGATTTGACCTTTTCTTTACGGTACATTTCCTTTTCTATTCCAAAGATCCAGTTAGCATTCACCGGGTAATGTTCGCACAAGGCTTGAATATGGTTAGTGGTAAAGCGCTTATTCCCCTCTCCATTTTTTACCGAAGTCACATATTGCCGCCTGACATTCATTTTCTCGTATACCTCTTCCTTGAAACGGACCTTACCAGATTCTTTTAAATGTTCAATAAAATGCAAGATTCGGGCTTCAGGGGTTTCAATCTTGGTTTTCATGAATTACTTTATTAAAATGATGTCCATAAAGGGCAGTAATACCAGAAACTGTTTTTAAGACATCCATCGAGTTTAGAAATCTTTGACATTTAATAATGCATCCCGATTGGATAATTTCAGCTTTTTTATCATAATCACTTTTCATAGAAAAAAAATTTAACCGGCACGGCTCAGGTATTAAAAAAGGAAAAAGTATTTCAACAATTACTCTGAGCAGGTATTTACCATACTTCGCATTTAAAAAGAAAATTCGATTTATTGAATTCTGAAAAACCTGATCCCTCTGGTAAAAATGTTCGCCTTTATAGACTTGAATTATTTTGGTTTCTACTGCATCAAAAAAAGGGGGATTTTTTACTATTTCCTTTGCTAATTCCAGAACCATAGACAGGTTTTTATAATAGAAATAATCTGACTCTCTATTTTCCTTTTCGCAGATTTCTGCCATTAGATCAGAGATAAATAGCCTAAACCATAGATTATTAAATATACCTCCCTCTACAACCTGATTTTTTAATAGTTGAAGATCTTTAAAAGCTTGCTCGTATTGTCCAGTTTCTATTTTTTCTCTTACCGTAACAATATTTAATCCTTCATTCATTACCTTAATAATTCATTCCGATTAATTTTTCTAATTGTTTTTTAGTTAAACTCATCCACCCTTCGGTAACTTCTGAAGTGATCCTTTTAACCTTATCTATCACTTTTTCACCGTCAGATTGGACTGAATTAACATCTGAAGTCTTGGCAAGCTCATTAATTTCAGAATAGGTAAGATCAGACATATCTACATCCGTGTTTTGTTTAGTCAGATAGAAAGAATATGTAGTGCCGATAATTTTTTCCTTTTTAATATAGACAGGAATGGTTTCTAAATAAACTTCGTCATTATAATCAGCATTCAATATCATTTTACTGGCTCTCACTAACTCATCAAGGTTATCCCTGTTAGCCACTGTAATTCTATCTATTTCTGAATAACCATTCCAAAGAATAAATATATCTGGCTCTACTTTATAAATTTTGCAGTATCCAGCATTAGAACTAAAAATTTTTTCCTGATTATTTAAATCAAACTTATCTTGCTTATCAGCTTTTACTAAAGTTTGAGAATAGCCGGAAAATGAAACTAAAGCAATTATTAAAAAAAACTTATTCATCTAAGGTGGGTATTACATTATATATTTCTTTTACATCATTTAGCGAAAGGTCAAAATCTTTATACTCAGAATTTAAACTATGACAGGTTATTATACCTTTTTCAACATTATGGTTAATGATCTCTTTGCATATTACATCTTCTTTCGTAACAATGACCCAAAAAGGAAAATGCGTGTAGCGAAACTTACTTTTCCAATGAATTCTATTCAACTGCCTGGTTAAAATAATATCACCATCTTTAAGTCCTTCATCAGTACCATCGTCCATAGAGTCATTTTTAATCTGCCATGCAAGGTATCGACCGTTACCGGTTTGATTAACCCGGAAAGTCTGCTTTTTATAACGTTCAAAAAAGTTGATATCTATATTTTCACTTACGTAACTGGCTTGAGCCTGAACCGGTACAAACGGAACAGTCATTCTAAAAGTTCCGTCAGGTAATTGTTCAAAAGTAGATCCTGATTTGGTGCTGAAAAATTCCAACGGATCATTTACCGTAATATTCTTGCTGTTATTTGTAGGGTAACTTTCTTTTGGTTTAGCAACTTCTCTGGAAGATTCACCTCTTCTTTCCACATAGTTTAGTATCTGAACTAAACTATTGTCCCGGGGATTTTTACTTTTCCTGTTCAAGATTTTACCTACCCCCGCTTCTGTCAAACCAATATTATTGGCGATTTCATACGCAGAAACCCCTTTAGAATCAACTAATTCAATGATCCTATCTAACATTCTCATCTTCTCTGCCTGGTCCATAGAAATGTTAAAGTTTAGCAAATGCTAAATTTTTACTACCAAACTGTTTGGTTATACTAAACTGTTTAGTATATTTGCTTTGCGCTCTTATCAAATATACGCAATTTGTTGTGTTGATGATGCGCTGAGACTCTAAATAACCCAAAAATGGTAGAAGAATTTACAGACCGTGAGAATGAGATCGCCGAGCACTTATGCCTTGGGAAGTCTCAGAAAATGATCGCAGCCGATCTTTATATCGATCCCGATACCGTACATGCGCATTTAAGGAACATGCGCAAGAAGATCGGAGGGCATAGCGCCATCGATATTGTGCGGGAATACATCTTAAGTATCAAAGACCCGAAACAGTACTTCGCCGCGCTTATCATGCTGGTATTACAGTTTGCTATCATTTTTACCAACATCGTGATGGATGCCAGGGCGATAAGAACACCTCGCCTGAGCAAGATAGAAATAGAGATGATCATGACCCGGGGCCGGGCCTCTAAAAACCGAAGACTATGTTAAGCTTTTTCCCTAAACCAGATATGGCTCCCATTTTCGCCCACCTTCCGGCTATTGCCATCTGGATAGAAGATGAATATAAAAAGGCCGTCACTCGTGAAGATCTTTTCGAGCTGGTATATAAATGGCTCGATAAAGCCGAAGTATCTACCAATACCATTCGCGAGCAAAGCTATACGATTTGTGCACACTTTCTCTATTCGGTACTGACCAATAGGAATTATGCCACCAAACAATTTCAGAGTTACTAATAGAAACCCAATGAACACTAAAGAAAGAACACCGCTTGACAAATTAAAAGAAGCATGGGGAGAAATCCCCGAAGGAGCCAAGGCAATCGTATTTCAAAACGGGTATAGCCACCAGGCAGTTTCCCATATCCTGAAAAACGGTCGGAAAGATGAGAACATCATTCTTGAATTACTGGAAACTATAAAAAAAGCCAGTGAAGAAGCCGCACAAAAAGCGCTGGAACAAAACAACAAGGTGCAGCGGCTATGAAAAAAGTAAAGAAAGACCCCGTTGGGGATTATATAAAAACCAAATGCCACGAACAGGCGGCATCAATACGAAATCACTATGAGCAAAGAAGAAACCATAATGGCCACCATGGAAGCCCTAAGGCTTCATGATGCAAACGATACCTGTATGACGGTAGATGAGTGCGCGAGCTTTTTGAAATGCCACCGTGATACCGTGATCCGTCACCTGCATAAAGGCACCATCAAGGGCAAACTTTTAGAACGGGTTTGGAGAATTCCCAAGCTCCAGTTTCTGAAAGAGATCGTGGAAAAGGAAAGTTATTAAAACAACAATCCCCGCCAGTCTCAACACCTAAACGGGGATTGTAATCATAAATACTAAAGTCAAAAATAATGAAAAAAACAATCATTTTACAGCAGCTACGCCTTCTTAATTTCAAGGGCATTCGCAGTCTTACACTGGAATTTGAGGGCACTACGAACATTTACGGGAAAAATGGTACCGGTAAATCTACCATTGAAGATGCCTGGAACTGGCTCCTTTTTGGAAAAGACAGCCAGGGGCGGACCACTTTCGAGATTAAAACCCTCGATAAGTATAACAATGTGATCCCAAAGATCGAGCACGAGGTGGAAGGCCTTCTGCTTATCAATGATAAACCGGTCACGCTTCGCCGTGTATTGCGGGAGAAATGGAACAAACCCCGCGGACAGGCGGAAGCTGTTTTCAACGGAAATGAAACCCTTTTTTACTGGAACGATGTACCCATGCAGGCCGGGGAATATTCCAAGAAGATTCAGGAGATCATGGATGAAGGCGTTTTTAAGCTCATTACCAATCCCATGGCTTTTGACGGGCTCAAATGGCAGGATCGCCGCCAGGTGCTTATTGAAATGTGCGGGGATGTGCAGGATGAAGATATTGCCGCCGAGCATCCCGAATATGCTTCGCTGGCCGAAACGCTCAATACCAAATCTTTAGAAGAGCATCGCCGGGAAATGGCCGCCAGGAGAAAGAAATTAAGGGATGATCTTAAAATGATCCCTACCCGTATCGATGAAGTAGAGAAAAGCAAACCCGAACCGCTGGACTTTGAGCAGCTGGAAAAGGATAAAGCCTCGAAAGAATTTGAGATCAAAAAGATCGAAGACCAGATCGAAGATAAATCAAAAGTGCTGGAAGCTTATTTTGAAAGGAAGAATGAGCATGTACGTAAAGTTCACCAGAAGAAATCTGAAGCAGAAAATTTAAAGTCTGATATCGAGCGCAACCTGAAGAATCAAAATACCATTGATACTACAGAACTCGACCGGCTTACTACCCGCTTAAAATTCAAAGAGATCGATTTGAAAGAGAATCGCTCGGGTATGGATAACCTTCTGCAAAAGCAGAAAAGCATCGCTTCTGAAAGAGAGGATCTTCGCAACCGGTGGCATGAGCTGAATGAAAAGGAACTGGTTTTAAATGAAGAGGAATTCAAATGTCCTACCTGTCAGCGTGCCTTTGAAGCTGAGGATATCGAGCAGAAAAAAGCTGAAATGAAGGAGAATTTCTTCAATAACAAACAGCAAAAACTCGAAGCGATCAATGAATCTGGAAAGGCTTTGAAAAAGCAGTATGAAGAAAATGAGAAACTGCTTCAGCAAAGTGAGGAATTTGAAGAAGATATCAAGGCCGAGATCGGTGTGATCAAAACCAATATCGAAAAAGAAGAAAAGCGTATCGCTGAGTTAAAGGAGAATGCGAATTCTTTTGACCTGGAAGCTGAACTTCAGAAGCATGAAGGCTATCAAAAACTGGTTGCGGAAATCAAGGCACTGGAAGCCGAGGAACCTAAAGAGGAAACAGTTGACACTGCAGAGCTGAAGCAAAAGAAAAATTCACTTAAAAATGAATTAGACGAGATCAAAGAAAAGCTCAGCCATAAATCGGCTATCGAGTCGGCTAACAACCGCATTAAAGAACTGGAAGAGCAGGAAACCAATCTTTCCAAGCAGCTGCTGGAAGTCGAGCAGAAAGAGTTTGAGGCCGAAAGCTTTGTGAAACTGAAGATCGAAACCCTGGAGCGTAAGATCAATGCCAATTTCAAGTTCGTGAACTTCAAAATGTTTGACCAGCAAATTAATGGTGGTATTCAGGAAGTATGCGAGGCTTTGATAGACGGGGTGCCTTTCTCCAATGCGAATACGGCCAGCCGTGTGAATGCAGGACTTGATATTATCAACTCCCTATGCAAATTCTACCGTGTAAATGCACCTATTTTTATTGATAACCGCGAGAGCGTGATCAATCTGATCGATACGGATAGCCAGATCATTAACCTGATCGTAAGCCGCAAAGATGAAAAACTGAGAGTGGAGTCTGTAGAACTTGAAAATGTTGCGTAATGGGAAAAGATGAAAAAACAAAAAACCCTTTTGCGTTCCCTGTAACAGATGGAGAAACTTTCTGTCAAGATGGAATGACCTTAAGAGATTATTTCGCTGCTAAGGCTATGCAGGCGCTTATTGACCAACCGATAATGGTAGGTAATACTAATGCAACTGAAATACTTGCAAAACAATCTTACATAGTGGCTGATGCCATGTTAAAAGAGCGTGAGTCATGAACCACTACTACCTCGAATTACGGGAAGGCGAAAAGGTCTTAAAACGAAGAAAGACCACGTTTGCCAGCGAGCTTAAAGACAGGCGCATGTTGCACTTCTTTAAAGCCTCTCACCAGGAGATCTATTTCAAAGTATCCCCTTTCGAAGAAGAATTATTTGAAGAACCTAAAAAAGAAGAGAATGAAATCAATAGAATTTCCATAAGTGAACGTTCGGATCGCCGAGAACCAGCCGGAGTATGAAACACTTCCAGCCTATTACAATAAAGAAGAAGGCAGTATGACCTTTTGCTTTGAACTGGATCCGGACGAACTGGAACAGGTAGGAAAAACCGGTAAGATCTATCTGAAGCAATTAACCTTCGGGAGGCCTATGAACCCAATTGCCGGAACCTGTTTAAAAGAAGATTTAATCATAAATACAAAATCATGAATACAAAAACCGAAGAAAAAAAGAAGAATGAGCTGGCCAAACAGCAGCCTTCGCATAGCGAAAGGTTTACCATGGCCGTTCAGCGTGAAATGCCAAAGATGGGCGAAGAAAATGTCCAGCTTACCAACAGGCAAAAGAAACTTATTCAGAACTATTTCATCAAGATCGATGGAGTGCTGAAAGACAGCGAGGTGAAAAGACTTGCGAAATCTGAGAATTACAGGGACCCGCTTGAATATTCCTGGGCGAATATCAATATGAACAAGCTTGCTCAGGATGTGGTTGCTTATTCCAGCATCGGTTTAGACCCTTTGCAAAACAACCATATTCACCCCATCCCTTACAAGAACAGTAAGACCAATCAATTCGATATCACTTTTATCGAAGGTTATAACGGACTGGAACTGAAAGCCAAGAAATATGGTTTTGATGCACCCGATACCGTCATTTTTGAATTGAAGTATTCAACCGACCATTTCAAATCGCTGAAGAAGAATCTCAACAATAAAGTAGAGTCTTATGAATTTGAGATCACCAATGACTTTGACCGCGGCGAACTGGAAGGTGGTTTTTACTACATGATCTATAACGACAATCCGGAGAAAAACAAGCTGGTAGTCATGAACCGTCACCAGATCGAGAAACGCAGGCCGGAATATGCAGCCGCTGAGTTTTGGGGCGGTGAAAAAGATAACTGGGAGTACGACCAGGCTAAAGGCAAGAATGTCAAAAAAGGCAAAAAGCAGGTCGAAGGCTGGGAAGAAGAAATGTTTTTGAAAACTCTGAAAAGACATTGCTGGAACTCCATTCCTATCGATAGCCAGAAGATCGATGACTTCATCATGAAAGTGATCGAGAATGAGACCCAGGGCGTAGAGCGACTGGTAAAAGACCAGATCACCGAAAGCGCTAATAAAAAGGAAATTGATTTCGACGATGTGGATTACGAGGAAGTAAAAGAAGCTTCTCAGGAAAGATCATCTGAAAATGATGATGCCGAAATGGAACGACTCCACGAGGAAGCCATCGCTGAGGAAGAAAATAAAAAGGCTAAGGCTGAACCTGATTTTTAATAAATGAAACTGAAAGTTGTAGCAACGGGCAGTAAAGGGAATTGTTATCTCCTGCAAGGCGAAAAAGAAACGCTGATGATTGAGTGCGGGGTTAACATTCGGGAGATCAAAAAGGCCCTACACTTTGATTTCTCAAAGCTCAGTGCTGTATTGGTAACCCATGAGCATAAAGATCACGCCGAATGCATAGAAGATCTCACCAGGCTAGGTGTTAATGTCTATGCCACGGCCGGTACCTTTGGCTCCTTCAAAAGCAATCGTGCAAAAGAAGTAGTTGCTCATAATACCTTTTTCGTGGGAGGCTTTAAGATCATGGCCTTCGATGTGAAGCACGATGCAAAAGACCCGGTGGGTTACCTTATTCAGCATCCCGAATGTGGTAAAGTGTTGTTTTTGACTGACACCTTTTACTGTCCGTACACTTTCAGGAACCTCAATAACATCCTTATTGAGACCAACTTTTCCAAGGCGATCATCAAAGAAAAACTATCTGAAATGGAATTCCTTAAAAACAGGATCTACCAGTCACACATGAGCCTTGAGACGGCTGTAGAAATGCTGCAGGCCAATGACCTCTCTAAGGTCAATAACATCGTGCTCATTCATTTATCAGACAGTAACAGCGATGAGCGGATTTTTAAAGAAACCGTCCATAGAGCCACCGGTAAAAATGTAAGTGTGGCCAATAACGGAATGGAATTAGAATTTAATAAAACACCTTTTTAAGATGAGTAAAAGAGCTTTTCAAATATTAGACGAAATGAATCAGTACGATACTGAAAATGGAACTCAATTAGTTTCGATCAGTCCTCATTTCGTTTCGGGTGTAAAAACCAAACAAGGTGCCCATATCACAATGGGAACAGAAGAATCAGCATTACACGATATCATGAATGATAAGTGTATGGCAGTACTGGTTTTAATTGATAAAGAAGAATATCAAAAAAGAGAAAAACTATGATAACAGACAGTTTTCAATTTTTCACCCAGTCGATGGTGAATGTGACCAATAACATTAAAGAAGGAAAAACCGCTGCTTTTAAAGAGCGTAAAGAGGCGGAAGATCACGCCAGGCAAAAAGGCTCTTATGTCTATGACCTGCTTTGCCAGTCGGTAAAAGGAAACGATGAAAAAGTAAAAATCTACGGTTACGCCGTGCCTAATTAAGAAGATATGGATTTAGAACAAGTAAAGAAAGATATTCAGGAAGGCCGGTCTACAATGATTTTCTATTCTGCTCAAACGCTGTGGTGGACTCACTTAGAATCTGATCTGGAAGAAGCCAGAGAACTTGGTAGAAAAACTCAGGAGCGAAATCATAAAAAAATGATGAAGGATTCTCGAATTCCTAAAAAGGATAAGCAGCGGATGAAAGCCATGTTTAAGGAAATATCCAAACATAACCATGTGCCGCTTGATCCGTCGGGTTCAGTTCTGTTCGAAATGGAAACTCCTATGTACTGGATTACCGAAGCAGAAAAGAAGCCTAATCATTTTGGAGTATTTCAATTAGAGGCATTTATGAAAACACATCATCAAAATTGCAACAATCATTGCTTTACCAGTTGGGATGATGTGAACGCTCAATTACGAACTGAAAAGAGAATACAATGACCCTATCCTTTTCAACCCACTGGCCCAAAGATATGCCTGATGTGATCTCAGGCAAGCCTAATCATTTTGTAGAGAAGATCTGGAAGTCTTTTGGCGGGGTATTCATGAATCAGCACTTCACCATGGAAGTTACCCAAGGCTTGGAAAATGCCTGTTACCAGTGGAACTATAAAGCTGGTGATCTAAAGCCCAAAAAACACACCATGCGCATGGATGCATCTGACCGATGGAAAGCGGGCAAAAAGATTCACATGGTCATCAATAACCGTCAGCCCAATCGCTTTCAGTTTGTACCTACCGTGCCCTGTATCGCTACTCAAAAAGTGGAATTAAAAGACTGGGAGTATGCCATGATTGACGGCAAAAGACTTTCCACCGTAGAGTTGAGCCGGCTGGCAATCAACGACGGCTTTCCTGATGTATTCAGTTTTATGCACTGGTTTCAGGGAAACTGGAAAGGGAAACTCATTCACTGGACCGATTTAAAATATTAAACCATGAAAACCACCTCTATCGAAGCACACGAATTTGTTAAGGACAAAAAGTCCAGAATGCACAAGAATATCCTTCAAACCCTGAGAGTGATCGGGAAAGGAAGCTTTAGAGACATGGCACATGCCGGCGGCCTTAAAGAAGCCCAGGTATGGAAACGCCTTAGCGAAATGAAAGAACTCGGGTATATCGTGGAGGTTGGAATTAAAGTATGCCCTGAATCTAACCGTAAGGTCACCGTATGGGCCATTAATGAATCTAAACAGCTTAGCCTATTATGAATTTCTACAAGAACAATGAGATGGTACCTATGACCCGCCGCTATCCTGATTTAAAGGATAAAGTAAAAAAACGTGATAATAAGATCAGTATACAGCTTATTCGCGCGTGGGATGTTGAAAGGGATGCCGAAAAAGTACTGAAGATCTTTCTGCAGAACATCGACAAACTTTCTTCTTACCGGTACTGGGAGCTACTCAGGTCTGTATGGATCATTTGTGGTACCGTTGAAAATGCCCAGTTTTTTAGTTCCTTGATGAAATCCAATAAACCCAATCGGCACTATTTCTCAACTCCTGAAGAGCATGAATTTTTAAGGAGTTTACCAGATCAAATGGATGTCTATAGAGCCTGTAATAGTCCTCAAGATGGTGGTATAAGCTGGACTTTGGATTACGATTATGCATGTAAATATGCCAAAGACTTTCAGAAAAACATGGTTTTGAATAATAAAATAAATAAGTCAGAGGTCTTCGCTTACATCAATAGGAATAATGAATCTGAAATATTAATCCTATGATCTTCAACACCAAAATACCCATCCAGCGGGAGCAGGCTATCGAGCGCTTTGAATACCTCGTAAAGAACGAAAAGCGCATCGCCATTATCGATAAAAAGCCAAAGCGAACCATGAAGCAAAACCGTTACCTGCACCTCTTACTGGGGATGTTCGGACTTCATTTCGGGTATACCCTCGAAGAAGTAAAGCAGGACATATTTAAAAAAGTGGTGAACCCGGACACCTTTTATGAGGGCGATAAAGAATACTACGGGACCAAAGTAGATAAATGGCGAAGTACCGCTGATCTGGATAAAGGAGAATTGACCATTTGTATCGAGAGGTTTCGAAATTTCTCCAATGACCTTGGGTTTTACCTGGCTTCTCCTGAAGAGCATGCCCAATTACAACACTACGAAAACGAACTGAGTAAACACGAATCTAAAATTTATATCTAATGAAAAAAGTAGAAGAAATCCCGACGGTGCAAACCAGGTTTCAAGAAGAGATTATCACCACTGCCGATCTCGACAAAATGAAAGGAAAATATTTAGCTGAAAGGCTATTAAGAACCTGGATCAAAGATTTTATCGATGAAGACAATGGTGATGTGGTCAGCCTTGACAGGAATGAGATCATTTACGATAAAGGCACTTTTATTACAAGCGATGTACTTTCAGAAATAAACTTTCACCTTCAAACCAATGAAGTTAAAGAAGTGAAAGTAAGTAACCAGAAGCGTATTGGTTTTCTTTCAGGAGGATTTACTTCTGTTTGGCAGGCTACCGCAAAATTCAATAATAAAAAGTTTACCTACCTGCTCTATGCCAGTTCCTTGAGTATGGCTTTTGATATTGCTACTGACTTTTTAGAACAGGATCTTCCCGGTGGCTTCCAACTTCACACTTTAAAAGAACTGGATTACAGCAACCTTATTGTTGTAGAGGAAGATGAGGAAGAGCTTGATTTCTATAAAATAGAACTTGAAGTAGATTTTGAATATCAGGAACCTTACGAATCTTCTTATATCCTGAAATCACATGATGCCGAAACTGCTAAGCGGGCAATTGTAGAATACATCGCGAAAAAAGCGAAAGAAGAGAATCGAAGAGAATCTTTTGATGTCACTATTATTTCTGCAAAAACAATTACCTGCTCAGGGATTGTTGACTACAAATTCTCACAGGAATATTTTGAAAGCCTCAAATCGAAAACCGCGTAATGAACTATACGGAATTCCTTAAAAACAAAATAAGGCTGTCCCGGCCCGCCGGTTTTCCGGTTGAACTTAGCGACATCAGCCCCCGATTAAAGCCTCACAACAGGCTCATGGTGAAATGGTTGGTTGAAGGTGGCAAACGCGCCTGCTTTGCTTCCTTCGGGTTACACAAAACAGTAACCCAACTGGAGGCGGTTCGTTTGGTTCTGGAACGTACCGGCGGTTCCGGCCTTATTGTTTGTCCGCTTACCGTACTAGCAGAATTTAAAAAAGATGCCATTGAACGGCTTGGCTGGAAGCAGGCTCCTAAATTCATTAGAAGGAATTCCGAAATGGACGGTGAAGGTATTTATCTCACCAACTATGTATCTATTCGTGACGGCAAACTAGATCCTACCGTTTTCAATGTAGCGTCTTTGGACGAGGCTTCGGTATTACGCGGACTCGGTTCTACAAAGACCTTCCGGGAGTTTATGAAGATCTTCACAGGGGATGCCGGTCCCCTTGGTAGAAGGAATTCCGAAATGGACGGTGAAGGTATTTATCTCACCAACTATGTATCTATTCGTGACGGCAAACTAGATCCTACCGTTTTCAATGTAGCGTCTTTGGACGAGGCTTCGGTATTACGCGGACTCGGTTCTACAAAGACCTTCCGGGAGTTTATGAAGATCTTCACAGGGGATGCCGGTCCCCTTGGTAGAAGGAATTCCGAAATGGACGGTGAAGGTATTTATCTCACCAACTATGTATCTATTCGTGACGGCAAACTAGATCCTACCGTTTTCAATGTAGCGTCTTTGGACGAGGCTTCGGTATTACGCGGACTCGGTTCTACAAAGACCTTCCGGGAGTTTATGAAGATCTTCACAGGGGATGCCGGTCCCCTTGGAAACCGCCGCGGGGCTGAAAGCGTAAAATACCGATTTGTCGCAACGGCCACCCCTTCCCCTAACGATTATATAGAATTGCTTGCCTATGCCGATTTCTTAGGTGTGATGGATGTTTCACAGGCCAAGACAAGGTTCTTTAAAAGAGATTCCACCAAAGCCGATAAGCTTACCATTCACGCGCATAAAGAAGAAGAGTTCTGGCTATGGGTGGCGTCCTGGGCCATTTTCGTCAATAAACCTTCCGATATTACCGGGAATCCCGAAGACGATAAAGATTACATCCTGCCACCGCTGCAGGTGAACTGGCACGAAATACCCACCGATCACAGTAAAGCCGGGATAGAGAAAGACGGCACTTTCAGAATGTTTAAAAATGCCGCTTTCAGTCTTGCCGAAGCTGCCAGGGAAAAACGGGAAAGCCTTGATAGCCGTATTCAGAAATTACTGGAACTACGCGAAGAAAATCCCGGGTCCCATCGCATTATATGGCATGATCTGGAAGCCGAAAGAAAAGCCATTAAAAAGGCCATTCCTGAATCGGTGAGTGTCTATGGCAGTCAGAAACTCGAAGACCGCGAAGAATCTATCAGGGCCTTTTCTGACGGGGAAATACAGGAGTTATCCACTAAGCCGGTTATTGCTGGTTCGGGTTGCAACCTGCAGCGCTATTGTTCCTGGGCTATCTACTTAGGTATTGGTTACAAATTCAATGACTGGATTCAAAGTGTTCACAGGCTTCAGCGGTTCGGACAACCCGACCCTAACGGGGTGCGTATCGATCTGATCTATACCGAAGCCGAAAGGAAGATCCGCAAGGATTTGGAGCGCAAATGGAGACAGCATAAAAAAATGATTCAAAAGATGACGGAAATTATTAAGAAATACGGCCTGTCCCACCAGGATATGGCAAAAGTGCTGGAGCGTAAGATGGGAGTCGAGCGCATCGAGGTCAAAGGCAAACGTTATACTATGGTCAATAACGACAATGTAGACGAACTGCCACGCCTGAAAAGCAATTCGGTAGGACTCGTTCATACCTCCATTCCTTTTGCCACGCAATACGAATACACGCCTAATTATGCCGATTACGGCCATAGTGAGAATGTGCAGGAGTTCTTCCAGCAAATGGATTACGCAACGCCTGAAGTTTTCAGGGTATTGATGCCCGGAAGGATCGCGGCCATTCACGTGAAAGATCGTATCGTTCCCGGCGGACTCAACGGGCTCGGCTTTCAAACTGTTTACCCGTTCCACAAAGATTGCATTGACCACTTCACAAAGCACGGTTTTGCATACATGGGCATGAAAACCATTGTTACTGATGTGGTACGGGAAAACAACCAGACCTATCGCCTGGGATGGACCGAGCAATGTAAAGACGGAACCAAAATGGGTGTTGGAATGCCGGAGTATCTTTTGTTATTCAGAAAACCGCAGACCGACAGCTCCAAGGGTTATGCCGATGTACCGGTAATAAAAGATAAAATTGAAATTGCTGAATGTCCTGAGTGCTTTGAAAGAACACCGTTTGAAAAATGGGAGTTTGATTTTGATCAAGAACCGGAGCCAGTTTACTATTGTCCTAATTGTAAAAAAGGGAATCTATCAGATAAGATTCCAACAAAATATTATTCCCGTTCCCGCTGGCAGGTAGATGCGCACGGCTTTACAAGATCTTCAGGCAACCGCTGTTTAAAACCAGAAGAACTGGCCAAGCTCGATCACGACAAGATCTTTAAGGAATTCAAACGCTTTTCTTTGGAAAAAGTATATGATTTCGAGCATCATGTAAAGATCGGGGAAACCCTTGACGCTACCGGAAAACTTCCCACTTCCTTTATGCTCTTACAGCCGCAAAGCTGGCATGAGGATGTATGGAGTGATATCACCCGTATGCTTACCCTGAACAGCTCCCAGTGGAGCAAGGGAAAAGAAATGCATTTATGTCCGTTGCAGTTTGATATCGTAGACCGTGTGATCGAGCAAATGAGCAATCCCGGGGATGTGGTACTGGATTATTTCTCAGGAATCGGAACGGTGCCCTATCGATCTGTTTTAAAGGGTCGTATAGGCTACGGTATAGAACTGGCCAATAACTATTTCCTGGATGGGGTTTCCTATTGCAAAGCCGCTGAAGAGAAAATGGAAATGCCCACGCTTTTTGATGTATTGGAAAATGAAAAGGTGGAGGGATGAGAGAGTTTGTAATAGACCTATTCTGTGGAGCTGGCGGAACTTCAGCTGGAATCCATTTAGCAAACGGAAGTAGCAAGGTTGTTTTATGTGTCAACCATGATCTTAATGCTATTGAAAGCCACCGGTTAAATCATCCCAATGCAAAGCATTTGACCGAAGACATCCGAAACCCGGAGGTTTTATTCTGGTTAAAGCTTCGTGTGAATGCCCTCCGGAAATTATATCCCGGTTGTATCATTACAATTTGGGCAAGTCTGGAATGCACGAATTTCTCAAAGGCTAAAGGTGGCCAGCCAAGGGATGCCGATAGCCGAACCCTTGCAGAACATTTATTTATGTATCTGGATGCAGTAGATCCTGATTACTTAATGATTGAAAATGTGATTGAATTTATGTGCTGGGGTCCTCTTGATGAAAAAGGAAAACCTCTATCCAGAAAACGCGGTAAGGATTATTTAAAATGGGTAGATCAGGTTCGATCTTACGGATATAAATTCGATTGGAAGGAATTGAATTCTGCAAATTATGGGGCTTACACTTCACGAACCAGGTATTTCGCACAATTCGCGAAAAAGCACCTTCCTATATCATGGCCAGAACAAACTCATGCCAAGAAAATAAAGAAAGAGCAGGGACTGTTCCAAAACCTAAAGCCATGGAAACCTGTTAAGGAAGTTCTTAATCTGGAGCATGAAGGCAAATCTATTTTTAACCGGAAAAAGCCTTTAGTTGAAAATACGCTGAAGCGTATCTATGCCGGGCTTGTGAAGTTTGTGGCCAACGGTGATGATTCCTTTATAAAGAAATATTATTCAGGCAGACCGGCCGGGAAAGTGATTAGTATAAATGGCCCTGCCGGAACGATCACTACCATAGACGGCCAAAGTGTTGTAAAATGCGATTTTCTTTTGAAGTATAATTCAAAAAACAGGAATGGTCACTACAAACCACCATCAATGGAAAATCCTTCTCCAACTGTATCAACTCAGGGTCGACTTGGAATCATAAACACTGATTTTCTACAAAGCTATTACGGTAATGGTAATTCTCATTCTACTGAGGAACCATGCCCAACGGTCTCAACAAAAGATCGGTTTGGTAAAATATCAACTCATTTTATAGATCAGCAGTTCGGTAACTCCAAACCTTCAGGATTAGATCAGCCATTAGGATCTATTACTCAAAATCCAAAGTACGCATTCGTAAACGCAGAAAAGGAGCCATGGTTAATGGATACCAGTTTTAACAATAAAGGCAAATCGATTGATGAACCCGCACCGACTGTTTTAGCTAGTAGGAAACATCACTACCTGATGAATCCCCAATTTAAAAATCCTGGTAATCCTGTAAATAAACCAGCTCCAACGGTAATTGCGAGGCAGGATAAAAAGCCGCTTGGTTTGATTTCCTGTGAGTCAGGATCTGGATTTATCATTCCAGTTTATGATGAAGATTGCGAGACCATGATCAAGATAAAATTGTTCATGGCTTATTACGGCATCGTAGATATCAAAATGCGAATGCTGGAAGTAGAAGAACTCATGCGAATTCAGGGTTTCCCTGAAGGATATCAATTGGTAGGTACTAAGACAGATCAGAAGAAATTCATTGGGAATTCTGTAGAAGTAACTACTGCAAAAGCACTTTTCGAAGCTCATCATGAAGCTTTGGAAGTTTATTACGAAAAACAACAATTAGCAGCTTAAAACCCCTCGGAATTTATGACTGGATGGATAAAACTTCACAGATCACTTTTAGAATGGGAATGGTACGAAGATATCAACGCGACCAGGCTTCTCATTCATTTATTGATCTCGGTGAATTATGTAGATAAAAAATGGCGTGGCGAAGAGATAAAAGCTGGTTCTATGGTTCTCAGCTGGTCCACTTTATCTAAAGGAACAGGCCTCACAGTGCGGCAAGCACGTTCGGCAATGGATAAACTTGAAGCGTCAGGCGAGGTGACAAGGAACGTGACAAACAAATATCAGGTTGTAAGCCTTGTAAAATGGGAAAAACTTCAGGGGGATATTGAAAAGGCTGACAAACAAAATGCAATCAAACGGGCAGACAAATGGCAGACAAATGACAGGCAAGCGACAACAACTAAAGAAAGTAAAGAATATAAAGAAATAAAAGAAATAGAGAATACGCGCGAGCAAAATTTTTCAAAATATTCTGCTTATGATCTGATCCAAAAAGAAAAACCAACATCATTACAGGCTTTTGAAATGCAAAAAAAGAAGTTGGTACCAGACTGGAAAAAACTGCTGGAGAATTTCGAAAACAAAATTGAACTGGAACTGGCCCGAAATGAGATCAAGTTTGAGGCGGAAGAATTATTCCCGCGTTTCAAAGGCTATGTGAATACGTGGATTGAAAATGAGCAGAAATCCAGAGAAAACCAGCCAAAAATACATGCACCCGAAGACCCTTCAAGAAATATTCCCATAGGATGAGCGAAAATATAACCTACAAAAAAAACGATGCTGTAAGCCTTGTAAAAGGAAAAATTCCTCCACAGGCCGTTGACTTGGAAGAAGTGATCCTCGGGGCTTTAATGATCGACAAAAAAGGCCTTGACGAGATCATGGATTTTATGAAACCGGAAATGTTTTATAAAACCAAGCACAAAACCATTTTTAAAATCATTCGAAAGCTTTATCAAAATGATGATGATGTAGATCTTCTCACTGTTTCAGATGAGTTGAAAAAGGAAGGAAGTCTTGACAAAGTCGGTGGTGATTATTATCTCATTGAACTTACCCAAAAGGTTTCCAGTTCGGCACACATCCAACGGCATGCAAGGATTGTATTCCAGGAATATATCAAGCGACAGATGATTTCAAACTCAAATGCGATCATTGAAAATGCCTATGATAAATCTAAAGATACTTTCGACATTCTGGAAAAAGCCTATGAGCATTTAGGGACGGTTTCAAACCTGATTGTTCCAACCAAAACCCAAAGCGTAAGAGAACTGGCCGTTGAAATCGTATCTCATGCCCGAAAACTTTTCAAAAAGGAAGTAAAACCCGGGCTTGAAACCCCGGTAAGACACCTTACCCGAAGAATGGGAGGCTGGAGAAATTCAGAGCTTATCATTCTTGCGGCACGTCCAGGGATGGGAAAAACAGCTTTTGCCCTTAAAACAGGATGGATTACTGCCCTGAACAAAATACCGGTAGCCTTTTTCTCTTTGGAAATGTCGGCCCCGCAACTGATGAGTAGGATCATATCTATGGATTGCAGGATTGAGAATGATAAACTACAAAAAGATGGCCTTACGCATCAGGAAGAACAAATGGTAAATACCAGGATGTCCCAAATCGGGGAAGTTCCGTTTTATATCGACGATACCTCCAGTTTAAATATTCACACCCTGAAAGCCAAGGCAAAAAAAATGCATAAGGAGCTGAATTTAAAACTAATCATTGTTGATTATCTGCAGCTGATGGATGGCCCTTCGAAAAGTTTTAACCAGAATCGGGAACGCGAAATATCTGAAATATCCCGCGGATTAAAATTACTGGCAAAAGAACTGAATGTTCCTGTTATAGCACTATCCCAACTTTCGAGAGCTGTTGAAACCAGAGGCGGAAGTAAACGTCCGCAACTATCCGATCTTCGGGAGTCAGGGGCTATAGAGCAGGATGCCGATGTTGTTGGATTTATTTACCGACCGGAATATTACGGGATTGAGAACTGGGATGATTACGAACATGCTCCCACCCATCAGGAGGCCGAATATATTATTGCTAAAAACAGGAATGGCGGACTTGTTAGAAACAGAATGCGTTTTCTTCCAAAATACACGCTTTTCTCTGATCTGGATGAAGAATTTGATGAAAAAGAATTTCAACCCGCACTCCCACCCACAAATATGAATCCCAACGATGCCTTTGGAAATGATAATCCCGATAATGATGTACCATTTTAAAAAAAAGACTTATGAAAAAACTACTTCTATTGCTTTTGTTTCCGGTATTATCATACTCACAAGGCTTTGTGTGGATGGGAACTGAAATCGACCCTCGAAATGCGATCTTTGGAGGCACCGTAAACGAACAGGCCTTCGACGGTATGCTGAAATTGGGCTATCGCAACGGACATTTTGAGGCGAATGCGTTCTATGAGATCTTCCCGGTTATAGACTACAAAAGCTATGGAATGAATTTGAATATCGTGACCCGACCGGAGAAAATTATGGTACCGGTGGCAGGCTTCCAGATAAGCATGATACAACGGCCGTGGCATTTATACCCGTCACTGGCCATCAACGCAAAACTTGAATACCATTTTAACCGCTGGAGCCGGTTCTTTATCTACCTGCGTGGAGAAAGCAAACTCCGCAGCGATTGGAATGATAAGATCGTGCACTCCGGTTATTTTGGAGTGGCTTATAAATTAACCAATAACAAGTAAAGAAATGAAGGAAGTAAATAATAGTGATTGTGAAACATCACAAGATGATGATTTCCTTGAATGGATGCAAAACAATTAACAAATCCCACCACCCTCTAAAGAAGATAAGATGAAAATAGAAATTAAAGTAAACGAAAGAAATTTACAATTTCCTGTTTTAATGTATAATGAGACCAATGACACGTTAATACTTGCGACAGGATATTGGCACGAAAACGGTCATAATTTTAAAGGTGTTTGCCTAAGAAATTCTAAAAATCCAGAATTAGTAGGTAGAGATGATAAATACTGGAACTCAGTAGCATTTAAAGAATATGAGCATACAGTAATTTTATCTAACCAATCAAACCTATAAAGAATGAAACAAACTTTAACTGACGAGAAGTTTGGAAATTGCCTCCAAACCTGTGTAGCTTATTTATTAAAAAAGGATTTACACCACGTCCCTAATTTTATGTTATTTGAGCATCATTGGTGGAGTTCTTTAGTAATGTATTTAGGTATTCATAAGTATATACCTGATTTTGTGAATGATGAAGCGCCACCTGCTGATAATAATGAATACATCGTGAGTTTGAAATTTAAAAGGCATAGTAAAGGTGTATCACACGCTGTTGTTATGAAAAACGGAAGCGTAATTTTTGACCCGTACCCTATTATCAATTACAGTTACGATGAAGCAGTAATCGGAGGTTATTATAAAATTGAAAAATGTAATTAAAACCTATAAAGATGAATAGACCAACTTTAGAAAATACTTTAGAAGATTTCAAAAAGCAAAATAAAGCTGCTTATGGCTCCGATGTTGAACGAGAATATCACAAAAGACTTGAAGAATATTGTGATGAATTAGAGAGTAAACTCGAAGCCCTCCAAGCCCCTAAAGAAGAATGGATAAGTGTAGAAGAAGTTAAATTACCTACTTGGTTAGACCAATCTCCTTTTCAAAAAGATTCTGTCATAACCGGCGTGATAGTTAAACATCGTAATGGTGGTATGTGGGGAAATGTCGGTTTAAAAACTGCATCACACGGTTTTGCAATAAAGCTGGAACAACAAGAAATAGCATTAAAAAATATAGGAAAAACTGTAAAAGCTAAACCTTACGAGCCTTCTTACTATACGGTAGAAATTATTGAAGGTTTAACCCCTCCTAAAACCAACCACCAATGAAAAATATAACAGAAAAAGCAAGGCAGTTTTTAAGAGATAAAAACATCGATTGGGCTAATTTTGGAATTACCAATTTTTACCAAGCATTAGATTTGTTATTAGAATTTGAATCAGAATTATCTTATAAAGAAAATGAAGAAGAAACTAAGATTTCTTTTACAGTTTTTCAATCATTTATGAATAATAAACTGGAGGCCAAGATAACAAGCCAGGAGAATTTATTTGCAAATGAAACATTTCCTGTTATCGGTATAGATCAGGAAGGTGTGACCTGCGATGTATTGCATCATTTTGGAACTGAATCTTTTTTATTTGAAGAAGTTGAATTGATTGTAAAAGAAAAATAATCTCATATTCAAAAAAGAACCTATAAGTTTCATATTTTTATTAAATTGCAGCCTGAATGGGAATTAAGAAACAACCGGAATACGAATTACAAAAGGCCATTTGCCGGTATCTGGATGTTCAATATCCCAGGGCTATTTATTTAAGCGATACAGTGGCATCGGTCAAGTTGAAGATTCCACAACAAATGCGAAATAAAGCCATTCAGAAAAGCGGGGTGAAAATTCCCGATTTACTGATTCTGGAACCCAGGGGAGCATTCTCGGGTTTGTTCATTGAATTAAAAGTCGACACTCCTTTCAAGAAAAATGGAGAACTCAAAGCAGGTGATCATCTTGCCGGTCAGATGCAAACCATTAAAGACCTGAAACAGCGCGGCTATTACAGCTGCTTTAGTTGGGGTTTTGAAATGACAAGAACGCTCATTGACAGGTATTTTGCTTTGGCTGATAAAAATTAAATCGTGGGGTAGAGCAGTTGGTAGCTCGCTGGGCTCATAACCCGGAGGTCGCAAGTTCGAGTCTTGTCCCCGCCACAAACCAAATAGATGAAAGGAATGCATCAACCCGGTGTGGGGAAAACAGAAGTGCCTGTGAGTCTGTTTTCAAATTCTGTAGGCATATACAGTCTGAAACTATTGCAGGTGGGCAGCATTCCGATAGCAAAAATCGGGAAGCAATTATGCGGCTTCCCTTTTTAAAAACCAACAGGCGTTTTCATAACAAGTTACTTTTCTTTATAAGGGGTTATTTAGATAAAATTACTGTTGAAGCGCCTGTTTTTTTCTTATGGAAAAATTGATCAGTCTATACATAGATTCTCCCATCTGGGAAAATTCAATCGAGGTAGATGATTTTATAATAGCAGTAGGAAAAATAAAAAGTAACAGCGTGTACCATATCGCTGAAGTGAAATCCAAACAAAGTCCAAAGCATAAGAAACTCTGGAGGTATTATGTGAAATGCTATCGGAGTGATTTAATTACAGCGCTTAAAAGAGATCCCAACCAAAGATTAATTTCCATGCAATGGTATTCCAGAAATAAGAAAAATAATGTCTGAAAAATCTATTAAAATATTGGTAGTTGGAATGGGACCTGGTGACGGTGCTTATCATAGAGCTGCTCAAAGATTGGCAGCATCTGGATTTCCAATGGACGATATAATTCTTGAACCCGCTACTCTTCCAATACCCGAACCAAAACCAAATACAACTTTATTCATTGATGAATGTTTACCATTCTCAAAAGAAAAGTTTGACCAACTACAACCTGAACGCTCCAAATATCATAAGTAACTATGGCTTTCGAAGAAGGAAATACCTACTACCAGATTCGTTCCAAGCACGGGAGAGATACCGAATACACTCCCGACACCCTTCTTGAAAAAGCCAATGAATATTTCCAATGGGTCCTCGATAACCCGCTCCAGGAAGAACAGATTATAAAAGGCCGGTGGACTGAAGAGAAATCGCAAAAGGTTCCCGATGGAAAAGGAGGCTTCAAAATGATGAAGCTTAAAACCACTCATCCCTATGCCCGTGTCAAAGTTCCTAAAATGAGACCCTTCACTTTGGAAGGATTCTGTAATTATGCAGAGATTGTGGTAAACACCTTTAAAAACTACGAAAAGAAGGAAATTGATCCGGATTCTTCTGAAGAAGAGCAACAAGAAGTACGTGATTTTTTGACGGTCACACGTGCGATAAGGCAGATAATAGACAATCAGCAATTCGAAGGAGCTGCTTCAGGATTCCTGAATCACAATATCATAGCCCGTAAACTTGGTCTTTCCGATCATAAGATTCTTGCCGGTGATCCAGAGAAACCCCTTGGCATTCCGAAACAAACCATAGTGATCAAAGAACGAACGCTGGAAGAAGAATAACGATTGCCTATGGAAGCGGTCAAAGAACTTGAACTTTCAACTCCCCAGGTAAGAGTTATCAACAGCCGAAACCCCCTTACCCTTTTCATGGCCGGTCAGCGATCGGGAAAAACCTTTCTTATTGGTTTTAAGAGCGGACGTTATATTTCCAATGCTCCGAAGATCGCGGGAATGATTGCCGCCAATACCGAAAAACAGCTTACCCAAACCACCATTCGCGAAGTCAAAAAAGCCTGGAAGAAGATCTATGGTTTTACCGAATACGATCCTAAAGCCAATCCGCATGGTGATTACGTGGTGAACATCAAGCCCCCTGAGCATTTTACCAAGTTTGAAAAGTTTGATAATTATTACGGGATCATCAGCTTTATAAACGGCGGGATCATCTTCGTGGCCTCTTTGGAAAACTACATCGCTCATGACGGTAAAGACATAGGCTGGGCAGAACTTGATGAAACCAAAGATACCCGGGAAGAAGCGTTAAAGGCCGTTATTTTCGCGAGGCTTTCACAGCCGGGATTGCTCTATCATAAAGAAACCTTAGAGATCGCTTATGTGGAAGATGTGGAAGATCCTGATGAGTATGTGAACTACAACCCGTGTTGCATCAATACTTCCCCGGCAATCGGGGTGGTGAAATGGCTTACCGATATGTTTGACCTGGAAGAAGTGGCAGAAGACATTTTAAAGGCCCTTACCAGCAACGCGCACCTGTATTACGATCAGAGCGAAGAGCATACCATTGTGATTTCTTCTACGCATCACAATGCGCATAACCTCTCCCCCGGTTATATTCAGAACAGGACCGCAAAACTATCGGAAGGCGAGGCTTTGAAATTCATTTACGGATATCCCTTTGCCAGAACAGGTGATAGTTTTTATATGCATTTCTCCAAGTTTAAGCATGTCAAGCCGGTATTCTTTGAAAAAGACCTGGCTATTCACATTACTTTCGACTTTAACGTGAAGCCTTACATGACTTTGGAGTGTGCCCAGGTGGTGATCGATGACCGTGCCAAGACATTCACTATCCAGTTTTTTAAAGAATATTGTCCCTCTTCTCCCAACAATTCAACAGGAGCGGTTTGTAAGATGTTTTTAGATGATTTTATACTGTTTAATCCGATGATTTTCTTTTACGGCGATGCTTCCGGAGATTACCGTCAGGCAGGATCGGGGGATTATACGCAGTTCGATACCGTGCGGGACGAACTTAGAATGTTTATCAATAGAAGCTCCGACCGGGTACCCAAGAAGAATAAGAACGTGCTGAACCGTCGGGATTTTATAAGCCGAATCCTGGAAGAAAAAATGATCATTGATTACATGGGCCAGGAATACAAGGTTATTCTCGTTATCGATCCGTCCTGTGAAGAACTGATCCATGACATGACCTGGCTTAAGGAAGGAATTGACGGCAAGCTGAAGAAAAAAGTAAAGGACCCCGAGACCGGAGTGATCTATGAAGAGCTGGGGCATACCTCTGATGCGTTAGAATATCTGGTTTGCGAACTCCTTGAAGATTACTATGATAAATAAAAACGAACCTATAAGATTCTTTTTATAAATTTGTGAAAACTCGCTCCCATGGACTTACAGGCAATTATTCAAAAAAACATCGAGAAAGGCACTCGTCATAAGCATTACGATAAAGTGACCAACCTCGCCGAAATGTACGAGGCTTTCATCATGAACGAGCCTTACGAAGACAAAGACGGCAAACAGGTTTACCCCCTCAATAAATATCTCAGGCAGTTTGTAAGACGCGAAGATGATGAGCTCTTCGAACAGCGTATAAAGATCACCAAACATTACGCACCCAGTATCTGTTCCGCGCTTATGAAACCTTTTAACAAGGTGGTCCGTTCAAACCGGGTGGTGAAACTTATCGATCACAAAGATGATGCGGTAATCAAAGACATGGAAGAGGCGATGAATAAGTTTTACGGGGAAGCTGATAACAGTGGGTTTGATCAGTTTTTAAGGGAGCGTTATTTTCCGCTGGTTTTTACCGATCCGAATGCCTGGGTTTGGGTAGCCTTTGAAAAGTTTGATGCCAATAAAGAAAAACCGTACACCTTCCCGGTGGAGTATTCTTCAAAGGCCGTCATCAATTATTCTGTAGATCATGACTACACCGAATGGGTGCTGGTGAAGCTGAGCTATTCATATATAGCTAAAAATGATGCTGAAAAGACATCCGATCGTTATATCATTTTCGGTGAAGATGTGGCTTATGAATACAAACTCATCCCGGATGATATCAAGGAAAGTGAAACTTTTGTAAAGCCAGATGATACCCTTTGGATCACTGAAAAAGACAAAAAGAAATTCGTAGTCTACAATTACGAACACAAAAGCGGACGGGTGCCCCTGATGCGTGTTGGTTATCGAAGAGATCTTTCCACAAAATCGGAGACCTTTGTCAATCCATTTCATTATGAAGCCCTTCCTACCCTTCAGGAACTTGTAAAAGTAACCTCAGAGCTGCAGTTATCGATTACCCTTCATGCTTTCCCCAAACAGGTTATTTATACCGAAGAGTGTGATGCCAAGGGATGTAACGGCGGCCTGATGATGGACGGGAAAACAGAATGCCAGGTGTGTAACGGTACCGGGAAGAAATTCCATACCACCGCTGCAGATATTCTTCGCATTCCGTTACCAAAGAGCAAGAACATGGATCAGGTGATCGATGCCAATAAATTGTCGGCTTATATCGATTTCCCCGGAGGCGTTCTTGAGTTCTTGGATGAGTATGTCGATAAGCTGAAAAAAGAGATCGTTCGCATGGTCTTCAATTCGGAAACCATTTTGCAGACACAATATGCCAAAACAGCCACCGAAGCCGATATTGATGTCGATTCGATCTACGACACCCTCCACCCTTTCGCTGAAAAGTATTCCGAGCTCTGGATGTTCTTTGGGAAGCTCACCGCATTGTACAGGTCCCATAAAGATGTGACCATTTACCACAAGTTTAACTCCGATTACAAGTTCAAATCTTTAAAACAATTGCTGGAAGAGCTGAAGAGCGCATCTGATAGCAACGCTCCTTCTTACATCCGGGAATCCATCAACAATGATATAACCGATATCATGTATGCCGATGATCCCGCCGAACTTTCCAAACTAAAGATCAAGAATAAGCATTTCCCCTTCCCCGGTAAAACCGATATCGAAATTCAGAATATCATTTTAAACAATCTGGCTACCAGGCACCACCAGGTACTCTATGCGAATTTCGATAACATCTTTGACCAGATAGAAATAGAGCATAAGGATTTTTACAATCTGGCCTATGTGAAGCAGAAAGATATCGTGAAGAAGATCGTCGATGCTATTATCGAAGAACTCACTCCCACCACTGCAAGTTTTAACTTAAACAATCCTACCGATGTTTGATGATCACGCCAAAATAGACGAACCCACCGAGGAAGTCAGAAAAAAAGAAGTCGAAAAGAAACAAAAGCTTTTAGGCTCGAAGAAAGTTCATAAAGGCCATACCCTCTATGAGATCAATTTAAAAGAACATACCATAGTAGAGGCCACATTTGAAAAGGAGGTAGCCGATTATGAAAAAGAAGCCAAACCGGTTAAAAAGCAGCTTGGCATCGTGCAATTCAAAGACGGGCACCGAAAGGTAATGATTGATAACTTCGACAGGATCTCGAAAAAAGTAATCAAGAAACCAAACTGTATTTATATCTCAGCACTCAATAAGAAGAATCTGAAAAAGAAACTGATTCAAAGGGGTGTGATTAAAATTGTGAAGAAATGATCCAAGATCCAAACCCTCAGAAGCTGGAAGTAATTTTGGAAAGACCGCCCAAAGTAAAAATAATGAGTTTCCATTATTCTGAAAACAGCTATGTGAATTATGGCAGGCGATGGACCGCTCATAGCCTTATTGAGCATAGCAAGAAATACCCGGTATTTTATTTGCCATTGGCCGGTCTTCACATCGGAGGGTACCCCTGGGGAAATTCTTCAATAGATAATTTCATTTACCATTCAAAGCGTGTACAGAATGCAAACCTGGACAATCCGATCATTTTAGATGATATGGGCCAGATTGCAGATGGGTGGCACCGGGTTGTGAAGGCTATTCTGGAAGGAAAAGAAACAGTCAAAGCAATCAGGCTGGAAGATATGCCGGAACCGGATGAATTTTTAAAAGAGGAATGAAAGAATGACTCCCGAAGAAATCCAAAGACTATCCTACCAGAAGGCTGTAAAGCTGGAAAAACTCATCGATGAAGTTGAAAAACGCATCGACAAGGCTTCTACGCAGCTTTCAAAGATCATGCTTAAACATTTTCTTCAAAAGCTCACCATTGAACAGGGGAAGGTCATCGCTCAATTCAACCAGCAAACGGTTTTATTATTCAATAAGGCTTTTAAAATCTACCAGGAAACCACCAAAGCCAGCCTTGTAAAATACATCGTAGGGGATATCAATACCATCCTGAACGAGAACGACAATTACTATCGAAAGACAGCCCCCGGTTATGATATCGATAAATCGGACATGAAAGCCCTGCTCGATAGAAGGCTGGGCATTGCCAAAGACGGAACCCTTCTTAAAAACGGGTATATGAGCGGCTTGCTGGATGACTCTGCTATTCGTGCTGAAGTGCAGCGTTTTGTATTTAAGGAAATATTCAAAGCCAGCGGATTTGAGGCTTTTAAGGAAGGGTTACGGCAATTTATTGAAGGAGAAAAGGGAAAATACGGGGCCTTTCAAAGATATTACAGGGGATTTAGTTATGATGCCTATGCACAACTAAATTCTTTTACCTCTGGGGAATATGCGAACCGGTTAGGAATGCATCATTTTATCTACAACGGCGGACTTATTGAAACCTCCCGCAAATTCTGTATTGAACGAAACGGGAATGTTTATAGCACTGAGGAAGCCGAAGAATGGAAAAATGACAAAGACCTGGAGGCCATTGAAAGCAGGGAAAGCTATAACTGGCTTATTGATCGTGGAGGTTATAACTGTAGACACAGTATAGATTTTATTGCGCCTGAAATAGCCTATGCGCTAAGGCCGGAACTTAAAGATGAGTAATCATTAAACTATGAAATAGTGGCTTTTAAAATCACAATAGATTTAGGAAAACTACGAATTGAATTAAATGGAGCTGGAACTATAAAAGGGAGGGAAGATTGGACTGTTGGTCTAATTCCTCAGCTATGGTTTGGTTGGCAAAATTATAGCTATTGCAAAGCTATTGATTTATCTACAGGCTGGTTGTTTTGGTGGGTATCTATTAGTATTGAAAAGAAATAAAAAAAGAGAGCAGCAGGAATCGAACCTGCACCGTCACCAAGACTTAAAAGGATTTGAACCTTTGGCGGAAAGCTATCCCGGCACTACCAATGTGCGTTAACTCTCTAATTACAAATTTAATAAAAAAACCGGAGCGTTAACCCCGGTTCATTTTGAATTTAAAGTTTAGACTATGCGAAAATCTATAAACAACTTCGACTTCTAAAATACAAATTTTTTAAAAAAAGAACCTAATTGTTTCTTTTTTATATATTTGTAATACTCAGGAGCTTGGTCAGGCTCAACAATTTGACAACAAAACATACTGCCGCCTGGCAGATCACTTATTGTTTAATTGTAATTCTCCATAGCAATGGCCAAGAAAACCAATTCTAAAGACACCGTTAAGATCAAAAGGGGTGCACAAGAAAAAACCATTTCCAAAGCCCAGTGGGATTTGATGAAAAAAGAAAAAGCTACTTACGGGTGGATGCTCGCCTCTGAGGTCCCCGATGATGTGAAAACCGTAGAGCAGCAAATGGAGCTTTCCCAGGTTCAGGACCTTACCAAGAAACTGGAGGCTGCTAATTCTGAAAAAGCAGAGCTCCAAAAAACCGTAGAGGCTCAAGAAGCCACTATCGAAGACCTTACCAAGAAACTGGAGGCTGCTAATACCGCCGATTCTAAAGGAGCTGATGATAAAGCCCCTGCCAAGAAAGCTGATTCCGGTAAAAAATAGCAGCCATGGCAAAAGCAAATCTTATTAACCGCAATACAGGAAAAGAAGTCGAGGCTTCCGATCCTGATGCTGTGATCAAAAGGTTTCCTAAAACCTTCACTAAGAAACCGGCTACCCAGCTGAATGCTGATGTAAAGCAGGCCGAAAAATCCATTTTAGATAAGAATATCGGTGAACTGGAAGTGAACCTATCCAAAGAAAGCGATGTTTCAAAACTGGAGAAATTGCTTCAGGATGAAAAGGCAGGGAAAGACCGCGAAGGTGCAAAAGAGGCTATCAGCAACCGTATAGCTTCATTGAAAGAAGACAAATCTACTACTAACAAGACCACCGGCTCTAAAAAGGCCTAAGTCTATAAACTCGTTTTAAATGTCATACACAGCTTTAAGACAAACATTGGCGGAAGGGCTTCGAACCGCATACCAACTCGAAGAGGACGACATTGCAACCATTCTACCTGAAGAAGAAGATAAGTTCAATGGAGAAGAATTCAATAAACAGTTTCTTCAATTTGACCGTGACCGCATCCAGAAGATCAATCAAAAAGGCAAGGAAAAATTCGAACAGGGTTATTCCAAAGCCAAGAAAGAAGTCCTGGATCAATTAGAAACAGAAGCCCGCGAACGTTTCGGCGTAGAAGATGATGAATTGAGAGGCATTGATCTTATAGATCACATTGTCGAGATCAATTCTAAAAAATCAAAAGCCGATCCTACCAAGCTAACTGAAGAGCAGATCAAATCGCATCCTTCAGTGATCAAGCTTCTAAACGAAAAGGAGAAATCCTTTAAAACACGGGAAGAAGAACTGAAGACTGAATACGATACCAAGCTGAACAACTTCCAGAAGGAACGCACTTTTAGCGCGGTCGAAAAGAAAGCACTGGCCATCTTTGACAAAATGAACCCGGTACTATCATCAGATCCTGAAAGAGCCGCAAACCAGAAGAGCATTTTAATTAATGATCTCAAGGGGCTTGACTACCAGGAAGACGGTGACACCTACATTCCTTTACAGGAAGGGAAAAGACTCGAAGATCCTCACGGTAACGGAGTAAGTTTTGAAAAGCTTGTTCAAAGCCGTGCCGCAAGATATTTCGACTTCAAAAAAGCCGAAGAACGTGACACGCCACCAGCCGGTGGAGGTGACGGTGGCGCAACCGGTTTCCCAAAGACGGAAGCCGAATATGCCAAGATCGTAAACGATCAAAACATTCCTTTGGAAGAACGTCTCGAAATCAAGAAGAAATGGAACGAAGCAAAGTCGCAGAGCTGATTGTTTAATTAAAAAACTGTAAAAAATGGCAGATTTAAGCCTATCAAAACATTGCGACATCAAACTGAAAGCCGAAGAGGTATGGGCAGACAGCCAGGGCCAGCGTGAAATGTACGAGGCCAAAGCAGATTCTATCAAAACCCTTTACGCCAAACAGGCTCCCAGAGTGAAGCTATTGACACAAATCGAGAACCCTGATCTGGAAGCAGACACGGTTAAAGTGGTTTGGATCGATAACTGTGATGATGCTTTGGATGCAACCTGTCAGGATGTTTGTGACTTTAACGGTACAGATAAGCCTCTGGCCTCTAAAGATTATACACTTACAAACTGTAAGTCAGCATCTTTTTCGATCGACGAAAACGATCTTCTTCGAAACAACTATACCCTCGAAGAGTATGCAGCTAAACAGCTGATGACCAAAATGAAATCTCTGGATCAATTCTTCAATATCCAATCATTGATTTTCCTAAGCGCTAATGCAGGATATAACAGTAACAGAACCATGAACGGTTCTACTGTTGATATTGCAGCCGCCAATTACACGGTTGATCTATTGGTGAAAATGGCTGTTGATGCAGAGTTAAACCAATTTAGCAGCCCATTCGTACTGGATGGAGGTTCTTTATTTGAAGAATTTCTAACCAAAACTTTAGAGAAAGGGAATAGCGATGGATCGGGTCCATTCAATAAGAAGAATTTGTTCGATACAAGTTTTGACTTGTTCGGATTTGCAGCTTCAGGAATTACTGATAGCTCCTTCTTAGTGAATCCTGGTGCCTATGCTTTTGCACACCGTAACTACAACACTGCACAGCCTATGGAATATAGAGCAAAAGGTGTTGATCAAATTCGTTACACCATCCCAAGTAATAACATTCCTGGTTTAAGCTATGACGTTTACTACGAAAAAGTATGTAGCGGTCATAGAACTAAGCATGTGTGGTATTTGGAGAAAAAATGGGGCTTTTTATTGAACCCTGTTGGATGTGATATCGATGTGAACGGTGATGGTTTAACTATCGAAAACAGAACTGGAATCCTGTCTTATACAAAAAACTAAATACCCCTAACTTATTAGGGGATTTTGACAGTGACTTCGACAGTGATTTCTTCTGACAATAAAATATGTTTCCAAAGGGTGGGTTTTTGCCCGCCCTTTTTTAAATCATAACACTATGAAAGAATGCCTCGAAGGACTTGTTGGACTTTCAAAATCAGATTGCCCCTGTTATACCATTGATGATCCCGCGGTAAAAGAAAGCACTATGGGGCTTTTTTTAGATGATCTGGAAGGAATTGACCTTGAAATAGTTCAGATCGCCCTTAAATGTGGTGAAGATCTTGTTGATAATTTCAATAACCTCTACAGCAAAGCTGCCTTTAAACTGGAAACCGATCTTCAGGTGGCCATTGCCGATAACTACCGCCAGAAATACAACCCCTATAACGGGCGCATAGGGGAAAAGAAATTTGATAAGCCTATTGCTGTTCAGCCGCTGGTAGGTTTAAAACTCGACACCAAATATGTAGAAGGCGCTTCCATCGTGATCAAGTCGGTTGATCTCTACTTCAATGCAGCCGGTACCATTACCTTGCAGGTATGGAAGAACGATGAGCACCTTACAGATTATGATGAAACGATCAATGTAGTTGACGGGAAAACCTCCCACAATTATACCACTCCGCTAAACCTTCCTATAGTGGAGAATTACGAAAAGAACGATTACTACTTTGTTTATGCACCGGGAGCTTTGCAACCCATGAACAATAAGTACAGCTGCGGATGCCAGGGCGTGGAAAGTGTACGCGGGAACTTTTTAAAACCTTATGGAGTTAAGGGGGCTGATTTCGATAGCCTTTCCATAGATAACACGTATGCCTTCGGAATCTCACTGAATGCGGTGATCAGCTGTAGCATCGATAGCCTGTTATGCGATTTCACCATTGATGATAAATTCTATCGCATGTTGGCTATTGCTCTATGGTATAAAATGGGGGAATTGCTCATTGAAGAGTTCTTTGGAAGCAGGGAAATTAGTTTCGATGCTTTTTCAAACAGGGAATTCATGGATAAGCAACGCTACCGCTTTAGAGCCAATTGTAAGAACTCTATCGACTGGATGGCAGAGAATAGCGCGATCTATCAAAGCAATTGCTTTATCTGTAACCCGCAAACACGGGCTACGATGGGAAAAATATTGACATAATATCCTTACGAATGAAAGAGTCCTTAGTTGTCGCTAATGTAGGCCGTAATGATGCGCAAGTCAGTTCAGGTTCGTAAGGGGGTTCGGATTTTACCTATTCATATCACCTGTAAATCATTACAAGACTGACATTCCGGAAAGACGGAATTTTTTAAAAGAAAAAGATGACACCTGAAGAATTCCGTAACAACTTAGACCGGGCCATTGATAAGACCGCCGAGGAAATGAAGGAGGTGATGCAAGTAGCAGCAGTCAGTGCTAAAAATATCCTCAAAACAAGAATTCAGAATAAAGGATTGAACAGGCAATATTCACGCAACCCGCTTCCTATTTTCTTCTTTAACGGGAGGGCTTTAAATGCAGGAGGACGCGCTTTGCTTCAGAAGAAAAAGAAACTTGGCGAGGGCATTTCTTATGAAGAATGGAGAAAAGCACAGGGATTGCCGGTAGATAAAGTGAATTTAACTTATACCGGAAAAATGTTTGGAGGATGGAATCAACCTGGTTCTGAAAGAAAAGGTTTAGTTATACGAGGTTTTGTAGGTGGCATTAATAAAGAAGTCCGGGATAAGCTGAAATGGAATAAATCAAGATTTCCAGATTTTGACAAACCAACTCCGGAAGAAAAGAAGTTCATTAAAGAAAATCTGGTAGCGCCAAGGCTTAAGGAACTATTACAAAAAAACCTTTTTAACAGATGACCTCAGAGATAGCTAATATTTTAAAAACCCGACTATCCAACATCGATAACGGGCTGGATAACCAGGGAGCGCCGCTTCCTAACGGACTTTTATTTATTGATAAAATGGCCGGGCTGATACAAACAGCTGAGAAAGCCCAACCCTCGGTGGTTGAAGGGGCTTTTGTGGTGAGTAAATTCCCAATCAGCATCGACTCCAGTTATGAAGATTGCATCAATAAAGGTCTGTACAAAGAACTGGTACCACATTCCAAGTTAAAAGGAATTCTGTATTTCGAGAGCATGGGTACGATGCCCCTTGGACTGGATCACGGTAATTTTAAATATGCTGTCAAACTTCGCCTGGTATGCTGGATCAATAATAAACTTATTCAGGGAGATAACACCATGAGCATTGCCCATAAGCTCATCACTACCATTCGGAATAGTCTTGAAAAAGGTTCTTTCAGTTCCGGGGCCTTTAACCGTATCACCTGCAGGGCTTCTAATTTTATCGATAGCGATTATAGTTTGTTTAGCCGGTATACTTACCCGGTTGAAATTTACAAATATCTCATGTACCCATACGAGGCATTCGGTATCGATTACACCATTGAATTTACGATCGCTAATTCCTGTATACAAGAACTTCAAATAACCGCTGCACAATGCTAATATTTATTTTTCACGCCGTTTTGATCGCTGTTCTAAGCTGGTGTTACCATACTATTTTAAAAGACTTTCTGCTATCGAAGTGGTTTTCATTCGGGTGGCAGCATTTCGGAAAATACGAAGGCACCTGGAAAGAATATATCTATAAACCGGTTTGGGGATGCCAGTATTGCACCTCCGGACAGTTAGCCTTATGGCTTTATATTTTTATCTACTGGTGCAATTACGATCTCTATTACCATATAATGTTCATTGCATTTACCATTTTTATCACCAAAGTTATTTTTTCATGGATAGAATCTCCACAATAGAACCTAAAATAGGCTTTACTTTTAAGGCGAATAAGGTTAATTATGTCATAGAAGACCGGCTCTCTATTGCCCGGGCCATTGAAGCCAATAAACTGGAGCTGGATCTTTTTGATATCAGCACTTCCACTTTAAAGAAAAGCCTGATTGCCGTTTATAATGATCTCAACGGAAATAATAAGGAAAGGGCGGTAAAGTTTGCCGATGCCGCGGCGAAGGTTCACAACCTGGTAAACGGTCTGGAAAAGAATCTGAAATTTCAGGAAGCCCCGGTATTGCGCTATTGCGCATTATATATCAATGCCGAAGGGGAAGATCGCAGGACGATCGATGAAGAAAGGATCACAAAAAAGATCAATGACTGGCAGGAAGGGGGATATGACTTTCAGGGTTTTTTTTTGTTAGTTCTGAGTGTGCTGCCAAGCGTTCGCAAAGATTACATCAGGTTCATTCAGGATATTTCAAAAGAATCGCAGCCAAAGGAAAGTCCAAAGAAAGAGGCGTAGTTTACACCGACATTGAAAAGATCAGGATCGAAAAAGAATGGTCTTCCATGCTCTACCAGATGACCAAAGGGGATATCACGCAATACGAAACTTTGAAAGGCATGTGGGAAGAAGAGTTTTACCACGTGATCCAGAACCATGAAAAACGGGCTGAGTTTGAGGCTAAATATCCACGCATGGGTATTTTTTAATATATTTGAATAACCTTCACAGGAGCCTTCCCGTGGCTCAAAAATAACGGTAACCACTTCAAAACTACCGTTATGCCTAATACTGATGATGAAATCTATTTCAAAGCGGCGCTCGATCTCGGGAATTTAAAACCGCAGATGCTTGACCTTACCAAGTTCTGGGATAAGCATAATGAAGACATTGCCAAAGCCGAGAAAGCCTATAAAGACTACGCCAAAACCACTGAGACCGCTTACAATAAAGTCAATCAGAAAATAAAAGATAACATTACCCAGGTAGTTAATGAAGGGAAAAGCGTCCAGCAATTAGAAAAACAATTCAAGTCACTGGCCAGTCAGACAAAGAATTCTTTTGATGATAAAGACCTGAAAAAATTCAACCAGGCTTTAAAGGAAATAGGAAAAAATCAAGGGTTTAATATTGATTTTAACCTGAGTCTTGATGATATTGATTATCTCACCGAAAAACTTAAAAACGCCCAGGATGAATTTGAAGCTACCGAGGTAGTGGCTAAGTTTTTTGAGGATAAAATAAAAGACACCAACCTCGATGAATACGGTAATAAATTTCAGGAGACCACCCAAAAGATCGCAGGTACCAGAAAGGAACTCGAAGATGCTCAAAAATATCTGGATAGAGTCAATCAGGCAGTTGCGGAATACCAGAACAGGCCGGTATCTCAAAAATCAGCCGGGACCTTTGTTGACCTTCAGAAAGAGCAATCAGCAGCCAAAGAAAAAGTAAACGAGCTTACCGTTGCTCTGGCTGAACAGGAACAGGAATTCAAGAAAAACAGCGAATCTTCTTCACGACTAAGTACCGATCTTCGAAAGATAAAAGATGAACTGGCTAAGTTGGAACTGGAAGGAAAAAGAGGATCTAGCCGTTGGGAAGAATTAAGGGGTAAAGCCGAAGCCTATCAACAGGCCTTAAATGACACCAATGAAGAAATAAAAGATATCTCCAGCAATACTGAAGGGCTGGATCAATTGATCGGTTCATTTTCGGCACTGGTAGGAGTGTTTTCTGCTATTCAGGGTGCCGAGGCCTTATTTGGTTCTCAAAATGAAGATCTTAAAGAGGCACTGATCAAACTAAACGGGGCCATTGCTTTATTAAATGGCTTGCAGGCAGTACAGGCCGAACTTGCCAAAAAAAGTGCGCTATCTACCCGTGTACTCATCTATTTACGGGAACAATATACCATTGCCACCAATGCTAGTGCCACTGCCACGGCAAGGCTTAGTGCGGCTTTAAAACTATCTGGAATAGGATTGCTCATAGGAGGTATTGCTGCCGCTGTATATTATTGGGAAGATATCGCTAAGGCTATTGGAATTACCAGCGAGAAAGCCAAGCAAATGAACGAGATCAATAAAGCAGCGAATGATCTCTATGGGGAGCAAATAGCGGAACTTAAGTTATTAACAGACCAGGTTAATAAACATAACCTTACTACGAAAGAACAGGATGAGGCGGTTAAAAAATTTAACGAAACCCAGGGAAAAACGCTGGGTAACGTTAAGGATTATAAGGAGCTTGAAAAGAAACTGATTGAACAGGGACCCAAATATATTACTTATTTAGAGAATAAGGCCCGCGCCGAAGCCGCCTATCAACTGGCCGTTCAAAAAACAAAAGATGCCCTTGAAAAAAGAAACAGCCTAGAAGAAACCCCGGAAGATTACCTGACCTCCTTCTTTTCTTCAGCGGTCAATAAATTCCGAAAAGATAAAGGCAATGTAACCATTGAAGAAGCTGCGAGGCAGCGAAATACCAAAGCAGCGGATGAATTGGATGCCGAGGCAAAAGCCGCCTTTGATTCTTTCCAGAAATTCAGGGACCAGGCTCAAAAAGATTATGAAGAACTTGGGATCACTATTGATGAAACTAACAAAAAACTGGAAGATAGTTTAAAGAAGCTCGCATCATTATTTGAAGAACTTATCAAAAGGGAACGTGACGTCAAAACTTCTCTAATTGAAAATGATCGTGAGCGCGAAAAACAAATTTTAAAGGACCAGTTCCAGGATCAAAAAGAATCCTATGCTAAACAGATAGAAAGCCTTGAACTTTCGCAGGAAAAGAAACTGGAACTGATCAAGGAATTCAATAAACTTTACAATGAGGAAACCGGCATAGCCTATGAAGATTTGAATAAACGTCTCAAAGCCATTGATGATAAATACAATGATCAGCTGGAGAAAGTAAAACTCAATGCGCTCAATGCCATCAATGAGGTGATACTTTCTGATGAAGATCGGCAGCGTAAAGCAATCCAGGAGAAATGGGACAATATCCGGAAGGAATTAAAAGACCAGATTGATCAGACCAATGACGAGTTGAAGAAAAAAGAGCTGCAGGCCGTATTACTTCGAGTCGATAACGTACAGGAACAGGAGACCAATACGTTCGATCTAAACCGGGGGCTGGATCGTATTGAAAGGGAAAGAAAAACTGCTGAGGCCATTTTAAAAATATACCAGGCCAACAATAAAGATCTTGTTCAGAATGAAAGCGTAAAGGAACTCCAGTTATTAAAACTTCAGGAAGATTATCTCAACCAGACACTATCTCTTTATAAGGAGAGCCTTAAAGACATAGGAGATCAGTCGCTTTTTGATGAGCTAATCGGACACTTATTTACAGATTCCGATCCCAGAATTTTAGAAGAGGTAGCTAGAAAACTCAAAGAAACCTTCGGAGAAGAAGTCGCGAATCAGATTCTGGAAACTGTTCAGGCTCTTAAGGGTATTAAAAAGGAACTGAATGAATTCAAGGAGCTTTCCCCTTTTGAAAAGCTAATCGATGATTTTGAAAAGTGGACAAAATCTGTAGAAAGTTTTGCAAGACAGTTAGCGGAAAGTCTTGGGCTTGAAGGTGGTGCCGCTGAAGAATTTGCCGATGGTGTAGCCACGGCTATAAAAACCACCTATGATTCACTGGCTACTATTTTCAATGCTGAAATAAGTCAGCATCAGGATAGAGTCCGGTCCCTTGAAGATGCTATTGACGGAGTGGAAAATCAACTAGACCGGGAACGAGAACTTTATGAAGAGGGTTATGCAAATAATTATGAGCAACGTCAGGCCGATCTTGAAAACTTAAAACAGCAAAAGAAGCAGGAAGAAGAAGAACTACGAAAAGCTCAGAAGCGTAAGGCAGCACTCGCAAAAGCCGAGTTTCTTATCGATACCGTTAGTCAGTTAAACAACCTGGTAACCGCCTCTTCCAATATTTTCAAATGGGCATCTAAAATTCCATTTGTCGGGGTTCCACTGGCAATCGGACTCATCGCTACCATGCTGGGAGCTTTCTCTATTGCTAAGGTGAAAGCTTTTCAGGCAATAGGAAATGTACCTACTTATAGAAAAGGACTTCAAAGAGGAAAAGTTCACCTGTCAGGTCCTACTCATGAAGAAGAGGGGTTCGGGGTGTATAATTCCAAAACAGGAGAAAAAGTTTCTGAAGTAGAAAACGGGGAAGATCTCTATGCCCTCAATCCCAAACAGCAAAGGGCCTATGATCATTTATTAAAAGCCATGATCTCAGACAGCCGCGGCGAAAAGGACCTGGAAACCTCCATTCGCAACCACTACGATATGCCTAAAATGGGACAGAAAACAATCCAGATCGTGGAACGGGTCAATAAAGTGTATGTCGATGCTCAGAATGCCAAACGCGATGCTGCGGAACAGGATATTTCGGTTTTAAAAGAAATAAAAGATTTCAAGGAAACTTTTAAAAATGAATTCGAAGGTTATAAGAAAGAGCGGGATCAGGAAATAAAGACCTGGCAAACCCCGGAATATTTCTATGTCAAGCAGGGGAATACAGTTAAGAAATATAGGAAAAAGTCATGAGGTATGAAGTAGAAAATACCGACGGAGTACGTGAAGTTTCCCCGCTCATGGGGAAAGACAACAATATTTCCTATACCCGGGATAATGAACGCCGTTATGATTTTAAAAAAGAGATCAAGGAAATAACTTTTCAGGGCGATGACTTTAAATATTTCCTATCTATCGAACAGGGTGATGACCGTTGCAAGCTTCACACTTTCCGTATTTATAACGACTGCCAGTCGCAGCTTCCCGACGATTTAAAATTTACCGGCACTTTCTCCAGCAGCGACGGCAAATGGGATATTGACCGATGCACCGTAAAATTCAAGGTGAAGAACCTGGATGACTATACCTGCATGGACGATTCTGATGATGATATCAACCTCTTTGATCTCGGTCTGGATACTTACAGCGTAGATATGGGCATTACCATTGGTTATGTTTACGATACCGAAGAGCGGGTTGGGGACACTTATTTCTATAAAGACATTATCATGTATCTTATTTGTCCCTGTGATTATGATCCCGGGGATGCGTGGACATTGTTCGATGCCTGTGACGGTACCACAAAAAGATATATACGGGAAATACCGCAACTCAATAACGGCGGTAAGATCGTTTATGATTCCAATTTCCACCAGATCGATAACGGTTTTGACCTTAAAGAAGCATTGCAGGCTTTACTTGATGAAACCTGTGGAGGTGGTACTACCATCGTTTCAGAATTCTTTCAGTGGAATGCCCCCTACCCTTCCGATATTAATTACGTCACCGGCG